>NZ_JAOCCT010000012.1:0-126935 GCF_029840555.1 Stenotrophomonas sp. GD03877 | reverse complement strand
CCTCCCCCCGCCCTCGTTACCCTGACCGGGCACTCCAGCGCTTCCCGACCCCGGCGACGATTCCCCCGTCAGCACCCGGGGCCCGCGCGCTCCAACCTGGTCCGGCATGTCCAACTCCCGCTTCGTACATCTCCACGTCCACACCGAGTTCTCGCTGGCGGACTCCACCATCCGTGTGCCGGCCAAACCGGACCAGGCGGACCCGAAGAAGGCCAAGCAGGCCAACCTGCTGTCGCGCTCGGTCGAGCTCGGCCTGCCCGCGCTGGCAGTGACCGACCTCAACAACCTGTTCGCGCTGGTCAAGTTCTACAAGGCCGCCGAAGGCGTGGGCATCAAGCCGATCGCCGGTGCCGACGTGCTGATCGCCGAGGAAGGCCAGGACCCGTGGCGGATGACCCTGCTGTGCCGCGATCGCGAGGGCTACCTGAGCCTGTCGCGGCTGCTGACCCGCGCCTGGATGGAAGGCCATCGCCCGGAAGGCGGTGTGGCCATCCATCCGGACTGGCTGAAGGCCGGCAACGCCAACCTGTTCGCGCTGGCCGGCCGGCAGAGCCTGGCCGGGCGCCTGGCGCTGGACGGCAAGCATGAGCTGGCCGAGCAGCAGCTGGCCGACTGGCAGCGCGTGTTCGGCGACGGCCTGCACCTGGAACTTACCCGTACCGGCCGCGAGGGCGAGGAAACCTTCAACCAGTTCGCGCTGATGGCGGCCGGCCAGCGTGGCCTGCCGGTGGTGGCCAGCAATGATGTGCGCTTCCTGTCGCCCACCGATTTCAGCGCGCACGAAGCGCGCGTGTGCATTTCCACCGGCCGCGTGCTGGACGATCCCAAGCGCCCGCGCGAGTACAGCGACCAGCAGTACCTGAAGTCGGCCGAGGAGATGTGCGCGCTGTTCGCCGACATCCCCGATGCGATCGACAACACGCTGGCGCTGGCCGAGCGCTGCAACATCGAGATGCGGCTGGGCACCTACTTCCTGCCCAACTACCCGGTGCCCGACGACGAGACCCTGGACACCTGGATCCAGAAGATGTCGCGCGACGGCCTGGAAGAGCGCCTGGAGAAGAATCCGCTGGCGCCGGGCAAGACCCGCGAAGAGTATTTCGAGCGCCTGGAGTTCGAGCTCAACACCATCATCAAGATGGGCTTCCCGGGCTACTTCCTGATCGTGGCCGACTTCATCCAGTGGGGCAAGAACCAGGGCATCCCGATCGGCCCGGGCCGTGGTTCCGGTGCCGGTTCGCTGGTGGCGTGGGCGCTGAAGATCACCGATCTGGACCCGTTGCCGTACAACCTGCTGTTCGAGCGCTTCCTGAACCCGGAACGCGTGTCGATGCCCGACTTCGACATCGACTTCTGCATGGACCGCCGCGACGAGGTGATCGACTACGTCGCACGCAAGTACGGGCGCGAGCGCGTCAGCCAGATCATCACCTACGGCACCATGGCCGCCAAGGCGGTGGTGCGCGACTCCGGTCGCGTGCTCGGCTTCCCGTACGGCCTGGTCGACGGCGTTTCCAAGCTGATCCCGAACATCCTGGGCATCCACCTGAAGGATGCACTGGGCAAGGGCAAGGAAGGCCCCAGCTCGGAAATGGCCTCGCCGGAACTGATCCAGCGCTACGAGACCGAGGACGATGTCCGCGACCTGATCGACCTGGCGCTGCAGCTGGAAGACCTGACCCGCAACGCCGGCAAGCATGCCGGTGGCGTGGTGATCGGGCCCGAGCCGCTGAGCGAGTTCTGCCCGCTGTATGCCGAACACGACGAGAACGGGCTGGGCAAGAACCCGGTCACCCAGTTCGACAAGAACGACGTGGAAGAAGTGGGCCTGGTGAAGTTCGACTTCCTCGGCCTGCGCACGCTGACCATCATCGACTGGGCGGTGAAGGCGATCAACAAGCGCCACGAGCGCGCCGGCATTCCGCCGGTGGACATCGCCGCGATCCCGCTGGACGACACGCCCACCTACAAGGACATCTTCGCCAACGGCAACACCGGCGCGGTGTTCCAGTTCGAATCCTCGGGCATGCGCCGCCTGCTGAAGGACGCGCGCCCCGACCGTTTCGAAGACCTGATCGCGCTGGTGTCGCTGTATCGCCCCGGCCCGATGGACCTGATTCCCTCCTTCAACGCGCGCAAGCACGGCCAGGAAGAGATCATCTATCCCGATCCGCGCACCGAAGCGATCCTGAAGGACACCTACGGCATCATGGTGTACCAGGAGCAGGTGATGCAGATGGCGCAGATCGTCGGCGGCTACTCGCTGGGCGGCGCTGACCTGCTGCGACGCGCGATGGGCAAGAAGGTGCCGGCGGAAATGGCCAAGCACCGCGAGATCTTCCGCGAAGGTGCGGCCAAGGACGGCGTGGACGAAGCCAAGGCCGATGCGATCTTCGACCTGATGGAGAAGTTCGCCGGCTACGGCTTCAACAAGTCGCACGCCGCCGCCTATGCGCTGGTCAGCTACCAGACCGCGTGGCTGAAGCGCCACTACCCGGCCGAGTTCATGGCGGCCACGCTGTCTTCGGACCTGGACAACACCGACAAGGTGGTTGGCTTCCTCGACGAGGTGCGCAACCTCGGCCTGACCGTGCTGCCGCCGAAGGTGAACCAGTCGGCCTTCATGTTCGAAGCGGTCACGCCGGACACGATCCAGTACGGTCTGGGCGCGATCAAGGGCGTCGGCCAGGGCGCCTGCGAAGCGGTGGTCGAGGAACGACTGAAGGGCGGACCGTTCAAGGATCTGCTGGACTTCTGCACCCGCGTCGGCTCGGCCAAGCTCAACCGGCGCACGCTGGAAGCGATGATCAACTGTGGCGCGCTCGATGAACTCGGCCGCAACCGTGCCTCGCTGATGCTGCAGCTGCCGGAAGTGATCAAGGCCACCGACCAGATGGCACGCGAGCGTGCGTCCGGGCAGAATTCGCTGTTTGGCGGGCCCGATCCGAGCACCGTTTCGATCCAGCTGGACCTGCCGGAAGCCGAAGAATGGCCGCTGCTGCAGCGCCTCAACGGCGAGCGCGATACGCTGGGCTTCTACCTCAGCGGCCACCCGTTCGATCCCTGGCGCGACGATGTGCGCGATCTGGTAGGCAACGACCTGGGTTCGGTGGAGAAGATCTGGAGCGCCAACAGCGGCGGCGGTGGCGGCGAGAAGCGCTGGCGCCCGGAAGTGCAGACCGTGCTGGCCGGCCAGGTGGTCGGCGTGCGCCGCAAGGGCGAAAGCCAGATCTTCATCCAGCTGGAGGACGGTCGCGGCCGGGTGGAGTGCAGCGCGTTCTCCGATGCGATGGCCGAGTTCGGCCACCTGATGACCAAGGACCGCATCCTGGTGGTCAAGGGCGGCCTGCGTGAGGACGAATTCAACGGCGGCTTCGCGTTGCGCATCCGCCAGTGCTGGGACTTCGACGAAGTGTGCGCCAACTACGCCACGCGGCTGTCGCTGCGCCTGGACCTGCGCCAGCAGCGCCCGGTCTGGGAGCGCATCAATGCCCTGCTCGACCGCCATCGCCCGGGGCGCACGCCGCTGCGCCTGGACCTGCTGCTGAAGGGCCCGCAGGGTGGCATCGCCGGCATGCTTGATGTGTCCGGGCAAAGCGCGGTACGCATTGATTCCAAGCTGATGGAGGCGCTGCGCGCCGACCCGGCCGTGCGCACGCTGAAAGTGCGCTACAGCCCACCGTGGGCCAGCTGAGGCTGGCTCCCTGGTTTTCCTGCCCCCCTGTTTCCCCGTTCCAAGTATCAAGGACGATTGCCGATGAAGACCCTGCTGTTCCCGTTTGCCGCCGCTCTGGCCCTGGCCGCCTGCTCGCCGTCGAAGATCGAGTTCCAGATCGACAACCCGACCGACACGCCGCTGGCGCTGAGCATCGATGGCAAGGACCTGCCGGTGGCCGCACAGGGTTCGCGCCCGATCTCGCTCGCCGTCGGTGAGCACCGCCTGCACACCGACAAACTGGGCGACGTGCGCTTCATCGTCTACGTCGATGGCCGCGGCGGACTGATCAACCCGACCCTGAGCGAGTACGTGGTCGCCCGCGAGATCTACGTCACCGACGAGAGCAAGCTGAAGAACTTCGGCACCGGCAAGGCCGGCATCGAGCTGGGCGGCGTCGACTTCGAGGGCCCGTTCGAGAAGAGCCACGAACTGTTCATCGACAAGACCTGGACCTACGGCGTGCGCGAACCCTTCCCGAAGGAAAAGGTGGTCGCCCACGTCGATTCCAGCGGCGGCCAGATCGTCGCCAAGGTGTTCACGGCACCGGATTTCATCGCCTACGTCGAGGAAGGCATGGGCGAGCCAGGTGCGTTCAAGCGCGAACAGCCGGCCGGCTACGTGGCCCCGGCATTCAGCCTGGAACCGGCCCCGGCCAGCCTGCCGGCACTCGACCCCGCCTTCGAGGCGCATGCCGCGCCGCTGCGCGAGGTCTACGCGCAGTGGCTGAAGGCCACCACCGCCGATGAACAGAAGGCCCTGCGCAAGCAGGACTTCGACGCGCAGATGGCCTTCACCTCGGCCACCGCCA
The DNA here is from genome assembly GCF_029840555.1 of Stenotrophomonas sp. GD03877. Taxonomy (NCBI): domain Bacteria; kingdom Pseudomonadati; phylum Pseudomonadota; class Gammaproteobacteria; order Lysobacterales; family Lysobacteraceae; genus Stenotrophomonas; species Stenotrophomonas sp. GD03877. The sequence continues at coordinate 122,409 of NZ_JAOCCT010000012.1, read as the reverse complement.
CCCTGGGCAGCGGCCTGGGCCGGGAAGCCAACGAGGCCTACAACGACTTCGTTTCCCAGCGCAGCCAGCTGATGGGCCGCAGCGCGCTGGTGGTGCCCTGAGCTGACTGGCGCGCCCTGCCCGGCTGCGCTACCGTCGCCTTCCAGACGAAGGCGTACGGGTGGTTTGCACGCATTCGGCTAGAATTCCCCTCTTCTTTACACGACGGCTTCCGATGAATCCGAACTACCTCGACTTCGAGCAACCCATCGCCGACCTGGAAGCCAAGATCCAGGAACTGCGCAACGCCAGTGCCGGGCCGGCGGTCAATGTCGAGGCGGAAGTGCACGCGCTGCAGGACAAGCTGCGCATGCGCACCGCGCAGATCTTCCGCAACCTGACCTCGTGGCAGGTGCTGCAGCTGGCCCGCCACCCGTCGCGCCCGTATACCGCCGACTACATCCGCGTCATGTTCGATGAGTTCCAGGAGCTGGCCGGTGACCGCGCCTTCGCCGACGACAAGGCCATCATGGGCGGCCTGGCCCGCATCAATGGCCGTTCCGTGATGGTGATCGGCCACCAGAAGGGCCGCGACACCAAGGAAAAGATCAAGCGCAACTTCGGCATGCCCAAGCCGGAGGGCTACCGCAAGGCCCTGCGCCTGATGAAGATGGCCGAGCGCTTCGGCCTGCCGGTGCTGACCCTGATCGACACTGCTGGCGCCTGGCCGGGCATCGACGCCGAATCGCGCGGCCAGTCCGAAGCGATCGCACGCAACCTGATCGAGATGGCCGAACTGAAGGTGCCGATCATCTGCACCGTGATCGGTGAAGGCGGCTCCGGCGGCGCGCTGGCGCTGGGCGTGGGCGACCGCACCGTGATGCTGGAATACGCGGTGTACTCGACCATCACGCCGGAAGGCTGCGCCTCGATCCTGTGGAAGGACGCCGGCAAGGCCAAGGAAGCCGCCGAGCAGCTGGGCCTGACCGCGCCGCGCCTGAAGAGCCTGGGCCTGGTCGACAAGGTCGTGCGCGAGCCCACCGGCGGCGCCCACCGCAACCCGACCCAGATGGCCAAGCGCCTGAAGGCCGTGCTGCTGAACGAACTGAACGAACTGGACAAGCTGTCCACCGAACAGCTGCTGGAACAACGCTACACCCGCCTGCGCAGCTACGGCACGTACGAAGCGGCCTGATTCATCGGCTTGTTACTTTCTTGCTCGTGCAAGAAAGTAACCAAAGAACACGCCGCCGAACGCGAGCCGGTGCTATGCACCGGTTCCCTGCGCTTCTCGGTGAATCAGGGGGCGGCGCCGAACTCGCTGCGCTCAGACATCGGCGCCTCTTCGCCCCTGTTTCACCTGCGATGCTCGGCTCGCTCACGGCGGACCTGAACATCAAAAGCCACAGCTGCACCCAGTAGATCCACGCCATGCGTGGATGCCTCTGCTTTGGCGAAGAATCACGCGAACCCGTAGAGCCAAGCATGGCTCTACGGATAACAGACTGTCAGAACGGCTTGGCCAGCACCAGCCACACGATCGGAATGAAGGCCAGCAGCGGGATCTCGTTGATCCAGCGCAGCGCGCGCGACGACGGCAACTCCCTGCCCTTGGCCACGCCCTTCAACAGGCGGCCGATCCAGCTGAAGTACACCAGCAGCACCACCACCAGCCCCAGCTTGGCATGCAGCCAACCGGCACCACCGGGCGCGACCATGGTCGGGAAATCCGGGATGACCTTGTAACCCAGCCACAGCACCAGGCCGAGCAGGAATGCCAGGCCGAACATCGAGTGGCCGAAGCGGTACAGGCGCAGGCCCATCAGCTGCAGGCGCTCGGTCACGGCCTGCTGGCCTGCGGTCTCGGCCAGGTTCACCAGGATGCGCGGCAGGTAGAATACCGTGGCCATCCACGCCACCACGAACACGATGTGGAAGGTCTTCACCCAGTAGTAGCTCTGCATGCGCTCGCTCCAGCGGCTGGCGTAGATTGGCGGCCATTCTCGCATGCCGTGGCGAAGCCGCCGCAGGCACGTACGCCGCGACACATCGACGCATGGCGCGTCGCAACACCGTACGATAGGCGCCGTTTTCCCCGACCGCGCACCGCCCCATGGACAAGACCTACGACGCCGCCTACTTCCAACGCTGGTACCGCCGTGCCGACATCGGCGGCAGCGCCCGCCTGGCGCGCAAGGTCGCGTTGGCCGTGGCCAACGCCGAGTACTACCTGGAGCGGCCGATCCGCAGTGTGCTGGACATCGGCTGCGGTGAAGGCGCCTGGCGTGCACCGCTGCTGAAGCTGCGTCCGAAGGTCGAATACCTTGGCTTCGACAGCAGCGAGTACGCTGTGCGCCGCTACGGCAGGACCCGCAACCTGCACCTGGCCCGCTTCGGCGATTTCGCCTGGCTGCGGCCCTGCGCTCCGGTCGACCTGCTGGTGTGCTCGGACGTGATGCACTACGTGCCCGATCGCGAGCTGCGCGCCGGCCTGGCCGGCGTGGCAGAGCTGACCGGCGGCGTGGCCTTCCTGGAGACCTTCGCCGCCGAGGACGAGTTTGACGGCGACCACGAGGGCTTCCAGGCCCGCCCGGCACGCTGGTACCGCCGCACGCTGGCCCGGCACGGCCTGCAGCCGGTAGGGTCGCACTGCTGGCTCGGCCCCGCCCTGGCATGCGATGCGGCCGCGCTGGAACGGATGTGAATCCGGATTCATTATTTTCAGCCGACTTAACCTGCGGGACACCCGGATGGGATATGCTGCGCGGCAACATATGACCATACATATTCGGTCGTCATGCTCTATCAACTGCACGAACTGACCCGCAACCTGCTCGCCCCCTGGGTGCACCAGGCCCAGGCCAACGCCAAGTTCTTCGCCAACCAGGGCCACTGGTGGTCGCAGATGCCCGGTGCTGATCGCCTGGCGGCGGTCAATGAACTGTTCCACCGCATCGGCAAGGATTACGAGAAGCCCGAGTGGGGCATCAACGAAATCGACGTCGATGGCGAACGCGTGCCGATCGTCGTGCACGAGGAAGTAAGCAAGCCGTTCTGCAAGCTGCTGCGCTTCAAGCGCCACAGCAATGAAGCCGACCAGCTGCACACCATGCTCAACCAGCCGTTCGTGCTGGTGGTGGCGCCGCTGTCCGGCCACCACGCCACGCTGCTGCGCGATACCGTGCGCACGCTGCTGCGCGACCACCGCGTGTACGTTACCGACTGGGTGGATGCGCGCATGGTGCCGGCCAACGAAGGCGAGTTTGGCCTGGACGATTACATCGCCTACATCCAGGAGTTCATCCGCCATCTGGGCGTCGAACGCCTGCACGTGGTCAGCGTGTGCCAGCCGACCGTACCGGTGCTGGCCGCGGTTTCGCTGATGGCCAGCCGTGGCGAACCGACGCCGCGCACGCTGGTGATGATGGGTGGCCCGATCGATGCGCGCTGCAGCCCGACCGCAGTGAACAACCTGGCCACGCAGAACCCGCTGTCGTGGTTCGAGAACAACGTCATCCACACCGTACCGGCCAGCTATCCCGGCGCCGGCCGCCGCGTGTACCCGGGCTTCCTGCAGCACGCCGGCTTCCTGTCGATGAACCCGAGCCGCCACTTCAGCTCGCACTGGGATTTCTACACCGACCTGGTAAAGGGCGACCTGGAAGACGCCGACGCGCACCGTCGTTTCTACGACGAGTACAACGCAGTGCTGGACATGCCGGCCAAGTACTACCTGGATACCATCCGCGTGGTGTTCCAGGACTTCCTGCTGCCGCGTGGCGAGTGGGTGGTCAATGGCAAGAAGGTCGATCCGTCGGCGATCCGCGATACCGCGCTGCTGAGCATCGAAGGCGAGCTGGACGATATCGCCGGTCTCGGCCAGACCGAAGCCGCGCAGGCGCTGTGCACCGGCATCACTGCGGACCGCCGTGAGCATTTCATCGTCGAAGGTGCCGGCCACTACGGCATTTTCAGCGGCCGTCGCTGGCGCGAAGTGGTGTACCCGAAGGTGCGCGACTTCTTCGCCGCGCATGCCGAAGCACCGGCGGCGAAGGCCGCGAAGAAGAAGAGCAACGTCACCCCGTTGCGGCGAAAGGCGGGGTAACTCGCCCTGGTAGATGCCAACCTTGGTTGGCGCCCTGCCATGAATTCCGATATCTGATGGATCGTGCCAACCAAGGTTGGCACCTACCAAAGCGAAGCCCGCCAAACGTCCCGAAGCGTGGATTCCGGCTTACAACCGCACCAGCAGGTTCTTGGCGATCAGCCCGTGCAGCTTGCCGATGCCGCGTGCCAGGTGCATCGTCAACAGCAGCAGCAGCGCGCCCGCCGCAGCAACCGCGATCGCCACCAGCGGCGAGGCCGCCATCGGCAGCACGTTCACGTCGTTGATGTACACGCCGGGGATGTCACCACTGAAGATCGCTGCAACCGGCGCCCAGATCAGGCTCAGCGACAGCGACAGCAACGTCACCGCGATGGTGAAGTAGATGACGCCCAGCGGCAGCATCAACACGAAGTACAGCAGCGTCAGCCAGGTGCGGCCGTCGGTGAACATGTCGCCGATGCGCTGCAGCCAGGTACGGCTGCGGTCGGTGTAGCGCGGGCGGCGCGGCATGCGCTCGCCCAGCAGTGCTTCCACCAGCCGCCCCTCAAGCAGTGCAAGCCCGCGCACCGAACCGAAGAACAGCACGGTCAGCGGAATGCCGACGATCAGGATCAGCAGGCCCAGCGACAGCGACAGGCCGGTGACCACCCAGGTGAAGAAGAAGATGCCGGTAGCCAGCGACAGCAGCATGTAGAACAGCGCGCCGTAGGTATGCGGATCGGCCACCACGCCAAAGAAGCGCGCCAGCAGCGAGCGTTGCACCGGCGCCGGCGGCGGTGCGGCCGGCTCGACGCCATTGGCTTCGGCCGCCGCACGCAGTACCGGCGCGGTATCCGCACGCGGCGTACGCAGCGCGCGGTTCACCGTCACCTCGGTCTCGCGGTAGATGTCGGCCACTTCGTCCGGCGCGCCATAGCTGCCGGCCACGTCGGCGATCACCTCGGCCTCGCTGCGGCCGGGCTGCGCCGCCAGTTCCGAGCGCAGGTATTCCTCGGCGTCGTACAGCGCGTCCTGCACCATCGCCGGATCGGCACCTTCCAGCGCCGCGCGCAGCTGCGCCAGATACTGCGGGATGGTGGTCGGCAGGGCGCGGCCTGCCAGGCTCGGGTCGTTCATTGCGGTACCCCCTCCAACACGGAATCGACGGAATCACGGGTGGCCTGCCAGGCCTGGCGCCACTGCGCCAGCACGCCGCGGCCACGTTCATTGATGCGGTAGTAGCGCCGGGGCGGACCACTGCTGGATGGCTCCACATGGCTTTCCAGCAGCCCGGCGCCCTCCAGGTTGCGCAGCACCGGGTACAGCGCGCTCTGCTTGCCGCTCAGCACGCCCTCGCCCACCCGCTCCAGCTCCTTGGCGATCAGGTAGCCGTACAGCGGCTCCCCGGCCCGGGCCAGCACCGCCAGCAGGGCCAGCGACACGGTTCCGGCGCTGAGCTCCTTCTGGAACTTCTTCAGGTGGACATCGTCCTCGGACATGGCCGGCCCTCCACTACGTTGAAGTCCACAGTAGTGCGAAGTTCGGTATAGCGAATGTGTCGTTAGTCATCGTGCCGGTTGGCGCGGCTGCGCGGCTCACGCAGAATCGAAGCCTCGTTCATGTTCCGGGGTTCCCATGCCGCACCGCCGTCGCCTTGCCCTGACCGCCCTCGCCCTGGCCTGCCTGCTGCCCTCGCTGGCCAGCGCTGCCGCCCCGTACCGCAGCCCGCAGCAGATCCTCGATGCCTCGGCGGCCAGCGACTGGCGCACGCCGGACCCGGCCAACCTGCTGTACATGGACCTGCCCGCCGGGCGCGTGATCATCGAGCTGGCACCGCAGTTCGCCCCGCGGCATGTGGCCAACATCCAGACCTTCGCCCACGAACATTTCTGGGACGGCACCAGCATCTACCGTTCGCAGGACAACTTCGTGGTGCAGTTCGGCGATGCCGACGCCGATGACGCAGCCAAGGCCAAGCCGTTCGGCAGTGCCGCGCGCAAGCTGCCGGCCGAGTTCGAGCGCGCCAGCGCCGGCCTGAAGGTCAGCGTGCTGCCGGACCGCGATGGCTGGGCCGCGCAGACCGGTTTCGTCGACGGCTTCCCGGTCGGCCAGGACCCGCAGGCCGGCAAGGCCTGGCTGGCGCACTGCTACGGGATGCTCGGTGCCGGCCGCAGCAACGAGGAAGACAGCAGCATCGGCGCAGAACTCTATGTGGTGACCGGCCAGTCACCGCGTCAGCTGGACCGCAACATCACCCTGGTCGGCCGCGTGCTGAAGGGCATGGAACTGCTCAGCGCGACGCCGCGCGGCCCGGCGCCGATGGGCTTCTACACCGACCCGAAACTGCGCACGCCGATCATGTCGATCCGCCGTGCCAGCGACGTGCCGGTGGCCGAGCGCACGCCGATCCAGGTGCTGCGCACCGATTCGAAGACCTTCGCCGATACGGTAGAGGCACGCCGCAATCGCGTGGATGATTTCTACAAGCGCCCGGCGGGGCATATCGATCTCTGCAATATTCCGGTGCCGGTGCGGTAGGAGCCTGGCTTCCTGCACGTGGCGCGTGCTGAAGGTGCTTCACTGTTCATGGGCGTTACTTTTCTTTGTACGCAAAGAAAAGTAACCAAAAGAAACGTTCCGCCGACCGCGAGCCGGTGCTGCGCGCCGGTACCCTGCGCTCCTCGGCCCGTCGAGGGACGGCGCGGAGAGCAGCCGAGCATGGCTCGGCTCTACAAAAGTGCGTGGCGCCTCTTCGCCCTCGCCGGACCTGCGGTGCTCGGCTCGCTCAAGGCGGACTGGAAGGTCAAGATCAACAGCAAGAGCATCCACGCATGGCGTGGATCTACTGGGTGCAGCTGTGGCCTTTGATCTGGGTCCGCCTTGAGCGAACCGAGCATCGCAGGGGAATCAGGGGCGAAGAGGTGCCGATGTCTGAGCGCAGCGAGTTCGGCACCGTCCCCTGATTCACCGAGAAGCGCAGGGGACCGACGTGCGAAGCGCGGCGGCTCGCGACCTGGCGGCGCGTTTCTTTTGGTTACTTTTCTTTTCGCGCGAAAAGAAAAGTGACGCCCATGAACAATGAAGCACCTTCAGCACGCGCCACGCGCAAAACGCCAACGCCTCAGCCCTTCTGACTCACCGCCACGCTCCCCAGAATCAACGCCCCCGCCACCAACATCTGTACCGTCACCGCCTCCCCCAGGAACAACCACGCAAACGCCGCGCCGAACAGCGGAATCAGGTACGTCACCGTCGACGCGCGTGACGGGCCGATGCGGCCAATCAGGCGATAGAACATCAGGAATGCCAGGCCGGTGCAGGCCACGCCCAAGGCGATCGCTGCACCCCAGGCCTTCAGCGGAATGGCGGCCTGTGGCCAGTGCGTCACCGCCATCGGCAGCATCCACAGCGAGGCACACGACAGCGTGGCTGCCGCCGCCGCGGCCGATGGCAGGCCGGTCATGTGCCGCTTCACCATGTTCACGCCCAGCCCGTACAGCAACGACGCCGCAGCGCCGGCGATCACTGCGGTACCAATACTCAGGCCGGACACCTTGGCGGTGGCCAGCACCACCACGCCGGCGAAACCAACCAGCAAGGCGCCGGCGCGGCGCATGCCAATCTTCTCGCCGAAGAACAGGAAGGCGATCAGCGCGGCGAACAGCACGGTCATCGCATTGCAGATCGCGCCGATCGCCGCCGGCGCCTGCTCGGCAGCATAGGCGAACAGCACGAACGGCAGCGCCGAATTGATCAGGCCGATCGGTGCCAGCCACAGCCAACGACGCGGCGGGAACTGCGCGCGGGCGCGCCACAGGAACGGCAGCAGCACCAGCGCGCCCAGCACCAGCCGCACCTCGACCAGCGCGAACGGGCCGAACGACGGCACCGCCACCCGCATGAACAGGAACGAGCAGCCCCAGATGGCGCCCAGCAGGGTCAATTCCAGCGGTGTGCGCCAGTCGCGCTCGACCGCCTGTGGGACCGCATTCATACCCTGCCTCCGTCCATCGTCTGTTTCTCGCCAAGGCAGACAGGATCGGGTGCAGACGCCCGCCGCACAAGCGCGTAGTATCGCTGCCAGCCACAAATATGGTTTGAGGCTCGCCATGCAGCTACGCCCTTCCCTGCTCCCCGCACTGGCCGTCTTCGCGGTCGCGGCGCGCCATCAGAACTTCGCCCAGGCCGCGCAGGAACTGCACCTGACGGCCAGCGCGGTCAGCCACCATGTGCGGCGCCTGGAAGAGGTACTGGAGACCCGGCTGTTCCTGCGCCATGCCCGCGGCGTGCGCCTGACCGCGGAGGGCCGGCAGTTGGCCGACGCCGCCAGCGCCGCCTTCACGGATGTCGCGGCGGTCGCCCATCATCTGCAGCCGGATGCCGACAGCGTGCCGCTGCGGATCACCACGCTGCGCTCGCTTTCCTACTGCTGGCTGCTGCCTCGACTGCCACGCTTCACCCAGGCCTATCCGCACATCCGCATCGAGCTGCACACCGGCAGCGGCCTGGATCGCTACGACGACAATGGGCCCGAGGTCGGCATCCGCTACGGCCTGGGCCAATGGCCGGGCCTGCGTGCGCAGCATCTGATGGACGACTACCTGTTCCCGGTGGCCTCACCCGCGCTGGCCGGGGTCGAAACGCTGGACGATCCGGCCCGCATCGCCGAGCTGCCACTGCTGACCGACCTGTCACCGCAGGGTTGGCGCGACTGGTTCCGTCACGCCGGCGTGCGCCCACCGTCGCCGCTGCCGCCGATGCACACCTTCGCCGACAGCACCGATGCGATGCGTGCAGCGGTATACGGCATGGGTGCGGTGCTGGCGCGCACCCACATCGCTCAACCCTACCTGCAGCGCTACGAGGTGGTGCGCCTGCCCGGCCCGGCGCTCAAGGCGCGCTATGCGTATCACGTGGTGCATGCCGAAGGACAACCACCCAGCCCCACCGCGCGCCTGTTCATCGACTGGTTGCTGGAGCAGGCGCAGGACGAACGCACGCCGATTCCGGCATTGCCGGACAGCCTGCTGGGACGCCCGGCCACACGCGCCTGACTGCGCCCTCACCCGTTCTTTGCCTGGCGCTGGCTAGGCTGCAGGCAACTCCACAACGTACCTATGCCATGGCCATGCTGCGACTGCGCATCACCGGAACCGAAGACGACGCCCGCGCCATCAGCGACCTGCTGCTCGGCCTGGACGGCATCGAACATGTCGAGGAAACCGACGACCTGATGCCGCACATGGACGACGACGATTCCAGTTCGGCCGGGCTGTCTGATGACATCGGCCCGGGCATCCACGAACTGGAAGTGGAAGTCGGCAATGAAAGCACCGCGCAGAAGGTGCGCGACGCGGTGCAGGAACTGGCACTGGAACTGGATGTGTTCGTCGAGTACGAGACCGACGAGGGCTGATGCCGGCTGGCTGCCGGCATCAGCCTTCCCCTCACAGGTTGGGCGGGAGCTTGCGACGGCGGCGACGCCACCACGCCCGCACACCCCAGGCCGCGATCATGGCCAACACTGCCACCGGCAGCAGCGCGGCAACAGCGCGGATCAGGAACGCGATGCTGGTGCTGAGGATGCTGCCCGACTCGCTCAGCGCCTCACCGATCTCGCTGCGGCTGCGTTGGCCGGACGTGGTTCCGAAGTGGATCGTCACCAGCTGGGTATCGATGCGCCGGCGCTGCTGCGCGGCATCCTTGCTGGCCTGCTCGACGCCCGCTTCGATCTCCGACAGCCGCGTGGTGATCGCCATCAGGTCCTCGATCTTCAGGTCCTTGCGGTCCTGGTAGGACAACAGCCACGCGTGCTCCTTTTCCAGCCGGGCCTTGGTCAGTGCCGTCTCGGCCACTTCCTGTGCGAGATCCTCGGCGCGCGTATTGCGCGACTGCAGCGTGCCCCCCTCACCGGCCATCGCGATCAACGGCTCGGTACCCTTCGGGGCGATGCGTACCTTGACCTCGCCGCTGGGCTGCTCGCCACTGCGCTGATCGACCTGCAGCACCGCACAGTCGCCGAACTTCGCGCTCTGGCAGGCCTGTGCCACCTGCTGGATGCGGGGTGCGATCTGCGCCGCTTCCAGCTGCACCTGCACGTCGTGTTCGTAGGCGAGGAATGCGCCTTCCGGTGAAGCGACGGCAGCTTCGGCGGCACTGGCGCCCGCATCGGCCGCTGCATCGCCGTGTTTGGCGCAGGCTGCCAATGCAAGCAGCAGAACCGGCATCGCCGCCACGCGCGTCCACGCGCGCATCGGCCTCACAGTGCAGCTCCGTCATAGGAAGTCACCGCCAGCGTGCCCAGATCCACCTGCGGTACGCAGCGCACGTTCACCGCCACCATCGGCGTTCCGGTGCGCGGGTCCACCGCTTCGCTGTAAGGCGCGACACCGCACTCACGGCAATGGTGATGGTCGATATGGGCCTTGTTGAAATGATAGGTGGCCACGTCCGCCGGATCGGTGGCCAACTGGAACGCCGCGCGCGGGGCGAACCACAGCAGGCTGCCGCGACGGCGGCACATCGAGCAGTTGCAGTCGATGACGTCGCTGATCGGCGCCTCGGCCTGTACGGTGAATGCGATCCTGCCGCAATGGCAGCTTCCCTGGTATTGCATGTCCTGCGCTCCGTTGGAGGGTCCGTGTCTGCGCCCATGGTAATCCTATGGCACGGGGACAAAGCAGCCGCGGGGCCCTATGCTCGGGGTTTGACCCTGTACAGGAACGCCGATGCGCCCGCATCTTCTTGCCCTCGCCCTGGTCGCCGCCCTGGCCGGTTGCCAGCCGGCCGACGCCCCGACAAACGGTTCCACCCCGGCCACCAGCCAGCAGGCCGGTAACGCGGCGGTCGACGCCGCCTTCGCCGATCTGTCCAAGCGCGCCCTGGACACCTGGATGCAGCTGTCGCCGGTCAGCGCCACCCAGATCGGCGACCACCGCTACGACAGCGAACTGGACGACCTGAGTGCCGCCGGCCAGCAGAAGACCGTGGCCGCCTACAAGGCGCTGCTGGGCGAACTGGACAAGATCGAGGTGGCCAAGCTGGGCCGCGAGAACCAGGTGGATGCGGCGATCCTGCGCAACCAGCTGCAATCGGAAATCTGGAATGCCGAAGTGCTGCAGTCCGGCAAGTGGGACCCGCAGCTGTACAACGGCATCGCCGGCAGCGCGATCTACGGCCTGATGGCCCGCGAGTTCGCGCCGCTGCCGGAGCGCCTGAAGTCGGCGACCGCGCGCATGGAAAAGCTGCCGGCAATCTTCGCCCAGGCACGTGAGAACCTGGATCCAGCCCGCGTGCCGAAGATCCATGCAGAGACGGTGGCCAAGCAGAACAAGGGCATCCTCAGCATCGTCGATACCTTCATCACCCCACACATCGGTGAACTGCCACAGGCCGACCAGCAGCGCCTGCAGGCCGCCATCGACGGCCTGAAGAAGGCGGTGGACGAGCAGCAGACCTGGCTGGACAAGACCCTGGTGCCGAACGCAAAGGGCGATTTCCGCATCGGTGCGGAAAAGTACGACCAGAAGCTGAAGTTCGCGCTGAGCTCGTCGCTGTCGCGCCAGGAGATCGGTGAGCGTGCACGTGCCGAACTCAAGCGCGTGCGCGAAGACATGTACGGCATCGCGCAGACCGTGCTGAAGGACAAGCCGGGTGCGCCGGAAATGCCGGCGCAGCCGACCGACGAGCAGCAGCAGAAGGCGATCGAGGCCGCGCTGGAACTGGCCTACGCCGACAAGCCGGCGCGCGACAAGGTGGTCGACGATGCCAAGGCCGCACTGGAGCAGTCCACCGCGTTCGTGCGCGAGCACGACCTGATGACGCTGCCCGATGCGCCGGTCGACATCATCCTGATGCCGGAATTCCAGCGTGGCGTGGCCGTGGCCTACTGCGATTCACCGGGCCCGCTGGACAAGAACCTGAAGACCTTCTACGCCGTGTCGCCGATTCCGGACGACTGGAACGACAAGCAGGTCGACTCGTTCCTGCGTGAGTACAACTCGCGCATGATCCACCTGCTGAGCATCCACGAAGGCACCCCGGGCCATTACCTGGAAGGCTGGCATTCGGCCAAGTTCCCCTCCACCCTGCGTGCGGTACTGCGTTCGGGCCTGTTCGCCGAGGGCTGGGCGGTCTACACCGAGCGCATGATGCAGGAGCAGGGTTACCTCAACAACGACCCGCTGTTCCACCTGGTGCAGCTCAAGTTCTACCTGCGCACGATCTCCAACGCGATCCTCGACCAGGGCGTGCACGTGGACAACTGGGATCGCGAGAAGGCGATGCACCTGATGACCCACGATGCGTTCCAGCAGGAAAGCGAAGCCTCGGGCAAGTGGGTGCGCGCACAGCTGACCTCGGCGCAGCTGCCGACCTACTTCGTTGGTGCGCAGGAACACTTCGACACCCGCAAGGCGGTGCAGGAGAAGCTGGGCGACAAGTTCAACCTGAAGGCCTACCACGACCAGGTGCTGTCCTACGGCGCACCGCCGGTGCGCTTCGCACGCCAGCTGATGCTGGACCAGCCGATCGAGTGATCGGGACGGTGTGAGATGAAGCGGAGCGGCCCGGGGAAACCCGGGCCGCTTTTTTTGTTCGCCCCTGCTTGGGCTGCTGCCGGGTCAGAGCAGATGGATGTACATTTTCTTGGAGCTCAGCCGCAGATCTACGAAGTACTCGGCACCACAGCCACGACAGGCGGCAGGACAATCCTCATCACTGCCACGCTCGTTTTCCAATGAGCCCGCCACTACCGGGTATCCGCACTCGAAACAGTTGAAAGCCACATGGTTACCATGCGGATCAGCAGGGATCTCGTCACCCTCGCCGTCCATCACGAGAAAATCCGTGATTCTCATCGCCACTCCCTCCCGCTGAATTGATGACGACAGACTAGCCAACTCTTGAGCTTCAGGCGCCGCTCCGGCCCTGAATACTTGCAAACCGGGCCTGTGCGGCCTCACAGCTGGCAAACGACTCCGGGCGCATCGTTCGCATCGCCTCCCCGTCCCTGCAGGTTCCCATGCCCTCCCCGGTGCTACACCTTGGCCTCCTCTCCGCTGCCCTGGCGGCCGGTCCTGCCTTCGCCGCCTGCCCCCCGCCGCCGCCCGGCCAGCCGGACATCCGCGCTCTTGGCTACTACACCGACAAGGTGGGCTCGGTCATCGACCCGGCACTGCAGCAGCAGAACAAGGATGCCACCGCGCCACTGGACCGCTATGCCGCCGACGTGGCGCGCATGAGCGATGACTACCTGCGCAACGGCGACCCGGCGGCGGCGAAATGCACGCTGGTGTGGCTGGGTGCATGGGCCGACGATGGCGCCATGCTCGGGCAGATGATCCGGGTCAACAACGACCAGTCGTTCTACATGCGGCAATGGATGCTCGATGCAGTGGCCATGGCCTATTTGAAAGTGCACGACCAGGCCGATGCCCGGCAGCGAGCACGCATCGACCTATGGCTGCAGAAGCTGGCACGGGCCAACCTGGCGTACTGGGACAGCCCGAAACGGCGCCGCAACAACCACTACTACTGGGGCGGCCTGGGCGTACTGGCCACCGGCCTGGCTACCGACGACGATGCTCTGTGGCAGGCCGGCCACGCGGCATTCCAGAAAGGCATCGATGACATCCAGGACGATGGCAGCCTGCCGCTGGAGATGGCCCGCGGGCAACGTGCCCTGCACTACCACGACTACGCATTGGCGCCGCTGGTAATGATGGCCGAGCTGGCACGACTGCGCGGCCAGGACTGGTATGCCAGCAAGGGCCATGCCATTGACCGGCTTGCCCGCAGGGTCATCGAGGGCAGCAACGACCCCGTGTGGTTCAACCAACACACCGGTGTGGCACAGCTGCCACTGCATGCCAGCGGCTGGGTCGAGTTCTACCGGTTGCGCTCACCCGATGGCGGGCTGTTCGATGCCGCGCATGCACGCGGACCGTTCCATTCCCCACGGCTGGGTGGCGACCTTACGTTGATGGCCACCCATGGCATCGTACGCACACCGCTGCGATAGACCCTTGTTTCAGCGATGGGCGCGCTGCAGCAGCTGCTGGAACTGCACGATGCTGCAACCCCTTGGATCGCAGCCTGGCAATGACAGCACGACACGGCCCGGCGGCTGCGCTTCCGTCAACGACAGCGCATCGCGCAATTGCGCAGTGGTCGGGTAGACGTAGGCCAGGCGGAAACGCCCGCCACCGCTTCGGCGGTCACGCCAACGCTCGAACTGCAGCAGGCCGCCGATCGGCGTCTTCTCGTACTGCCCTGGCAGGGTGTAGTCGCTGATTCCCAGCGCGGCGAGCACGGACCCGATGTTGGAGTCATGGCCGACCAGCAGGGTCACCCTCGGCGTTGCCGGATCTTCGAACAGCGCGCCCAATCGTTCCAGCAGCGGTCCGGCCACATCCCGCGCCACCTCGGGCGTTCCGAACAGGATGTCCTGGTAGCGGTTGCGGATCTGCGCCAGCGCCTGCCATTGGGCCTCCGTGTTCAATCGGCCCCAGCCTTCGCGGGGGATGCCACTGCCCTGGTAGTGCTCCATCAACAAGGCATCGACCAACCCGCTGGCCAGGGCCAGCGAACCGGACGCGCGTGGTTCCTTGCCCGGTTCCGCATTGAAGGTCGTGTCGGCCAGCATCAGATGGCATTCGCTGTGCCCCGCACAGGCCGCCGACTGCGGGTAGCGGGTGATCTGCTCCACCACGGACAGTGCCGGTGCCAGTTCCGATGCGGCCAACGCTCGCTGCATTGCCGACAGCGCGTGCTCGCGGAAGACCGTGTCTCTGTTATGGATCACCGGATTGAACAACGGATCCATCGTGCCCAGCGCCATGCGCTGCTCGACCGCGACATGACAGCCCGGGAAGGCACCGGCAACGAAGAACTGCGCGGTGGCCTGGGTGCGCTGAAGGCTGTTGGCATGGGCGTGGAAGTCAGCCAGCTGCGGGCAACCCGAAGCCGGCAACAGCTGCGCCTGACGCAGCCACTGGCCCATGTAACGGCCCATGTAGACCTCCAGCACGCCGCCCTTGGTGGTGAGCTCGCCTGCGCCCACGTCCCAGCTTGGCCAGCGCTCCGGAGTGGCATTGGCCAGCGCGCCCGACGCCACCACCGGCGCGCGCAGGTTGTGGCGGCTGAGCAGGATGCCCTCACGTGTTCCGCTCACCTCGCCATTGTCCGCCATGGCTGGAACAGCGGTCACAAGGCTCGTCACCAGCGATAGGCAGCGAAAGATACGCAAGTGCATCCGAGTCTTTGAGCACGATTGAACCTGCATCACCTGCTCCTATAGTGCAGATAGAGTCTCGAGCCCATGTCTGCTGATCAACGGTCGGCACGGCAATGTCAAAACGGTGAACAGGCCGTTCTCCGAGCTACCCAATGGGGATGGTAGCACCGTCAACCCATGACCTCCCCGACACGCGATGCAAACGCATCCAGTCGTGAAATATCCAGTGATCGCCTCCCACTCGAGGATGCTCCCTGAGTCACGTCCTCGTCTGATTGATACACGCGAGCGCCGAACCGATCCAGGATCTCGACGCCGCCCTGCGCTACATCCCCGGCCCCGACATTCAAGAGAAGCTCCAGGCATCAGAACAAGCCACGGACACAACGCGCAGAGCAGCTTGCTCGACTACGAGACTGATGCAGAAATTAAAAGAGAAGTCCTACGCAACGAACCCGCTACCACTGACAGCAAGTAGCCATACGGACGGCGCATTCTTGATGCCGACCAAGGGATGTGCCCTGGTCATCAACACACACCTATAAAAGGAAATACGTCATGCACGCATCCGCAACCATTTCAGATCCAAACGCCGTCGCCGCATGGATGAAATCATCCAGCGCAAATGCAAGATCCCTCGACGCAGTGTTTGAAACCGAGGCGGACGAAATCAAGGTAGCCGCATTCAGCAGTGACTGCTGCGGATCGAACAATTATGAAGAGCGCTGACAGACTCCGTTGATGGCACGCGGCGTGGATGCGTGTCATCAACACTATCAAACAGGATCAGAATCACGATGACTCGCAGTCATGACGGCATGAGCCGAATAGCACAAAGCCCAGAACAAAGCCGCATGCGATGCGATGGAACATCCCCCTTGCCAAACGACACATCATCATCGACCGCAATCATTGCCGCGACGACTCGATCCAATATTAATCGCGCTATCTAACTCCGCAGAAGGGGATTGATCACCGAGATAATTGGCACAGATCCCGCTTACTCGACAACGCCATCCGACGCGCTTCGCAAACTGGATGGTGATGCGGGAATTCACACCATTATCGTGTTCAGTGACCAGCTTACATCCAGCCTTGACGCTCCTGTCTTGACGTCCCACCACGGGCAGCAGCGCTACCTGCCTCTGGTGGAAGGAGTCCTCAACAGCATCCACGAATTTCAAATCATGACAGGCACATGCGATGACACGATCACATTGCCACCCTGCTCACCCATCACTTCCGTTCTGCGCACTATTTCGAACCATCTGGATTCCAACCAGAAGCTTGGAGGAGACTGGCTCGCGCAACCAGCTCAGACAAAGCGATGGCCTGCTACACGGCTAGCCGAGAGCAGATTCCGTCAGCGTGTCTTTCACTCAGCTCTGATGCACATGTACTGGAAGCATCCTGACTTCAATCCCAAGCATTTCGATTGGCTCCATGGACAACTCAAGAACCTCTACCGCGCATCGCAGCGAGCAAAGGCGGTCCAGGATGCACGAAAGTCAAGCACATGAGAGTCGTCAGCCTGCCCCGGAGGCCACCTTTCGGCACAGCGTCCAGACAGAGCAACAGCTTGGATTGACCCTTTCCGATAGGGAAAGGAAAGCCATCCTCTCCGCATGCGAAGTCAGCGGACTCGATATGGATTCCTACTACAGCTGGTATCAATCGAAAGCCTCCATCAGCTCCCAGTTGGCTGACCTTTGCCGCCCGTCACTGTTGGAGGCGGTCCACAGCATCGACCGTTCCGACTACTCCTCAATCGATGGAAAGCTCCCTGCCGACAGGGGAGTTGTGATCGCACTGCCGCATCACGGCCACTATATCCTGTCTGCGGTCCGTCTGATGGAGCACATTCGCCATCGGCGTGACATCTACATCTTCTATGGCGACCCAAAGAACCATGCAGGCAACGAATTGTTCGACGACCTGTACCACCGGCTCTTCAATCACGCCGGATGCCGCGCGAGCATCATCCACTCGAATGCCAGAGGGATAAGCATAGCGCTTCGCGCACTGAAAAATAGAGCTGCAGTCATCATGATGCCCGATGTCCACCGCTTTCGCGAAGAAACCTATTGCATTCCATTTTTGGGGCGCCCCTTGGACATCATGCTGGGAACCGCCGCAATGGCGCGCAAAACCGGAAGTTGCATATTGCCAGCCATCTCCGTCGTTGACCGGGATCTTCGAGCAACTATTACTTTCGGAGATGCCATCGAGCCTATACAGACGCGAGCATCGCTTCCATCTGAAGTAGCTGACTACTGGACGATGGCTGAAGTCTATCGTTTCCTTGAGCGTGCAATGGGACCTCAGGCCATCTATTGGCAGTACATCAGGCAACACTTCATGAAATCCTCCAAGTTCCCGATGTTCCACCCCGAAACAATCGATGAAGCTTGGCACATGTTCTCCAATGACCCGCGAACCAAGCCACACACGCGTTATACGGCATGCCTGGATTGAACATGGATAGATTTCATTCTCCTTCCATTACCTTGGCGGCCATCGCCCTGATGGCGATGGCGCCCATCAATGGATACGCAACGGATCAAGAGAATGCCGATGCAACTCATCTTCCTGCGATCCACGCGGTCCACTCAGCCCCCGGCCCGCGCATCTGGCAGTTCAGAAAAGGCTCTTCAACGCTGCTTGTACTGGGCACGATTCAACCCCTAAGAAAGAGCCTATCCATCGATACTCGCAGCGTTGAAGCAGCAATCTCGACGTCTGATGCAATTCTGAGCCCTCCGGGCGTGACCGTGGAGCACGATGGCGGGGTATTTCGCAGCCTCATTCTGTGGCCCGCCATCCGCAAGCTCAAGTTCCTTTCAGGTAGAAGAACGCTTCGTGACGAGCTCACCGAAGAAGAGTACACGCGATTGAGCGATCTCAAGATTCTCTATGGCCTGCGTGACGCGAGCATTGAGAGGATGCGCCCAATGTACGCGGCTTGGAAAATTCATGATGCTGCACTGCAATTCAGTGGAGCCCGAGCCGGTGAGCCACTTTCTCGAGCCATTGACCGTATGGCCCGCGATCATGGGATCCCGATGATCAACGCCCGCTTCCCGATGCGGGTGGGAGGGGGCAGGGAAACTATCCAGAATTTTCACATTGACTCCGTGAAAGACCGCAAATGCTTCTCGGATGCCACATCAAGCCTGCGGCCCTGGCTCGATAACCTAGATGAGCTAGGTCATGCGTGGGCAGAGGGAGATATTGAATCGGGCGCGCTCCTGCATGCCCCTCCATCGCCCTCCCGGTGCTGGGCTCGTCTGACCAACGACGCGATCGCCACTACAATGAATATTGACCTTGATATCCAGAGACGAACTCACTGGGTTGCAGTGCTCCGCTCAACTACTTCGCGGCACAGTACGGTTTTCACCACTCTGCCCTTGGATGATCTTCTGCATTCAAGAGGCATGGCCGCGGTACTCGTGGACGAGGGATACATCCCCGATGCCAGGGTGTTCTTTGGCGATCAGCCGCGACCTCCAAACATCGGAGCAAGTGAAACCTCAAATCATCCGGACGGGTGACGATGTAACTTGGCACCTTGCAACGCGGTCACATCGAAGTCACTGATCGGCAGCCACAAAGCCACCAGTCTGCCGCGCCCACAAGCGCGCATACAGGCCACCGGCAGCAATCAGCTCGGCATGGGTGCCGGTCTCGACGATGCGGCCCTGGTCCATCACCACCAGCCGGTCCATGCGCGCGATGGTCGACAGCCGGTGCGCGATGGCGATCACCGTCTTGCCTCCCATCAACTGGTCCAGGCTGTCCTGGATCGCTGCTTCCACTTCCGAATCCAGCGCCGAAGTCGCTTCGTCCAGCACCAGGATCGGTGCATCCTTCAGCAGCACGCGGGCAATGGCGATGCGCTGGCGCTGGCCACCGGACAACTTCACGCCACGCTCGCCCACATGCGCGTCGTAGCCACGACGCCCCTGCCCGTCCACCAGCGTATCGATGAAGGCTTCGGCACGTGCCTTGGCTACGGCTGCACGCAGCTGCTCATCAGTCGCATCCGGGCGGCCGTACAGCAGGTTGTCGCGGATCGAGCGATGCAGCAGCGAGGTGTCCTGGGTAACCACGCCGATCTGCTGGCGCAGGCTTTCCTGCGTAACGTAGGCAATGTCCTGATCGTCGATCAGGATGCGGCCGCTTTCCAGGTCGTACAGGCGCAGCAGTACGTTGACCAGGGTCGACTTGCCGGCGCCGGACGGACCGACCAGGCCGATCTTCTCGCCCGGCTTCACCACCAGGTCCAGGCCGGCAATCACACCGCCCTTTTTACCGTAATGGAAATGGATGTCCTGGAAATGCACGCCGCCTCGGGTCACCTGCAGCGGCACCGCATCCTCGCGGTCCTGCACGGTCAGCGGCTGGGCGATGGTGGTGATGCCATCCTGCACCGTGCCGATGTCCTCGAAGATGCCGTTGATGGTCCACATGATCCAGCCGGACATGTTGTGGATGCGGATCACCAGGCCGGTGGCCAGGGTGATCGCGCCGACGGTGATGTGGCCGCCATTCCACAGCCACAGCGCGAGACCGCAGGTACCGGCAATCAGGAAGCCGTTGACGATGGCGATGGTCAGGTCCATGCCGGTGGTGATGCGGGTCTGTGCGCGGTGCTTGACCGCCAGCTCCCGGATCGACTCGGCCACGTAGGCCTGCTCACGCCCGCCATGAGCGAACAGCTTCAGCGTGGGAATGTTGGTGTAGCCATCGACAATGCGGCCCATTGCCTTCGAACGTGCTTCCGAGGCAATCCATGCCCGTTCCTTCGCGCGCGGCACGAAGTAGACCAGGATCACCACGTAGGCCAGCAGCCACAGGATCAGCGGCACCATCAGCCGCCAGTCGGCCTGCGCGAACAGGTACAGCGCGGTGCCGGTGTAGACCACGATGTACCAGAGGGAATCGACCATCTGCACCGCCGACTCGCGCAACGAGGTACCGGTCTGCATCACCCGGTTGGCCACGCTGCCAGCAAAGTCGTTCTGGAAGAAGCTCAGGCTCTGCCGCACCACGTAGTTGTGCATCAGCCAGCGCGAGCGGTTGCTCAGGCCGGGCACGATCGCCTGGTTCACCAGCAGGTTGTGCAGACCGACCAGGATCGGCCGAGCGATGACCGTGATGAACAGCATCCAGCCCAGTTCATTGGCGTGGCGCTTGAAGAAGCCGGCACCCGGCTGCTCGGCGACCATGTCGACGATGCGGCCCAGGTAATCGAACATCGCCACTTCCACCAGCGCCAGCAGCAGGCCGGCGATCAGGGTCGCCAGCAGCACTGGCCACACCGGGCGCAGGTAGTGCAGGTAGAACGGCAGCACCTTGCGCGGCGGCATGCGCCCGTCCACGGGCGGGAACACCGGAATCAGGGATTCAAACCAACGGAACATTGCATTCCCTCGCCTCTTGCAAGCGGCGAAGTATCCCACGCCGGATGTGTACGCCAGCCGATGATGCCCCGGTTCTGGTAGCGCCGGGCCATGCCCGGCGATTCCCCTTGCAACCGCGCTGCGCGCTCGCCGGGCATGGCCCGGCGCTACCGATCATGTGGGCCGCATCGGGTTACGTTGCCGGGGTGAACAGCAGGTCCTGGAAATCGAAGCTGAAATCGGTCAGGTCGGAGATCGACTGCATGCGCACCTCGCGTACCTTGCCGTCCGGGTCCAGGCTGAAGTTCACGAACGCGTCGGCGTTGAGCGAACGGTCGTCCCAGCGCACGATGAAGGTGTCGTACTGCCAGTGCTCCAGGCGCCCGCTCAGCTGCGCGGTCTTCATGAAGCGCAGGCGCAGGCCCTTGCCCTCGGCACTGATCTGCATGTCGCCATACCAGCGGTCACGGAAGGTGCCGGTGTAGCCGGCCAGTGCCAGCGACGGCTTGCTGCCCTTGTCGCGCGCGCTCTGGTGCTTGGCCCAGGCTTCGTCGGCCTTGTCCTGGCCCTTGGCCACGGCCTTGGCATAGGCGTCCACCCAGTCGTGCTTCTCGCCGCCCAGATAGGCATCGAGCACGCTCAGGGTGATCGCATTGAACGCCGCGCCCACTTCCTGGTTGGTCAGCACCACCACGCCCAGCTTCTCGCCCGGCACCAGGGTCAGCCGCGAGACCATGCCCGGCCAGCCACCGGTGTGCCAGACCAGCTTCTGCCCACGGTAATCGCTCAGGCTCCAGCCTTCGCCATAGCCGGCGAAATTGGCTCGCGCCGGTGCCAGCTCCGGCACGCTCGGCGCCGGGATCGACTGCGGGGTGATCATCCGCCACATCTGCTGCTGGCTCTTTTCACTGAACAGCGGCGTGCCATCGGCCAGTTTGCCTTCGGCCAGCTGCACCTTCATCCAGCGCGCCATGTCATGCGCGCTGGAATAGATGCCACCGGCGCCGGCGTTGTTCGACCAGGTCAGCGGCGCAACGGTGCGCAGGTCCTTGAAATCGTACTTGGCGTGGCCGACCGCGGCCTTGTCGCCGGCCTTCAGGTGATCGGCGTTGTAGCGCGTGCCGGCCATGCCCACCTTGTCGAAGATGCGGGTCTGCAGGAACTGCTGGTAACTCATGCCAGAGACATGCTCGATCACCTGCTGGGCGACCGCGTACAGGATGTTGTCGTAGGCATAGCTTTCGCGGAAACCGCCCTTCAGCGGCACTCTGCCCAACCGCTCCACCACTTCGGCATTGCTGTAGGACGTGGTCGGCCAGAACAGCAGGTCACCAGCGCCCAGGCTCAGGCCACTGCGGTGGGACAGCAGGTCACGGATCGTCATCTGCCCGGTCACGAACGGGTCGGACATGCGGAACGACGGCAGGTGGTCGATCACCTTGTCGTCCATCTTCAGCTTGCCGTCCTCGGCCAACAGGTTCAGCGAGGTGGCGGTGAACGCCTTGGTGTTGGAAGCAATGGCGAACAGCGTATCGGCCTGCACCGGTTCCGGCTTGCCCTGCTCGCGCACGCCCCAGCCGCGCTCCAGCACCACCTCGCCATCCTTGACCACCGCCACGGCAATGCCGGGCACGTCGAACTGCGCGCGCACGCGCTCGACGGTCGCATCCAGGTCCTGCAGCTGCGCCGGGGTGGCAGCACTCGCCATGGTCGTGCACGCCAGCAGCACGGCTCCTCCAATCCAGGGTTTCATCCAGCACGATCTCCGAACAGGGGTGGCGGCCATGTGCAGGTCGTCACCGGGGTTTCGCGGGATGGTAACGTTCTGCGGCGCACCCTGCCCTGTGCCATAGGAGGGGTGTCATGGGCGGGAACGGCCAACCGAGCAACGGCTCCACCATCATTCCGTGCCTGCGCTATCGCGACGCGCAGGCCGCCATCGACTGGCTGCAGCGCGCCTTCGGCTTCCATGCCCAGGCTGTCTACGCCGATGGCGATACGGTGTTCCATGCGCAGCTGACCTTCGGCAGCGGCATGATCATGCTCGGCTCGGCCGACAGGGAAAGCGCCTGGAGCCAGCATGCCGCGATGCCGGACGAGGTGGGCGGCCGCCAGACCCAGAGTGCCTGCGTGATCGTCACCGATGCCGACGCCCATTACGCCCGGGCCAAGGCCGCAGGCGCCCGCATCGTCATCGACATCGCCGACCAGGACTACGGCGGCCGTGGCTATGCCTGCGCCGATCCGGAAGGCTACCTGTGGTGGTTCGGCAGCTACGATCCGTGGCGCGCGGACCACGACCAGTGACCGCCGCAGCGATCCGCTGCGGCATCGGCGGCTGGGTGTTTCCCGAATGGCGCGGCGGCGTTTTCTACCCCGTGGGCCTGCCGCAGCGTGAAGAACTGGCCCATGCCAGCCGGGCCCTGCGCTGCATCGAAATCAACGGCACCTTCTACCGCACGCCCACCGCAGCACAGTGCGCGCAGTGGGCCGCGCAGACGCCGGAAGGCTTCCGGTTTTCGATGAAGGCACCACGCTACCTGGTGCAGCGCCGCGACCTGTCCAGCACGGTGGAGGCAGCCGCGCCCTTCCTGCAGGCCGCACTCGCACTCGGCGACCGGCTGGGCCCCCTGCTGTGGCAGTTCGATCCGCGGCATCCGGCCGACGCCGAAGCGCTGGAACGGCTGATGGCGCAGCTGCCCAAGCAGCTGGGCGGCGTGCCGCTGCAGCACGCCCTGGAAGTCCGCAATGCCGAGGCGCATGGCCCGGCACTGGTTACCGCCGCACGCGCGCATGGCGTGGCCGTGGTGATCGAGGACAGCGACGAGGCGCCCCTGCACGGCGATGTCAGCGCCGGCTTCGTCTACGCACGGATCAAGCGCAGCCAGGCCCGCTTGAAGGAGGGCCTGCTGGCGCCCGTGCAGCAGCGCTGGGCCGAACGGGCCAGGCGCTGGTCGCGCGGAGAGCCGGTGGACGACCTGCCCTGCCTCGCAGGGCCCGCCCCTGAAAGCCCGCGCGAGGTCTACCTCCTGTGCATCGGCGCAGGCAAGGCGCGCAACCCGGCGGCAGCGATGGCGCTGCAGCGGCAGGTTGACCAGAGCAGTCATTCCACACGCGGGTAGCGCTGCGACGTTCGCCTTGCCTCACAATAGGCGGATGAGCACACCCGACACCCGCAAAGCGCTGTGGCAGATCCACTTCTGTGTCCTGCTGTGGGGCGTCACCGCCATCCTCGGCAAACTGATCACCCTGCCCGCACTGCCGCTGGTGTGGTGGCGCATGCTGCTGGTGACGGCGATGCTGGCCCTGCTGCCACGGGTCTGGCGCGGGCTGCGCACCCTGCCCCTGCGGCTGGTGGCCGGCTACGCCGGCATCGGCGCGCTGGTCGCCCTGCACTGGCTGACGTTCTACGGCGCGGTGAAGCTGGCCAACGCCTCGGTGGCCGCCACCTGCATCGCGCTGGCGCCGGTGTTCACCTCGATCATCGAGCCATGGGTGGCCAAGCGGCCGTTCCAGCTGCGTGAACTGGCGTTCGGCCTGGCGGTGCTGCCGGGTGTTGCGCTGGTGGTCGGCGGCGTGCCCGATGGCATGCGCCTCGGTGTGTTGATCGGCGCGATCTCGGCGCTGCTGGTGGCAGTGTTCGGCTCACTCAACAAGCGCATGGTCAGCCACGCGGATCCGCTCACGGTCACCGCACTGGAGCTGGGTGCGGGCACCCTCACCCTGACCCTGCTGGCACCGCTGATGCCCTACCTGCTGCCGGCGCTGGCCAGCCCGCTGTGGGTGGTTCCGGACCTGCACGACGGCATCCTGCTACTGGTCCTGGCCGGCTTCTGCACGCTGCTGCCGTTCGCCCTGGCCCTGGTCGCGCTGCGCCACCTGAGCGCCTACACGGTGCAGCTGGTGACCAACCTGGAACCGGTCTATGCGGTGGTGCTGGCGGTGGTGCTGCTGCGCGAGCAGCACGAGGTCACCCCGTGGTTCTACCTGGGCGTGGCAATCATCGTCGGCGCGGTGTTCCTGCATCCGCTGCTGAACCGCCGCAAGCCGGTGCAGCATCCGGAAATCCTTGGCACGGCCGAGGCACGCAACATCGCCGATTGAGCGCGTCCACGCAGGGCGTGGATGGCCGTATCAACGCTGCGGCCAGTGCCATGCCGGAGCATCCAGCAGGCCCTGCCCGCTCAGCAGCGTGCGGCCCTGTTCCTTGTGCAGGTGCAGCGAATGACAGCCGGGCGCTTGCTCCAGTGCTGCGATCAACCGGCTGGCGTGTGACACCACCCACACCTGGCTGCGCGCACTGGCCGCGATGATCAGCCGCGCCAGCGCCGGTAGCAGGTCCGGATGCAGGCTGGTCTCCGGCTCGTTGAGCACCAGCAGCGGCGGCGGGCGTGGCGTGTGCAGCGTAGCAGCCAGCAGCAGGAAGCGCAGCGTACCGTCGGACAGTTCGGCCATCGACAACGGCCGCAGCAACCCCGGCTGGTGGAAGCGCAGGGCCAGTCGACCGTCCAGCTCTTCGAAGCCGACCGTGGCGCCGGGGAACGCATCGTCGACGCTGCGTGCCAACGCGATCGGATCTCCGATCTCGAGAATGGTCACCCACGCTGCCGCCAGATCCCGGCCGTCGTGATGCAGCACCGGCGTGCGCGTGGCCATCGCCGGTTGTCGCGCCGGGGCATGGGCGTCGCTGCGGAAATGGTCGTAGAAGCGCCAGCGACGGATGTACTCACGCAAGGCGATGGTTTCCGGCATGCGCTGCGGATCGCCGACCTGGGTGAACAGGCTGTCGAACAGCGACAACCGGTCATCCACGAGATCCCAGCCGCGCGCATGACGTTGCCGCACCATTACCCCACGGCGATCAACCAGCAGGTTGGCGCTGCGCAGGAATGGCCCGGCCCAGATCGCCTCCGCCTTGATCTGCGGATCCAGCGCAAACGCCGAACGGCTGGGCGGCGGATAGCCCAGGTCGATGGCATAGCCGAATTCGTCGGTGGTGAAGCCGAGCTTCAATCCCACCGATGCCTGCCGAGGGCCACCCTGCAGCGGGATATCGCCGGCCGCAACCCGGCGATCGATGGATTCGGGGCCGGCCCACAGCGCCGAACCCAGCCCCCCTTCGCGGGCCAGCACCGCCGCAACGCCGCCCTGTGCGGTCTCCGCCAGCAGGCGCAGCGCGCGGTACAGGCTGGACTTGCCACTGCCGTTATCACCGGTCACCACGTTCAACTGCTGCAGCGGCAGTACCAGCCCGTGCAGCGAACGATAGTGGGCGATGGCCAGGGTCTGCAGCATGGTCGGCGTCCGTGGGAACAGGAACGGCATATTCGCCGGGCACAATCGCACAGGCCGCGACACGGCGTTATCCCATCGGCAAAATCATCCACGCAGGGCGTGGACCTACTGCATGCAGGGCTCAGCCTGCCCGTTCCACCCGGTTGCGACCGTTGCCCTTGGCCCGGTACAGCGCCTTGTCGGCGCGCGCCAGCATGTCATCCACGCTTTCACCTGCCTGGTGCTGGGCAACGCCGATGCTGATCGTGACCGGGAAACCCAGCGGAAGGTCTGCCACGGCCAGGCGCAGGAACTCGCATTGCAGTTCGGCCGTGCGCAGATCAGTGCCCGGCATCACCGCCACGAACTCCTCGCCGCCATAGCGCGCGGCCATGCCACGGCCGGCGAAATGCGAGCGCAGCAGCACGCCCAGCTCGGCCAGCACCCGGTCGCCGGTGGCGTGGCCCTGGAAATCGTTGATGTGCTTGAAGTGATCGATGTCCAGCAGGGCCACGCAGGCCACTCCCGGTTGCCCATCGATCTCCGCCACCGCCTCTTCCAGTGCCGCCGCCATCGCGCGGCGGTTCGGCAGTCCGGTCAACGCATCGGTGCGGCTCTGCTCGGCCAGGTCGGCATTCTGCGCCAGCAGCACGTCCTGGTACTCCGACAGCAGGCGCTCGTAGTCATCGCGTTCCAGCATGTGCTTCTGGATGTCGAGCGCGAAACGGCGCAGCTCCATCACCAGCATCACCTGCCGTGACAGAGCGGCCAGTGCCTCGGCCTTGTCGCTGGGCAGGTGCTGCGGATGTGCATCGAACACGCACAACGTACCCAGTGGCAGGCCATCGGAACTGATCAGTGGCGCACCGGCGTAGAAGCGGATGTGCGGGTCGCCGGTCACCACCGGGTTGTCGTGGAAGCGGATGTCCTGCAACGCGTCCTCGACCACCATGATTTCCTGCGGCTGCAGGATGGCGTGGCCACACATCGATTCGCTGCGCAGGTTCTCTGCCGCGTCGATGCCCTGGATCGACTTGAACCACTGCCGCTCGACATCGATCAGGGTCACCGCCGCCATCGAGGTACCGCAGACCGCCTTGGCGATCGCCACCAGGTCGTCGAATGACTTCTCGCGCTGCGAATCAAGGATCCGGTAGCGGTACAGCGCCTCGAGCCGGAGGGCTTCGTTGGCAGGCTTGTCGGGCTTGATCATGCAGCGTCACATTCCGGCAGGTCACTGCGGAGTCTAGCCGATGTAGAGCCGAGCCCATGCTCGGCTGCACCCGGACAAAAGGCAGCCGAGCATGGGCTCGGCTCTACAGAGGCCGTTTACCAGTCCAGTTGCTTCGGCAACAGGCCCTGCAGCTCCTGCTCGGTCAGGTTGCGCCACTGGCCCGGCTTCAACGCGCCGATCTTGATGTTGTCGATGCGCACGCGGCGCAGCTGGGTCACGCGATAGCCGAATTCGGCGGCCATCAGGCGGATCTGCCGGTTCAGGCCCTGCTGCAGGGTGATGCGGAAACCGAACTTGGCGATGCGCGAGGTCTTGCACGGCAACGTCATCTGGTCGTGGATGCGCACACCGCGCGCCATGCCGCGCAGGAACTCATCGGTAACCGGCTTGTTCACCGCCACCAGGTACTCCTTCTGGTGGCCGTTCTCGGCACGCAGGATCTGGTTGACGATGTCGCCGTTGCTGGTCATCAGGATCAGGCCTTCGGATTCCTTGTCCAGGCGCCCGATCGGGAAAATGCGCTGCTCGTGGCCGACGAAATCGACGATGTTGCCCTTGACCGAGGTTTCGGTCGTGCAGGTGACACCCACCGGCTTGTTCAGCGCGATGTAGACATGGCGGCGGGCGCCGGGCTTGCGGGCCACGCGCGCGCGCAGCGGCTGGCCATCGACCAGCACCTGGTCTTCTTCGCCCACCACCGCGCCAGTGCCGGCCGGATGGCCGTTGACGGTGACCCGGCGGGCGGCGATCAGGCGATCGGCCTCGCGGCGGGAGCAGAAGCCGGTGTCGGCGATATGTTTGTTGAGTCGGGTGGTCATCGCCCTATTATCCGGCATCGCCGCCCGCAGCGCTTCATGCCAGGCCGGGCGGATCGAGCTCTTCGCCGTCGAACACCCGGTTCCGGCCCGCCCGCTTGGCCACGTACATGGCATGATCGGCCCGCCGCAACAGCCCGGCCAGATCGTCCTCGCCCGGCCGCCACTGCGCCAGGCCGATGCTGGCGGTCACTTCCAGCCCCGGCACCTGCAGGGCCTGCCCGGCCTCGGTGATGCGCTGGCGCAGGCGTTCCAGCCGCGCCGACGCCGCCTCGCGCGGCATGCCGGGCATCAGCAGCAGGAACTCCTCGCCGCCCATCCGCACCACTTCGTCCTGGCTGCGCACCGCAGCGCGCAGCGCGCGTGCCACCGCCACCAGTACCTGGTCCCCCACCCCGTGGCCATGGCGGTCGTTGATGTCCTTGAACAGGTCGATGTCGAGGAAGCCGATCACCAGCGAGCCACGCTCACGGTCGACCTGTGCCAGGTGACGGGCCAGCTGCTGCAGGCCGGCGCGGCGATTCGGCAGTCCGGTCAGGACGTCGGTTTCGGCCAGCTGACGCAGTTCATCGCGCTGCTGGCGCAGCCGGCCCAGCCGCTGGTTCATGGCATAGGCGGCCATCATCAGCAGCCAGGTCACCGACAGCTGCAGTGCTTCGACCCGGTATTCCAACAGCCATTCCGCACGGCAGGCATCGGCGATGATCAGGACCAGCATCGGTGCCAACGCGGCCAGTCCCGCCTGCGACCAACGGTCGCCACGCCAACGGGCCCATACGCCCATCAGCAATGCCAGGCCACATCCCAGCAGATAGGACACCTGCAGGCCCTGCGCGACCCAGGCCAGCTGTTCCCAGCGCAGCCACGGCACCAGTACGGCCAGCGCCAGCAGGCCCCACAGCACGGTCGCCTGCAGCGGCCGCGACCGTGGCCATACGCGGTCACCGCCGTTCAGCCGCCACAGTGCCGGCAGTACCAGCGCCTGGGTGGCGGCGGTCAGCGAGAGCAGCCACCAGGCCCCACGCTCCCCCACCGGCAGCCACGGCTCCGGGTAGCCGCTGAGGCCACCGAGGATCGCCTGCCACAGCACCAGTACCGTGGTGCCGGCGACGTAAACCAGGAAGCTGCGATCGCGCGTGGTCAGGAAGGCCATCAACGCCGACAGCGCCAGCGCGATCGCCACGGCGATGCAGGCAGCACGCATCAGCAGGCGGGCGGTGTCGTTCTGCTGCACCGGGCTGGGCGCGCCCAGCCTCAAGGTCGGTACCCAACGTGTCTTCAGCGGTGTCTGCCAGGAAACCAGGAACGGCTCATGGCTGCCGGCCGGCGGTACGGCCACCAGGCCGATGCCTGCACGGAAGCGCGAATCACGGGTGCGGGCGTCGTGCATGTTGCCGCAGATTTCGCGGTCACCGTGCTGTACCCGCACTTCGCCGGCAAAGACATTGAACACGTCCAGCGCCTGTGGCTGGCCCGACCAGCCTTCCTGCGGAGCCGTCACCAGCACCTGCTGGCGCGGGCCCGACAGCATGCGCGGCGTGCACGCACGATGCGGGGTGGGCTCATCGGTGGCGCCACCGACCAGCAGGTAATCGCGCCCCGATTCCACCGCTGCGGCCTGCAGCGGCCACGGCGTCGCCAACCACGCCAGCAGTACGACCAGCACCGCTCCCGTTCCGTACTGCCACTGCCTGCCGCCCACGCCACATCCTGTTGTTGCTTACGCCCGCGCCCACTGCGCGTCGCCCCTGGCCGGCATTATCGCAGCCGGACGTACGCCGCACGTGTAGACCAAAGTCGCCGCCACGCCGTTCAGCCAGCCCCCGGCGGCCCCTTCACCGCGACCAGCCGCACCGGGCGCAGATCGGCCAGGGTCAGCCGCTCCAGCGGCTGCGGGCGTTCGATGGCATAGCCCTGCAGGCCCTGCACGCCAAGCCGGGTCAGCGCACCGGCAACCTCGGCGGTCTCCACCCACTCGGCCACCACTTCCATCTGCAGCTCGCGCCCGAGCTCGCTGATCGCACGCACCGTGGCGTGACTGACCGGGTCTGTATCCATGTCCCGCACGAAGGCGCCGTCGATCTTCAGGATGTCCGCCGGCAACTGGCGCAGATAGCCGAAAGAAGACAGGCCGGAGCCGAAGTCATCCAGTGCCATCCGGCAGCCCCGCGCCTTGACCGCATCGATGAACGCACGGGCCTGGCTGAGGTTGCTGATCGCCGCGGTCTCGGTGATCTCGAAGCACAGCTTGGAGGCCAGCGCGCGGTTGCGCTCAAGCAGGTCGCAGACGAAGGCGAGGAATCCCGGCTCGGCGATCGACTGCGCCGAGACGTTGACGTTGCACAGGCCCAGCTGGCGCACGTGTGCCGGGCACACCTGCAGGTGGCGGAACAGCAGCCCGAGCACGTGACGATCCAGCGCCACCGCCATGCCATAGCGCTCCACTGCCGGCATGAACTGTCCGGGCAGGTGCAGGCTGCCGTCGGTACCGCGCATGCGCACCAGCACTTCGTAGTGCAGGTAGGTCGGATCGCCCACGCGGGCGATGCGTTGCGCATACAGCAGCATGCGGTTCTCGGCCATCGCCAGGCTGACGCCCTGCAACCGCTCGGCTTCCCGGCGGCGCTCCTCCAGCGCCATGCGGTTCTCATTGAAACAGTGCACCCGGTTGCGACCGGCCTGCTTGGCGGCATAGCAGGCGCTGTCGGCAGCACTCATGAGCCAGTTCGCATCGGGGGCGTCGGCGCTGACTTCAACCACACCGATGCTGCAGCTCAGCTGCGGGCTGCCCTCGCTGATCGGGAACGTGGCCTGGCCCAGGTTGCGGATCACCCGCTGCAGCACCCGCTTGGCCTCGTCCTGCCCGGCATGGGCGAGGAACACGGCGAACTCGTCGGCGCCCAGGCGGCCGACCCAGTCACCGTCACGCACTGCAGCCACCAGATAGTCGGCGAAACTGCGCAGCATCTGGTCACCGGCGGCGTGGCCGAAGCTGTCGTTGACCAGCTTGAAGTGGTCCAGGTTGATGTAGCACAGCGCATGCGTGCCGCCGTCGCTGCGCACCTGCAGCAGCGAACGTTCCAGCAGCCGCTCGATCTCGCGCCGGTTGATCAGGCCGGTCAGCGGATCGTGGCTGGCGTGGTGTTCGATCTCGCGCGCCAGGGCATGGTTCTGGCTGACATCCTCGATGATCGCAAACACCGACAGGCCACCTCCCGCGCTGCGCACGCCGGTGCCACTCCAGCGCCCCCACACCAGGCTGCCATCGCGGCGGCAGAAGCGCAGCTCACTCGGCCGCAGCTGCCGGTCCCAGTCAATGCGGCCGACGCCATCGATGACCAGTTCGCCTTCCATCAGCAGATCACCGAGCGACATCTGCAGCAGCACGTCGCGTCGGTAGTCGAGGATATCGGCCATCGCCTGGTTGGCTTCGATCACCTTGCCGTCGGTGTCGAGCTTGAGCATGCCGACATTGGCCTGGTAGAAGGCCGCACGGAAGCGGCTTTCGTGCTCGGTCAGGTCCTTGCCGACGCGGCGCGCCAGCGCGACAGCCATCAGGCTGATCGCCAGCACCGACAGCCCACCGACCACAAGCGTGGCGATCCGCACCATCGTGGCCATGCGCAGCAACGCCTGGGAAAATGCCTGTGCCTGCACCTGCAACCGCCGGTCCAGATCACGCAGCTGCTGCAGGTACCGGTCGCGGTCCGCCACTGGCAGCGCCCCGTGGGCATGCCCCGACTGCAGCTCGGCGACCAGCCGCTGCACGGCCAACAGGTCATCATCGGTCTGTCGCCACAGCGTGCTTGCTTCCCGGAATGCACCGATGTCGCGTGCATAGCGGAACGAGAACACCAGGCGCGGAATATCGGCGCGCGCGTTGCCGCCCTGCAGGAAGCCCTGCCTGGCCTTCTCCTCGTCCGGTACCGCCTGTTCCAGCGCCAGCCGGGCCTGCAGATCCCCCAACGGAATCCGCAGCGCCTGGCGCGCGTCGTCCAGGTCCTGGGCATCACCGCGCGCCAGATAGCGGCTGAGTGCGGCGGTCGCATCCTGCTGACCACGCGACCAGTAGCCCTGGCCGGCGATCCATGCGGTGGAGGCCGCCTGCAGCTCCTGGATCAAGGCGGACAGCGCGACCAACCCGATCGCCATGCCCGTCAACAACGCAAAGCGCAATCCCAGGCCACGGGTCATCGGCACCCGCCGGCTCTGCTGGTCCGTGCCACTTCTACCCATCCCGGATCCCCCCGAATGTGCTGCGGTGACAACCTCCCTTGGAACCGGCCCAGCCTATGACCGGCAATGTGTGGGCCATGCGAAAAAGGGGACGGAGGGGATTAAGTCGTTTTCGGCATAAGCGCGCGGCCTGCCATTTACGACTTCATCCCCTCCGTCCCCTTTTCCTGTACGCCAGCCCGGAGGCTGGCGTTGATCAGGACGGCTGCGGGTGCGGCTTAGAAGCTGCGCGGACCGCGCGGCTTGAAGCCGTCACGACGCGGCGGGCGGCTGTCGCGGTCACCGCCGCGGTCGCCGCCGTGGCCACCCGGACCACCCGGACCACCACGACGCGGGCCACCTGGGCCGCCCGGACCACGCTTGTCGAAGCGCGGCTTGAACGGACGCGGGGCCGGGTTGGTGTCTTCACCCGGGGCCAGCGCACGCATCTGCAGCTGCTGGCCGGACACCCACACTTTCTGCAGGTGCGACAGCACGTCCGGCGGCATCTGCGCCGGCAGGTCCAGCAGCGAGAAGTCGTCGTGGATGTCGATGCGGCCGATGAAGCGGCTTTCCAGTCCGGCTTCGTTGGCAATGGCGCCGACGATGTTGGCCGGCTTCACGCCATGCTGGTGGCCCACCGAAATGCGGTAGGTCTCCATGCCCTGCTCCGGTGCACCACGCGGCGGAACCTCGCGGCGCGGACGCTGCTCGAAACCACCTTCGGCGTCGTCACGACGCGGGCCACGCTCGAAGCGCGGACCACGCTCGTTGCGGTCGAATCGATCGCCACGCTCCGGACGGTCGCCACGGTCGAAGCGCTCGCGCGGCGCGCGCTCTTCACGCGGGGCGCGCACCGGCGGCTGCAGCAGGAACGGGGTGTCACCCTGCAGCAGCTTTGCCAGCGCGGCGGCGATCTCGATGGCGGGCACGTTCTGCTCGTTCTCGAAGCGCTCCAGCAGCTGGCGGTAGAAGTCCAGGCCACCGGCGCCGAGGGTTTCGCTGATGCGCGAGGTGAACTTGTTGATGCGGGTGTCGTTGACCGCCTCCACGCTCGGCAGCTGCATCTCTTCGATCGGCTGGCGGGTAGCGCGCTCGATCTGGCGCAGCATGCCCTTCTCGCGCGGGGTGGCGAACAGGATCGCCTCACCGCTGCGGCCGGCACGGCCGGTACGGCCGATGCGGTGCACGTAGCTTTCGGTGTCGTACGGGATGTCGTAGTTCAGCACGTGGCTGATGCGCTCCACGTC
This sequence comes from Stenotrophomonas sp. GD03877, assembly GCF_029840555.1. Taxonomy (NCBI): domain Bacteria; kingdom Pseudomonadati; phylum Pseudomonadota; class Gammaproteobacteria; order Lysobacterales; family Lysobacteraceae; genus Stenotrophomonas; species Stenotrophomonas sp. GD03877. Next base: position 88,914 of record NZ_JAOCCT010000012.1, on the reverse strand, counting down.
CAGGCCGCGCGCGGCCACGTCGGTGGCGACCAGGATGTCCAGCTTGCCTTCCTTCAGCATGGCGATGGTGCGCTCACGCTGGGCCTGTTGCATGTCACCGTTGATGGCGGCAGCGGCCAGGCCACGGGCCTGCAGCTTGCCGGCCAGTTCTTCGGTGCCGGCCTTGGTACGCGCGAAGATGATCATCGCGTCGAACGGCTCGACTTCCAGGATGCGGGTCAGCGCGTCCAGCTTGTGCATGCCGCTCACCCACCAGTAACGCTGGCGGATGTTGGCCGAGGTGGTGGTCTTGGCCGCGATGGTCACTTCCACCGGGTCCTGCAGGTAGGTCTGCGCGATGCGGCGGATCTGCGGCGGCATGGTGGCCGAGAACAGGGCCACCTGGCGCTGCTCCGGCAGCTTCTTCAGCACGGCTTCGACGTCGTCGATGAAGCCCATGCGCAGCATTTCATCAGCTTCGTCCAGCACCAGGGTCTTCAGCTCGGACAGGTCCAGGGTGCTGCGGTCCAGGTGGTCGATCACGCGGCCGGGGGTACCGACCACGATGTGCACGCCACGGCGCAGGGCCGACAGCTGCTGGCCGTACGGCTGGCCGCCGTACACCGGCAGCACGCGGAAGCCCGGGATCTTCGACGAATAGGACTGGAACGCCTCGGCAACCTGGATGGCCAGCTCGCGGGTCGGTGCCAGGATCAGGGCCTGCGGCTTGATCTGCTGCAGGTCGATGTTGGACAGTACCGGCAGCGCGAACGCGGCGGTCTTGCCGGTGCCGGTCTGGGCCTGGCCCAGCACGTCACGGCCTTCCAGCATCGCCGGGATGGTGGCGGCCTGGATCGGCGACGGGGTTTCGTAGCCGATGGCGGTGACCGCCTGCATCACGGGCTCGGACAGGCCGAGCTGCGCAAACTGCAGCGGCGCTTGGGAATCTTGGGACATGGGGAACTCCGAAGACACTGCCGTCTTCCTGGCAGTGCGATAAAAAAGGTGATGGTCCGCGCTTTGGGCGCCCTTCTTATCGCGTGCCCTGGCGCTGCTCGGTTGGAGGAGATTTCACTCGCTCAGAGCGGAATCATACCGCATTGATCCTGAACAAGGTGTACAGCTTGCCATGCGCGTGTCGTCATGCCCCGTGCTGGCGCACAATACGCGCCCTCTTCCCCGGCCCGGCCGCTGGCCCGCGCCCCTTCCCAGGAAACCCGCTCCATGCAGATTCTCGAATTCGACCTCGACGGTGACTACGTCGAACTCAAGCAGTTGCTGAAGCTGGCCGACCTGGTCACCAGCGGCGGCGAAGCCAAGATGGTCATCGGTGACGGCCAGGTGCGGGTCGATGGCGAAGTCGAACTGCGCAAGGCCTGCAAGATCCGCGCAGGCCAGGTGGTCGAATTCGCCGACAGCCAGATCCGGGTGCTGGCTGCCGGCTGATCTGAAGCTGTTCAGGCCACGCGCTGGGTCAGGTGCGAGGCAATCAGCTGCCTGAACGGTGCTACGCCCTGCGCCAGGCGCAGGCCGGCCGCCCGCAGCAGGCGCGCCGGACGGCGATCGTCGGTGTACAGGCTGGCGATCGCATTGGTGGCCTCGTACAGCGGCCGCGACGCCAGCCGGTGACCGCGCTGGTAGCTGGCCAGCATGCCGGCCGCGGCAATGTCGGCACCGCGACGCTGCTGGTTGACGATGCCCTGCGCCAGCCGCTGTGCGCTGGCCAGTCCCAGGTTGAAGCCATGCGCGGTGACCGGGTGCATGCCGACTGCGGCATCGCCGATCAGTGCCGAACGCCCGCCGACAAAGCGGTGCGCGTACACACCTACCAGCGGATACGCCTGCGGCGTGGCCACCGGCTGCATGCGGCCCAGGCGATGTTCGAAGCAACCGCTGATGGCCTCACCGAAGGCCACCTCATCCATTGCCAGCAGTTCTTCAATCTGCCGCGGCGGCAGCGTGATCACCGCCGACGCCTGGCCCTCGTTGAGCGGCAGCAGCGCCATCGTGCGGCCGTAGCCGAACCATTCCCAGGCAGTGTGGTGATGGTCGCGCTCGACCTGCATGCGGCACACCAGCATCGACTTGCCGAAGTCGCGCATCTGCGCACCGATGCCGAGCATGCGGCGGGTGGCGGAGAAGCGGCTGTCAGCGGCCACCAGCAGCCGCGCATGCAATTGGCTGCCGTCATCGAGTTTGACCACATGGCCCTGTGCATCGGCCTGCACGCCCTGCACCTTGCGCCCGTCGAACAGCTCCAGGCCGTCCTGGCCCTGCACGGCATCCCATGCAGCACGGCGGATCAGATGATTGGGCACCAGCCAGCCCAGCGGCTGGCCGTCGACCTGGCTGCTGGCGAAGGTCAGCGCGAACGGCGAGCCACCATTCATCACCTTGGCATCGCGCAGTTCAGCGACTTCGGCGTGCGGCAGGCGCTGCCATAACCCCAGCTGCTCCATGCTCTGCCGCGAGGCATGGGTCAGCGCGATCTCGCGGCCATCGAAGGCGGCTTCGGCCAAGGCTTGGCGCGGCTGCACTTCGACCAGCCCGACCTGCAGCCCGCTGCCGGCCAGCGCGCGCGCGAAGCACAGGCCTGCCGGTCCGGCGCCGACCACCACCACGTCCATCCTGCGCATGCGCGCCTCCTGCCGTTGATTCAGTCCGGGCCAGCATAGCGCCACACACCTGACCGGCCTTGATCTGGATCAGGCCCGGGTCACAACAACGCGAACACCAGCGCCAGGATCGACAGCAGCGACACCAGCCACACCAGGCTGCGCACGTAGGGCACGCCTGCGGCATACAGCGGCAAGTAGGCCACGCGCGCCCAGAAGTAGGCCTGCGCGGCCAGCGCGGTGGTGTCGTTGCCGCGCCCAGCCACGACCACTGCGATCGCGGCGGCGGCGAAGAACGGGAAGGTTTCCAGGAAGTTGGCCTGGGCCCGCTGCAGGCGACCGGCCAGCGGGCTGACCGGCTTCGCTTCGCCATCTCGCGCCGAAGCATTCCACTTCATCCCGCGCTCGCGGGTGACCACGGTGGAGGTGGCGAAAATGTAGACAAAGCCCAGCAGCACCGACCAGGCCAGCATCGTCAGTTCAGTTGCCATCATGCATCTCCTCAGGGTGCCGACGCACGCAGGCTGTAACCGGCCAGGCGCCACACCTGGTCCTCGTCGAAACGGAACGAGACCAGCTCGCGCACCGGCTGCGCGCTGTTGGCGAAACGGGTCGGGAAGCTGACGTTGATGTACAACCCTTCCGGCACCGCAGCGCCGGCGCTGTACTTGACCCGGGTAATGGTCGGCTGGCCGCGGCCGGCCAACGCACCCAGGCGCGTGCGCTCGCTGGTCAACTGGCTGACGAAGGCGGCCTTCGGTACCGCACGACGCGCGACGGCCGAAGCGCCGTCCCACAATTCGCCTGCGCGGTTGGCATCCACCAGCTGCGCCGCCTTCACTGCGGCCGCACCCATTTCCGCGTCCTGTTTCTGCACCTGCGCCTGCTGCGCGGCGGTCAACACCGGAGCGCCGGAGGTAGCCGGTTTTGCAGCCGCTGGCGAGGCCGGTGCCGGGCGCGCGGGTGCCGGGGCGGGCGTGGCCGGCGCAGGTGCCTGCGCCAATGCGGTCAGGGGCAGCAGGGACAGCAGCAGGAGCACGCGCTTCATGGACACCGCCGGTTCTCGGGAAAGAACCGCAGTCTACGCCAGCGCGGTGAGCTGTTCGTCAGCGCGCGTTGGCGCTGCCTTCCACCGCGGCGGCATCGGCCTGCGCGGCAGGCGTGCCGGTGTCTGCCGGCACCTGTTCGGCCACCGGCGGCGGCTCCGACGGTGCCGGCGGCAGCGTCGCCACGTCGATCTCCGACAGCGGGCTTTCTTCCGGGCACACTGCATCCGGGAAGCCGAAGCGCTGCTTCAGTGCCTGGCCGCAGCTGTTGATCGATTCCATGTCAGCGCCTTCGCGCTTGCACTGCTGGTCGAAGGCGATCAGGAACGCGTCCTTGCGCTGCACGAAATCATCGCCGCAGGCCCGCATCTGCTTGATCCGTTCCAGATCGTCCTGCACCGCGTTGGTGCCATCCAGGCCATACTGGCGCAGCTCGTCCGCGGTCAGCAGGCGCAGGCTGCGGTTGGGCACGGTCATCATCAGATCAGCCACGCCCACCGCCACGCCGTTGCGCTGCAGGTAGTCCTTTACGTTGTCGTAGACCTCGTGCAGCTCGCGGTTGAGTTCTGCGCGCGAGGTGGCCTTGGAGCTGATGCGCATCATGCGGTGGATGCCAACCTTGCCTGACAGCAAGCGGTTGTCACCGGCGGCCAGCACGAACACGCAGGCACTGTGGCAGATCGAGCCTTCGCGCACCCAGATGGTCCAGCCGGATTCACCGATACTGTCACCGGCGACGATCGCCGATTCCACCTGGCCCCCGCTGGAATCCAGGTCGAGGATGCGCTTGTGGATCTTCTGCTGGTCGGCAACCACGGCCAACCGCCACATCATCTCGGCGAAGCCCGGGTTGATCTTGCCGGCGTAGCGCACGCGCATCAGGCCACGTTCGGCGCAAGGCGCCAGCGCCTGGCTGATCTGCTCGCGCTGCAGGCCTTCCAGCTCGACACCGTCGCCCGCGTCACCGGCATATTCGGTGCTGCAGCTGACCCACGCACGCCCGTTCTCCAGCTGCGCCTGCGGCCACGGCCGATCCGCCCGGCTGCGCGGCGGCGCCGGCGGCGGTGGCGCATCGGCGGCGTTGATCGACACCATGTTCTCGCCATCACTGGCCGGTGCCCGCGCCGCCTTGTCGGCAGCGGTCACATTGCCCGGATTCTCCAGCTGACTGCAGCCCGCCAGGGCCAGGCACAACAGGGGCAACCAGCGGAGTTTGGCGGACATCGGGCAACCGGATTTCAAGGGAGCAAGGGCCACAGTCTACCCGTCCAGCGCGCGCATTCAGCGCGTGGCACTGAACCCCTTCTGACCCTTGGGAAAGCGTGTCGACCAAGGTCGACACCTACCAGAGCGGGATGCCCTTCCGACAGATCGCAGGAACCTGTCGAAGGCGGGGTGGGTCCGGTTGCGGGAGTGTCCGCGGCATGGATGCCGTGGCCAAGCCCCCGCGGGTTTACGGCGTCTCCCGCAACCGGGCCCACCCCGCCTCCCCACAGGAAACCAGCTTCTGCCGTTGCCGTTGCCGGCCAGCGGCCGGCACTACCGCGGGTGCCGGGCACAGCCCGACCTGACGCCCTTCAGCATCCATGTCCGAATGTGGCGAGTATCTCCACCCGCACACGCCTAGACTGGCGCCATGGATACCGCCCTCGCCCTCGACACCGCCGCCTGCGACCGCGCCCGCCTGGCCCGCGACGCACGCTTCGACGGCGTGTTCTTCACCGCCGTGCGCAGCACCGGCATCTACTGCCGCCCGGTGTGCCCGGCACCGCCACCGAAGCCGCGCAACATCACCTACTACCCGACCGCCGCTGCGGCCGCCGCCGCCGGCTACCGCCCGTGCCTGCGCTGTCGTCCCGAACTGGCGCCGCAGGCACAGCAGGCATTGGCTGGGCAGATCGTGCAGCGCGCCCTCGCCCTGATCCATGGCGGCTTCCTGCAGGAGCAGCCCGTTGCCGACCTCGCGCAGAAGATCGGCCTCAGCGCGCGCCAGCTGCAGCGCCTGTTCGTTGAACACCTGGGCGCGACGCCGGGGCAGATCCACGCCACCCATCGCCTGCTGCTGGCCAAGCAGCTGCTGACCGAGACCACGCTGCCGGTGACCGATGTTGCGCTGGCCGCCGGCTACAACAGCCTGCGCCGCTTCAATACCGCCTTCCTGCAGGGCTGCGGCATGGCACCGACGGCACTACGTCGCCAGCATCAGCCGCCGGCCGCCGATGACGGCTGCCTGGTACTGCGCCTGGTGTACCGTCCACCGCTGGATTTCCCGCGCATGCTGGCCTTCCTGCGCAAGCGCAGCCTGCCCGGCATCGAACTGATCGGCGAAGACAGCTACCAGCGCGTGCTCGGCACACCCGAGCGCCCCACCCTGCTGCGCGTCACCGCCGACCCGAAACGCCCGGAACTGCGCCTGCAGCTGGGCGCGGTCGATCCGCGCCTGATCCCCGACATCGTGCGCCGCGTGCGTCGCGTGTTCGATCTGGATGCCGACCTGCAGCAGGTGCATGCCGCGCTGGGCGAGGAACCGCTGCTGGCGCGAGGCATCGCCGAACGTCCCGGTCTGCGCGTGCCCGGTGGCTGGGATGGCTTCGAGGTGGGCGTACGCGCCGTGCTCGGACAGCAGGTCAGCGTGGCCGCGGCCACCACCTTCGCGCGGCGCCTGGTCGATGCCTATGGCGCACACCTGCCGGGCATGCCATCGGAATTCGATCGCCAGTTCCCTGCGCCCGAGGTACTGGCTGAGGCGCCGCTGGAATCGATCGGCCTGCCGCGCACCCGCGCCGCCACCGTGCGTGCGCTGGCCGCTGCCTGCGCCAGCGGCCAGCTCGACTTCGGGCCCGGTCAGGCATTGGAGGAATTCGTTGCGCGCTGCGTGGCACTGCCCGGCATCGGCCCGTGGACCGCGCAGTACATCGCGCTGCGCGGACTTGGCCAGCCCGATGCCTTCCCCGCCGGTGACCTGGTGCTGCAGCAGGTCCTCGGCCACGCCCAAGGCCAGCGCCTGAGCGAGCGTGCGACCGAAGCCCGCTCGCAACCGTGGCGCCCGTGGCGCGCCTATGCCGTGCTGCATCTGTGGCACCTGTCCGGCACCTTCGTTGGAGAACCGACATGACCCTGTTGTTCGATCGTTTCGACAGCCCGATCGGCGTGTTGACCATCGCCGGTGACGAGCGTGGCCTGTCGCATGTGCTGTTCCCGGAAAACCGCCATCCGGCACGCGGCCGCGAAGACTGGCACTACGCCCCTGATGCACTGCCGGAAGCACGCGATCAGCTGCTGCAGTTCCTGCACGGCGAGCGGAACAGCTTCGACCTCGTGCTGGCACCACGTGGCACGCCGTTCCAGCTGCGTGTATGGCAGGCGCTGGCGTTGATTCCGTTCGGCCAGACCTGGAGCTACCTGCAGCTGGCGCAGCACCTCGGCCAGCCCAGTGCGACCCGTGCGGTCGGCGCTGCCAACGGCCGCAACCCGCTGCCGATCATCCTGCCCTGCCATCGCGTGATCGGCAGCAACGGTGCACTGACCGGTTTCGGCGGCGGACTGCAAACCAAGGCCGCGCTGTTGCGGCTGGAACAACGCCAGGCACCGCTGTTCGCCTGAGAGGGCTGGCCGGGCTGCGCCCGGCACCCGCAGAGGCTAGAGCAACAGCAACAGCGGGCTTCCTGCGGGGAGGCAGGGTGGGTCCAGTTGCAGGGGACGCTGCAAGTACGTCCCTGTAAGCTCGGTCGCCGCTTGCTCGTGTGCGCTGTCCTGCGCACACGGCAAGACCGGGGTTGGGCGTCCTGCCCGACCCGCCCGAGGCATGCCTCGGGCCCATGGCGCTCACGCCCCTGCAACCGGCCCCACCCCGCCTTCGACAGGTTCCGGCGATCTGTCCGAACGTCATTCTGCGCAACTGCTGGTAGGTGTCGACCTTGGTCGACACGGTAGATTCACGCCATGCGTGGATGGAAGCGTCTGTAAGCTGTCTGGAGAAAAGCCCCGTTCTTGTTGAAGGGGGCGCGCCGACAGGTGCGGGGATAAGGAAAAATGCGCGGACACGGCGCGCGATAGTGCGCCGTGTCTTGGGCGCGTCATTACCTCGCACTATGATGGACGGATGACTTCCGTACGCCTGACCTGCGCGCTGGCGCTGCTGCTGCCATTGGCCGCCTGCACCACCGCGCCCACCCCTTCCGCCTCTGTTCCCACCCCTGTTGCAACGGCTGCACCGCCGAAGCTGCTGCTGATCTCGATCGACGGCCTGCGCGCCGATGCGCTCGATCGCGGCCTGACACCGAACCTGCAGCGACTGATCGACGGCGGGGTACGCGCGCGCTGGATGACGCCTTCGTACCCATCGCTGACCTTCCCCAACCACTACACCATCGTCACCGGCCTGCGCCCGGACCACCACGGCATCGTCAACAACAGCATGGACGATGCAACCCTGGGCCGTTTCGAACTGAGCAACCGCGACGCGGTCACTACCAGCGGCTGGTGGGGGGGCGAACCGATCTGGGCCAGTGCAGAGAACGCCGGCGTGCGTTCGGCCACCACGTCATGGCCGGGCAGCGAATCGGAAATCCGTGGCGTACGCCCCAGCCAGTGGCGCGTCTACGATGGCAAGGAACCGCTGGAGCAGCGCGCCGGCATCGTGCTCAACTGGCTGGCGCAGACCGATGCCGATGCACCGCGCCTGACCACGCTGTACATGGAACACGTGGACAAGGCCGGCCACAACTACGGCCCCGAGTCGAAACAGTACGCCGACGCCATCGTGCGCGCCGACCAGATCGTCGGCCAGGTGCTCGACGGACTGCAACAGCGCGGCCTGGCCGCGACCACCAACATCATCGTGGTCTCTGACCACGGCATGGCCAGTGTCGCCGACGGCCACGTGATCGCCACCGAATCGATGGCCAATCCGGCCATCGCGCGCAATGTCAGCCAGGGCCAGTCGGTGGGTTTTGCGCCGGTCGCGGGCCGCGAAGCGGAAGCCGAACGCGCCCTGCTCGGCCGCCATACGCACTACGAGTGCTGGAAGAAGGAGAACCTGCCGGCGCGCTGGCACTACGGCACCCATCCGCGGGTTCCGGCCATCGTCTGTGCGATGGATGAAGGCTGGGATGCACTGCACCGCGAGAAGATCGCCAAGCGCGCGAAGCAGGACCGCGGCTCGCACGGCTATGACAACGCCCTGCCCTCGATGCGCGCCGTGTTCGTGGCCAGCGGCCCGTCGTTCCGCCAGGGCCTGGTGATCGATGGCTTCGACAACGTCGACGTCTACCCGCTGCTGGCGCACCTGCTGCAGGTGCCGGCCGCGCCGAACGACGGCAATCCGGAAACGCTGAAGAAGACCCTGCGCTGATCCGGTTGTAGAGCCGAGCATGGGCTCGGCTCTACAAAAACGTGCTTAAAAAAAACGCGGCGCCAGGCGCCGCGTTTTTCGTTGAACCGGTCCGGGCCGGATCAGGCCTTGGCGACGGCCTTCTTCGCCACAGCCTTCTTCGCCGGAGCCTTGGCCACGGTCTTCTTGGCAACCGGAGCGGCGGCGCCTACGGCGACCTTGCTCGCGGTGTGCGAACGGGCGTTGCCGTAGCTGGCGTTATAGCGCTTGCCCTTGGCGGTCTTGCGGTCACCCTTACCCATGTCTTCAACTCCTCAAATGTGAAATCTGGTTACCCCGTACTGACACGGGTTCGGCGGGGCCGCCTTGCTGGGCGCCCCCGCGCACGATCGAAAATCCTACCATGGAGCGCCTAGTGCGCGCAGCTGGCGTCGTGCACGTGACCGTGGTTGAGGCGCAGGTTGACCAGATGGGCCACACCCACCAGCAGGCCGCCGACGGTCATCACCACCGCGTGCGGCACCGCATTGTGGTGCAACGGGTCATACAGCACGCCGGCCCACAACGCCACCAGGCCGGGAATCAGGAAGCCCAGCGCACGCAGCGCACCGTGGCGACGGTAGCCCCAGACCAGGCTGAACAGCCCCAGCAGGGTCACGAACACCACCAGCGCCTGTTCCACGCCGTCGCTCAGCCAGAACGACAGGCCCAACGACGGCGCTGCGGCCAGCAGCACCGGAATCACCGCGCAATGCACCGCGCACAGCATCGAACCCGTGGCGCCGAAACGGTCGAGCAGGTGGCGCAGGCGTGAGGACAGGGACATGACTTCCAGCAGGGTCGGCGAATCGTTATGGAATAATATAACATCCCTTCCCGACCCGCACGGTTTCCCTCCCCCTGTCCCGCTGACGGGATGCGTGCGCCCAGCGATTGATACAGTGTAACAAAGGACCCACCGATGCCCGCCCGTACCCCGCGGTTGAAGCCGCATTCCCTCGCCCTGGCCCTGACCGCCCTGCTTCCGACCGTTGCCTTCGCCGCCAGCGAAGACGATTCCCATCGTGACCGCCACCTGACTGAACTGTCGTCGGTGCAGGTCACCGCGTCGCCGCTGCAGGGCGACGCAGAATCGCTGGCACGCCCGGTGGAGGTTCTGGCCGGTGAACGCCTGGACGAGCAGAAGGCCGGCACCCTCGGCGATACCGTGGCCAAGCTGCCCGGCGTACAGAGCACCTTCTTCGGTCCCGGCGTCGGCCGCCCGATCATCCGCGGCCAGGAAGGCCCGCGCGTGGCCGTGCTGTCCAACGGCATGGGCAACATGGATGCATCCACCGTCAGCGCCGACCATGCCACCAGCATCGAGCCGTTCCTGGCCGACCAGATCGAAGTGCTGAAGGGTCCGGCCACGCTGCTGTTCGGCAGCGGCGCCATCGGTGGTGCGGTCAATGTGGTCGATGGCCGCATCGCGCGCGAACTGCCGGAGCGCCCGCTGAGCGGCCGCGCAGAACTGCGCGGCAATTCGGTGAACAACGAACGCAGCGGCATGTTCCGCCTCGATGGCGTCAGCGGCAATGTCGTGCTGCACGTGGATGGCCTGGTCCGCAATGGCGACGACTACCGCATCCCCGGTTATGCAGTGATCGACAGCCTTGAAGATCATCATGACCACGATCACGACCATGACGCGGCCGAGGGTGAAGAGCCGCGTCGCGGCCGCCTGGACAACAGCTCGATCCGCACCCGCGCCGGTGGCGTCGGCGCAACGTGGCTGGGCGACGGCGGCTACTTCGGCGTATCGGCCAGCACCTACCGCACCAACTACGGCATTCCCAATGGCGCGCACGTGCACGCCGATGGTGATGATCATGGCCATGACCACGGTCACGACCATGGCGATGAAGAAGAAGGCGGCGACGAGCACGACGTGCGCATCGACATGGTGCAGAACCGCTTCGAGACCAAGGCCGGCATCTACGACCCGGTCTCGTTCCTGAAGAACATCAACGCACGCGTGGCCTACACCGACTACGAACACGTGGAGCTGGAAGCCGGCACGCCGTCCACCCGCTTCACCAACCGTGGCATCGAAGCGCGTCTGGAAGCCGTACAGCAGCAGATCGGTGGCTGGGACGGTGCCTTCGGCCTGCAGTTCGGCAACAGTGATTTCGGCGCCAAGGGCGAAGAGGCGTTCGTGCCGGATACCGGCACGAAGAACATCGGCCTGTTCGTGCTTCAGGAAAAGCAGTTCGGCCCGTTCAAGCTGGAACTGGGCGGCCGCCACGACCAGGTCAAGCTGGACCCGACCGGTGACTACCGCCGCCGTACGTTCGGTGCCACCAACCTGTCTGCCGCCGGTATCTGGAAGCTCAACGACGCCGTTGACCTGCGCATCGGCGTGGACAGCTCCGAGCGTGCACCGACCAACGAAGAGCTGTATGCCGCCGGCGCACACATCGCCACCCGCTCGCTGGAAATCGGCGACGCCAACCTGAAGACCGAGCGCGGCCAGCGCGTCGAACTGGGCATCCACACCCACAGCGAACGCCTGGACTTCTCGGCATCGGTCTACCAGACCAAGTTCAAGGACTTCATCTACCTGGCCGACACCGGCATCACCGAGGGCCTGCCGGTGCGCACCTGGACCCAGCAGGACGCGGTGTTCCGTGGTGCCGAAGCCGAAGCGCTGGTGCACCTGTTCGAGGGCGGTGCCGGTGACTGGGACCTGCGACTGTTCGGTGACTACGTGAAGGCCAAGCTGGACGGCAGCGGCAGCCGCACCCTCGACTTCGCCGTGCCGCACGGCGACCACAACCACAACTACAGCGTGGAACTGGCCAACACCGGCTACCTGCCGCGGATCGCCCCGGCCCGCGTCGGTGCCGACCTGCGCTGGTCGAAGGATGGCTGGCGCGCCTCGGTCGGTGCGGTGCGTTACAGCCGCCAGAAGGACGTCGCGCAGAACGAGGAGCCGAGCAACGGCTACACCCTGGTCGATGCGCACCTGGCCTACCGTTGGGATCGCAACGCCAGCAACAGCTACGAAGTCTTCCTGGATGGCAGCAACCTGACCAACCGCGAAGTGCGTCCGCATACCTCGCTGCTGCGCGACTACTCGCCGCTGCCTGGCCGTGGTGTCGCATTCGGCATCCGCGCGTTCTTCTGATCGCGCGCCGGCGTCGTAGCTTTACCTGAGGGGGCCGAAAGGCCCCCTTTTTCTGTCGCATATGGCATGAACTGGTGAAAGCGGCGCACTACCGACGCGTCACGATCTGCTGCGCGGCTAGACTCAGCCGGCGTCAATTCAATAGACAAACTGAGCGGAAACACCTGCATGGCCATAAGTCTCGATGCCGAACTGGAAGAACGCTTCCTTGCAATCGCCAGGCGCGGGAGAACCGCTTGGCTGGCCGGCGATATTGCGGAGGCAGAGCATCGCTTCCTTGAAAGCTGGGACATGATTCCGGAGCCGAAATCTGCTTATGACTACGGCCAGATTACATCGTATGGAATAGCTGTCTTCTATCGCGATACGGCCCAGTTTGAGAAGGCCAGAAAGTGGGCGATGGTCGCCAGAGACATCTATGGAGAAGGCGAAGCTGCGAGCGTGTCCATGGACGAACTCGCCGCCACCATCCACTTCGAGTCCGGAGACCTGGATGGGGCCTACACACTATTTGAACCGCACTACCGGAAGTACGGCCGTCGTGTTTTTGAGGGCCATAAGAAGGGGTTCATTGATTTCATCAAGAGCAGGAAGAAAACTGGAAAGGTGGATCAGTGAGCCGCTAGCCAGCTCCCATCCGCTCCAGATACTCATCCACGCACGGCGTGGATCTACTGCACCCTCCGGGAGCCATGGGGTTCCTACATATCGCTGCGACGCCATCACGCACTCGTCACAAAGATGTGCGTACCACAACAAGCGGACAATCCCGTCACTCAAAGTCTCGCCAATCGGACATTTTTGTCCGAAAATAATTCCATGACTGCCCAACGTGCCGATGCTGCTGCCCGCCGTGCCCTCATCCTCGACGCCGCCGATCATGTGTTCGGCCAACACGGTGTCACCGCCCCGCTGGACCTGGTGGTCGAACGCGCCCAGGTGGGCCGCGCCACCCTGTACCGCAACTTTCCCGACCGCACCGCGCTGATCCAGGCGCTGCTGCAGCGCACGGTTGATCGCATCCGGCGCCAGGTCGAACAGCTCGGCGACCGCGACGACGCCCTGTTCGAGGTGTTCGAGGGCATGGCCCAGCGCATCATCGATTCGCCGGCACTGGCCGATTACTGGCGTGCGGTCGATTCGGACGTGCCGGCCATGCGCACCGCGCGCGAGACCGTGCGCGACCTGCTGGAAGCACCGATTGAGCGTGCCAAGGCGGCCGGCCTGTGCCGGGTCGACCTGGAAAAGACGGACATTTCACTGATCTCGGGCATGCTGGGCGCGGCCCTGCGCGGCAAGACCCGCGACGAGCGCGCCCACCTGGCCGGGCGCGCCCTGCAGCTGCTGCGCGGGGGTCTCCAGGGAGCAACCAGCGAGGCCCGCTGATGGTCCAGCCGTATCTGAAGCCGGTTCCGGATTGGGAGGAGCACGAGAAGCCGACCATGCCCGGTTCGGCTTCGATGCCCTGGCACCCACCGTACCGTCGGTTGGCCTATGCGCTGGTATCGCTGCTGGTGGCGATCACCGGCGGCCTCGGCAATGCGCTGGTCACCGCCAACCTGCCGTTCCTGCAGGGCCAACTGGCACTGACCCCGACCCAGGGCAGCTGGCTGGTGGCCGCCTATGCAATGGTCAATGTCACCGCCAACCTGCTGGCCTTCAAGTTCCGCCAGCAGTACGGCATCCGCCTGTTCGCCGAGATCGGGCTGGGCCTGTATGCGGCGCTGGCGGTACTGCACCTGTTCGTCGGCAGCTTCGAGACCACGATGCTGACCCGCGCCGCCAGCGGCTTCGCGGGTGCGGCCTGTTCGACACTGGGCACGCTGTACATGCTGCAGGCGCTGCCGCGTCGCTTCACCGGCAATCTGCTGGTCGTCGGTGTCGGCCTCTCGCAGCTGGCGGTGCCGATCGCCTGGATCGTGTCGCCGGGCCTGGTCGATACCGGCCAGTGGCACCAGCTCTACTCGTTTGAGGCCGGGCTGGCACTGTGCGCGTTCGCGGCGGTGGTGGTGCTGAAGCTGCCGCCCGGCATCCAGGTGAAGGCGTTCGAGCCGCTGGACTTCCTCACGTTCGCCCTGCTCGCACCGGCCGTCGCCCTGCTGGTGATCGTGCTGGCGCAGGGCTACACCCGCTGGTGGCTCAACACACCATGGCTGGGCTGGGCTCTGGTCGCCTCGATCGCGCTGTCCACCACCGCCTTCATCATCGAGCACTACCGGCGCAATCCGTTGCTGCAGATCCGCTGGCTGTCGAAGCTGCCGGTACTGCACTTCATCGTCGGTGCGTTCCTGATCCGATTCCTCACCACCGAGCAGTCCTACGGCGTGATCAACCTGATGCGCACGCTGGGCATGGGGCCTGACCAGATGCGCCCGCTGTTCGTGGTGATCCTGGCGGGCGTGGTCACCGGCATCGCCGGTGCATCGCTGACCTTCGGCCCGAAGCGGCTGATCCCCCAGCTGCTGATGGCGATCCTGCTGCTGGGCGCTGCCGCCTTCTTCGACCAGCACCGCACCAGCATGGACCGGCCGCACGATTTCTACGCCAGCCAGTTCCTGGCCTCGGTCGGTGCCGGCATGTTCATGGGCCCGCTGATCATGCTCGGCATCTCCGCCGCGCTGAAACAGGGCGTGGACCACATGATCACCTTCCTGGTGACACTGTCGATCACCCAGACCCTCGGCGGGCTGGCCGGCTCTGCGGTGCTGGGCACCTTCCAGCTGCATCGCGAGCAGTTGTACTCCAGCGCATTGACCAGCCAGCTCGACCCGGCCGACCCGGTGGTGGCACAACGCCTGCGCCTCCAGCAGCAGCTTTACAGCGCACAGATCACCGACCCGCTGCTGCGCAGCGCGCAGGGCAGCGCGCAGCTGGCGCAGACCACTCGCCGCGAAGCCAACGTACGTGGCTTCAATGATGTGTTCACCTTGAGCGGTTGGCTGGCCATCGGCTTCCTGTGCTGGTTGCTGCTGCTGTCGTTGCGCACCGCCGTGCTCAAGCAATGGCGCAAGCGCCACCCCACGTCCCCCGCTGCGGCCACGCCGGCCGCGCCCCGCTGAGTCCTCCACCATGCCTCCCGTCCCGCCCCGACCCGACGACGCCGACAACGTGACCCCACCGCCGCCGACCGACGCGGCACCTGCGCCCACGCCCGTTGAGCCGGCGGTCGCGCCGAAGTACCTCAAGCCCAGCGCGCGCAGCGTAGTGGTGATGGTGGTGGTCGCCCTGCTGGGCATTGCGCTGATCCTGCGCGCCTGGCACCTGTGGCCGTTCACCAGCAGCGTGATGGTGACCGACAACGCCTATGTACGCGGGCAGATCACGGTGATGGCGCCGCAGGTGAACGGCTACGTGACCGAAGTGCTGGTGAAGGACTTCCAGCACGTGAAGCAGGGCGAGCCGCTGCTGCGCATCGATGACCGCATCTACGCGCAGCGCGTCGCCCAGGCGCAGGCGACGCTGGACAGCGCACGCGCGGCGTTGGCCAACTCGGACCAGTCGCAGGCGCAGAACCGTGCGCAGATCGCCTCCGCACACGCCACGTTGTCGGCCGGCCAGGCGGAGCTGCAACGCTCACGCAACGAGCTGAAGCGCTACGAGGAGCTGGCCGCGCAGCAACTGGTGTCAGTCAACGACCGCGACAAGTTCCGCACCACCCAGGCGTCGGCACAGGCCAGCGTCCAGCAGTCACAGGCGCAGATCCGCATTGCCGAGGAAACCCTGGTATCGACCCAGGTGGCGCGCAAGAGCCTGGAGGCGCAGGTGGAGAGCGCGCAGGCGCAACTGGAACTGGCCCGCATCGATCTGGCCAACACGGTGATCCACGCACCGCGCGACGGCCAGATCAGCGAGGCCAGC
Source organism: Stenotrophomonas sp. GD03877 (assembly GCF_029840555.1). Lineage (NCBI taxonomy): Bacteria > Pseudomonadati > Pseudomonadota > Gammaproteobacteria > Lysobacterales > Lysobacteraceae > Stenotrophomonas > Stenotrophomonas sp. GD03877. Next base: position 72,918 of record NZ_JAOCCT010000012.1, on the reverse strand, counting down.
GTGCGCGTGGGCCAGTACGTCGCTGCCGGTTCGCAGCTGCTGTTCCTGGTACCTGACACGTTGTGGGTGGTGGCCAACTACAAGGAAGGCCAGACCTGGGGCATGGCGATCGGCCAGCCGGCCACGTTCTCGGTGGACGCGTTCCAGGGGCAGGTGCTGCGGGGCCGCGTGCAGGAGATCGCGCCGGCTACCGGCTCGGAATTCAGCGTGCTGCGCCCGGACAATGCCAGCGGCAACTTCACCAAGGTGGTGCAGCGGCTGCCAGTACGGATTTCGATCAACGAGGGCCAGAAGCTGGCGGCACAACTGCGGCCCGGCATGTCGGTGATCGTGCGGGTGGATACCGCAAGCAAGCCGATGGACTAGCGTTTGTCATGAAACGGGGGGCAGATCCCTTTTGCCAAGGCAAAAGGGATCTGACCCCAGGACCCATTGCTCAGCCCGCGCAGCGCGCGCAGAGGCCGTGCACTTCCAGAGTCTGCGCCTGCGGCTGGAAACCCAGCTCCTTGGCGCGCTTCTCCAGCTGGGTGACGATTTCGCGGTCTTCCAGCTCCACCGCGCTGTGGCAGCTGTTGCAGATCAGGAACGGCACCGAATGCGCGGCGCTGCTGGGATGGTGGCAGGCCACGAAGGCATTGACCGACTCCAGCTTGTGCACGAAGCCATTGGCCATCAGGAAATCCAGCGCGCGGTACACGGTGGGCGGGGCATCAGCGCCCACGCCCTTGCCGTTGCGCACCCATTCCAGCAGCTCGTAGGCCTTGACCGGCTTGCCGGCCTCGGCGATCAGCTTCAGCACATTGGCGCGGATCGGGGTCAGGCGCAGCCCGCGTTCGCGCGAGACGCGCTCGACCACCGCCACAAAATCCGATGCATCGTGGACGTGGTGGTGCGGGGCCGTACAGGCAGTGGCGGTCTTGGCGGGCATGCGTGTTCTCCGGTTCGGGCCTGGCAAGGATGCCTCAGGCCGTTGCTACCTTGGTGATGGCCACATCAATGCGTTTCAAGGCCTGCTCGCGGCCGGCCAGGTACACGGTATGGGAAATGTCAGGGCTGACCTGGGTGCCGGTGATGGCCACGCGCAGCGGCTGGGCGACCTTGCCCATGCCGATCTCCAGCGCGGCGGCGACGTCGTGCAGGGCCACGCCCACCGACTCGGCGGTCCATTCCGGCAGGGCTGCCAGCAGCTCGCGGGCCTTGCCCAGCGCCACCTCGGCACCGGCCTTGAAGTGCTTGGCCACCGCCGCTTCGTCGTACTCGGTCAGCGGCTGGTACCAGATCACGGCCTTTTCGGCCATTTCCTTCAGGGTCTGCACGCGCTCACGCAGGGCGATCACCACGTCCTCCGGGGCCGGGCCGGCGGCCACGTCCAGGCCCAGCTTCTGCAGCTGGTAGACCAGGTGCGGCACGATGGCGGCCACGTCCTCGGTCTTCAGGAAGTGCTGGTTGACCCAGCCCAGCTTGGCCATGTCCAGGCGCGAGGCCTTGGAATTGCAGTCCTTCACGTCGAACAGGTCGATCAGTTCCTGGCGGCTGAACAGCTCCTGGTCACCGTGCGACCAGCCCAGCCGGGCCAGGTAGCTCAGCAGCGCATCGGGCAGGTAGCCGGCGTCCTTGTACTGCATCACGTCGGCCGCGCCGGTGCGCTTGGACAGCTTGGCCCCCTGCTCGTCCAGGATCATCGGCATGTGGCCGAACTTCGGCACCGGCGCACCGATGCCTTCGTACAGGTTGATCTGGCGCGGGGTGTTGTTGATGTGGTCGTCACCGCGGATGACCTCGGTGATGCCCATGTCCCAGTCGTCCACCACCACCGCGAAGTTGTAGGTGGGGTAGCCGTCCGGACGGAAGATGACCATGTCGTCCAGCTCGCTGTTGGCGATCTCGATGCGGCCCTTGATCAGGTCGTCGAACACCACCGTACCTTCCAGCGGGTTCTTGAAGCGGATGACGCGGTTCGGGTCGTCCCTGTACGGCAGGCCCAGTTCGCGTGCAGCGCCGTTGTAACGCGGCTTTTCCTGCTTGGCCATGGCGGCCTCGCGCATCGCATCCAGCTCTTCGCGGGTTTCGTAGGCGTAGTACGCCTTGCCGTCGGCCACCAGCTGCTCGGCCACTTCCAGGTAACGGGCGACGCGGTCGGTCTGGTAGATCGGGCCGACGTCGTAGTCCAGGCCCAGCCAGTCCATCGCCTCCAGGATCGCGTCGATCGCGCCCTGGGTGCTGCGTTCACGGTCGGTGTCCTCGATGCGCAGCACGAATTCGCCGCCGCGGTGGCGGGCCTCCAGCCAGCAGTACAGCGCGGTGCGGGCACCGCCGATGTGCAGGTAACCGGTGGGGCTGGGGGCGAAGCGGGTGCGGCAGGTCATGGACGGCTCGAGGAACGGGAATCCCCCGATTTTACCAGCCCTCCGCCCCCGACGGAAAAAGGGGACGGAGGGGATTAAGTCGCGATTGCCCAGCCTCTGGGCGCTGCGACCGGGAAACGGAGGGGAGAAACGACTTAATCCCCTCCGTCCCCTTTTACGGTTCCTGCTTGCGCGGGAAGGACTGCTCGCGCATGGCGGCGTTGTAGGCGAACGAGGCGACGATGGCGGCGGCCTGTTTCAGGTCTTCCGGCTCGGCGTGGTCCCAGGTATCCAGGTGGCTGTGGTGGACGTTGGTGAAGTAGTCCAGCCGGTCCTGGATGAACTGGAAGCCCGGAAGGCCGATGCGGTCGAAGCTGATGTGGTCGGTACTGCCGGTGTTGCGGGTGGCCACGGTGGTGGCGCCCACGTCATGGAACGGCGCCAGCCAGGCTTCGAAGATCGGCATCGCCGCCAGGTTTTCCTGCGCGTAGATGCCCCGGAAGCGGCCCGAGCCGTTGTCCATGTTGAAGTAGACCTGGAACTTGCTGTAGTCGCGGGTCTTCTGCAATGCACCGGTCGGCTCGCGCAGCGAGGCCGGCAGCGCCTTCTGGGCCGGGTCGGTGGGTTCCGGGAAACGACCGAAGTGCTTGGCCACATAGGCCTGCGAGCCGATCAGGCCCTGCTCCTCACCGCTCCACAACGCCACGCGGATGGTGCGCTTCGGCTTGGCGCCGGTGGCCTTGAGGATGCGCATCGCCTCCATCATCACCGCCACGCCGGCCGCGTTGTCAGCCGCGCCGGTGCCGCTGTGCCAGGAATCCAGGTGAGCGCCGATCATCACCACTTCGTCGGGCCTGCTGCTGCCGCGGATCTCGGCCAGCGTGTTGTAGCCCGGCTGGTCAGCCTCGTCGGTGAAGCGCGCGGCTACATCCACGCGCAGGCGTACCGGCTGCTTGGCATCCAGCGCGCGCACCAGCGGATTGAAGTGCTCGGCGATCATCGCCAGTTCCGGGATGCCCACCGATTCTCCGGCCTTGCGCGAACCGCCGCCGGCGACGCGGATGATGCCGTTGTCCCAGCTGCTGATGCTGATCGCGGCCAGCGCGCCCTCTTCGACGAAGAAGGCGTTGACCTTGGCGGCCAGCTCCTGGCGTTCCTTGTATTCCTTCACCCGCTTGGCCCGCTCGGCGGCGACGTCCTTGGGCAGGGTGAATTCCTGCAGGCCCTCCAGCGAGGTGGCGTCATGCCGGTGCGAGTCCGGCTCGGTGCCGCGCTTGTACTCGCGCGCCTCGCCCAGCAGCAGGATCTTGCCGCGCAGCTTGCCGCGATACTTTTCGATGTCCTCGGGCTTCTTGATCTCCACGTGCACCAGCTCGCCCTCAACCGGTCCCTTGGTGCCTGGCGTCCAGGCCTTGGGCAGTGCATGCAGCGGCTGCACGCGGTCACCCAGCATTTCCACGCTGGCCGAGGTGAACTCCCAGCCACGCCCGAAGTCGTCGAAGGCTTCGTCGTGCACGTTGTCCAGCTTCCATTCGCTGAACTTGCCGCGGGTCCACGCGTTGGCGCGGCCCATCGCCGGCGAATTGGTCAGGCGCGGGCCGATGCGTTCGGTGAGGTAGCTGAAGGTATCCATCACCTGCGAACGGTGGAAGGCCTCCTGGCGGATGCGGCTGACCATGTCCAGGTCCACCGACTCGCGCTGCTGCGCCATTGCATTGCCACCCATCGCCAGCGCTACGGCCAGCACGCCCCACTTCAACACATCGCACCCCTGCCCTTCGGCTCGATCATCAACCCATCGAGTCTAGCCAGCAGGGGCGCGCCGATACCGTCCCATCGGTCATGGGCAGGAGCATGCGAACCAAGGTTCGCACCCACAGGTGACCGGTCAGCTCGCACCCACCAGAGGGCTGGGTTCCCGCCAGTAGATCCACGCCATGCGTGGATGAACAACCCGATCACCCACTCCACCCCAACCACAACTGCGCCCGCTCCGGCAGCAACAACAACCAATGCCGCCGATCGATGCTGCTGCAGCCATACACCGACGCGTGTGCCGGCCAGTCATCCGGCAGGCCGCCGATGCCGATCTCGGCCAGCGCCTCCGCCCCGGCCTTCCATGGCCGGTAGCGCGGCACCCGGCCGGCCACCGCGCCGCGTCCCTGCCGCGCGTCCTGCAGCCAGCGCAGTCCCTGCCCCTGCAATCCCTCGCAGGTCACCGCAGCCAGCTGGAAGCGGACCAGGCCGGGGGCGATCCGTGCCCCCGGCAGGGCCGCCAGCACGCCATGTGCCTGCAGCAGTGCATCCACTTCCAGCAGGGCCGGAATGCCCTGCCGTGCCCGTTGCCGCAATCCCTGGCGCCAGCCCATGACGTACTCCTTACTTCAGTTCCGCGCCAAGCGCGTACCAGTCGACCCGGCGCGTCACCCACATCGCCAGCGCCAGGATCACGAACAGCAGCAGCGAACCCATCAGCAGCGCGTTGTTCTCCGACACCAGCAGGCCATACAGCGCGCCGTACAGCACGGTCAGCAGCGCAGCGAAGCCGAGACCGCGCTTCCAATGGCCCAGCACGTTGGCCAGGTACACCGCCTGCAGGCCGATACAGGCCACCGCCGATACCAGGTAGGCCTTCCAGAACGCGATGTGCTCGGACAGGCTGATCAGCAACAGGAAGAAGATCGCCAACGCCAGGCCCACCATCAGGTACTGCAGCGGGTGGATGCGCAGCGACTTGATCAGTTCGAACAGGATGAAGCCGACGAAGGTGAGCAGCACGAACAGCACGCCGTACTTCGAGGCGCGATCGGCCTGGGTGTAAGCATCGACTGGATCGACCAGCGATACCGTCACCGCCTGCGAATCGACCGAACCGTCATTGCGCAGCTGTCGCTGTGCGTCGGAGGCCAGCGAGGACACGGCCCAGCGCGCATCGAAACCCTGTGCATCAACGCGTCGCTCATTGGGCAGGAACGCCCCGCTGAACGACGGGTGCGGCCAGCTCGAACGCAGCGCGATATGCGTATCGTCGCCTACCGGCACCACCGACAGCATGCGGCTGCCGTCCAGGCGCAGCTCCAGTTCAACGGTGCTGGCAGCCAGCTTGCCGCCCTGATCCGCAGCGAAACCGGCCACCGGTGCATGCAGGCCTCGCCCTACTTCGCTGGCCGCGCCCACGCCGGGCAGCAGCCGCAGCTGCTTGCCATCCACGCGCAGATTCGGCGTACCGACCAGGCCACGCACATCGGAAATGCCCACGGCTACATACGGCTGGCCGTAACTGCGGCCGGCCTTCACCGGATAGTCGTCTTCGGCGAACGTCGCCTTCATCTGGCCGTTCCAGCTGTAGACCGGCACCTTGAACAGCCCGACCTCACGCTGGCTCGGCAGCATCTCACCGCCCACCTCCAGCGACGCCGGCATCTGCAACCAGTGCCCCTCGGTGACCTGCACCTCGGTCTTCTTGACGCCCAGCGGATCGACCAGTTCAACCTGCTTGCGCTCCACCCACGGCACCACCCGCACCGGCCCGACCAGCTGCTGCGCACCGGCGCGGCTGTCGGCCACCCGCGCGAAGGCCTCATCGCGGTACGCACTGCGTTCGTTGATGACCCCGCGGATCATCGTCAGCGGGATCAGCAGCAGCAGGATCAGCCCGCCGACAATGGCGAACCGCAGCAGCATCTTCAGGGATTTCATGGTCCATCCTCGTTGGAGAGGGCTGCAGGATGGACCGCTGCAGTGAGCAGGGTTTGTGGCGAATTTGAAGCGAGTGTGAAGTCAGCGGCGCGGGCGCTGGCCCGGTGTACCCAGCGGCAACCACAGGCTGGCTACGGTACCGCCGCCGTCGCGTGCATCGACACTGGCGCGCCCATCGTGCAGGCGCGCGACTTCCCGCACGAACGGCAGGCCCAGGCCGGAACTGCGCCGCCCGCTGCCGGGGCGCGCCAGCGAATAGAAGCGTTCGAACACCCGCTCACGTGCGTAGTCGGGAATGCCGGCGCCACGGTCGGCCACCTGCAGGCGCACGCCCTGCCCGTCCACCTCGGCCTGCAGCGCGATCTCCGCGCCAGCCGGCGAGAAGGCAATCGCGTTGTCGATCAGGTTGTGCAGTGCCTGCCGCAGCAGGTAGCCGTCGCCCTGCACCTGCAGGTCGGGCACGCTGCCGATGCGGACCTGCACGCCCGCCGCTTGTGCGCGCACCTGCGCGGCAGCGGCCGCATCGGCCAGCAATGCCGGCAGCGCGATCCGGTCGCGGGTCTGCAGCCAGCCGTGCTGTTCCACTTCAGCCAGTGCCAGCAGCTTGTCGATGGTCTCGGTCAGCCGCTCCTGCTGGTCGACAATGCTGTGCGCGAAATGCACGCGATCGGCTTCGGGCAGCGGCTCCTGCAGCAGCTCGGCGGCACCGCGGATGGCCGCCAGCGGGCTCTTCATCTCATGCGTCAGCGACTGCACGTACTGCTCGACGTAGGCCTTGCCTTCCAGCTTGCGGCGCATTGTTTCCAGCGCCTGGCCGAGATCGCCGATCTCGTCGCGGCGGCGGCGCGGCGGCGGCACCGGTTCGCCGGCGCTGACCGCACGCGCATAGCGGCTGAGCTGGCCCAGGCCGGTGGTCAGCCACATCGTCACCAGCACACCGACCAGCGCCGACAAGCCGATCAGCCAGGCCCCGCGCTCGATGATGGCGCGCTGGCTGGCGGCGATGAACGGATCGATGCTGCGGTTGGGCTGCGCCAGGCTGAGCACGCCGATGAGGGTGCGCCCATCGGCCGGGTCATATACGGGCGCCGCCACATGCATCACCGTGTCGCCCTCTTCGCCGGCAATCTCGGGACTGGAACGCGCGCCGTACTCACCTCGCAGGGTGCGATAGACATCATTCCAGCGCGAGTTGTCGCGCCCCAGGTCGCGGCCCAGCGAGTCGTAGATGACGATGCCCTTGGCATCGGTGATGGTCACCCGGTAATCCAGCGAGCGCTTCGGGAAGCGCCAGACCATCGCCTTCAGGTCGCGCTGGCGTGCCTTGGCGAGGTTGCGGGTGAAGCTGCCGCTGCGGATGGTGCCGGCCTTGACGTCGGCGGCGGCCATTTCGGCCAGCACGTTGGCCGCATCGACCAGGGTCGATTCCATCGCCTGGCGCACACCGGGCTTCACTTCGTTGACGAACACGCGCATCACGAAGAACGCCGCGATGCCGGTGATCAGGAAGAAGCCCAGGAACAGCTTCAGTACCAGGCGCATCGGCTAGACCTCCAGCGCGTAGCCAAGGCCACGGTGGGTGCGGATCGGGTCGTCGCTGGCACCGGCCGCGCGCAGCTTGGCGCGCAGCGTCTTTACATGCGTATCAACGGTGCGGTCGGCGCTGTCGGCGCTGCTGTCCCAGCCTCGGTCCATCAGCTGGGCACGGCTGAGGATGGCGCCCGGGCGCTGCAGCAGTGCTTCCAGCAGCGCGTACTCGTAGCGGGTCAGGTCCAGTGCCTGGCCACGGAAGCGGATGCGCCGGCCTTCGCGGTCGATGGCAAAGGCGCCATGTTCCTGCCAGCCCGCATCGGCGCCGGGTGCTGCCACGACCGGTGCCGCGCGGCGCAGGCGCGCACGCACCCGTGCCACCAGCTCGCGCGGCGAGAACGGCTTGGTCATGTAGTCGTCGGCGCCCAGCTCCAGGCCGAGCACCCGGTCCACTTCGTCGTTGCGGGCGGTCAGGAAGATCACCGGCAGCTGCGCCGACGGCCCGGGCTGCGCGCGCAGTCGCCTGCAGACCTCGAAGCCGCCCAGGTCGGGCAGGCCCACGTCCAGCACCACCACGTCGATATCCCCGGCCTGCAGCCGTTGCAGGGCCTCGCCGCCCAGCAGGCAGTGGCTGGCGGCATAGCCCTCGCTGCGCAGCGCATAGAGCACGGTTTCGGCGATGGCGGCTTCGTCCTCGACCACCAGGACATGGGCAACAGGAGCTGTCATGGCGCGCAGCATAGCCGCTGCGGCCGCCGCCCCGTACACTGCCGCCCATGAACTATCGCCACGCCTTCCATGCCGGCAACCATGCCGACGTGCTCAAACACATCGTGCAGCTGGCCCTGATCGACAGCTTCAAGCGCAAGGACAGCCCGTTCTTCGTGCTCGACACCCACGGCGGTGCCGGCCGCTACCTGCTGGCCAGCGAAGAGAGCCGCAAGACCCTGGAGGCCGAGTCCGGAATCATGCGGCTGATGGCCCAGCCCAGGCTGCCGGAGGTGGTCGAGCGCTACCTGAAGGCGGTACAGGCGGACAACCCGGTCGGCGCGCTGACCAATTATCCGGGTTCGCCGCTGCTGAGCGCACAGGCGATGCGTGCGCAGGACCGCATGGCGGTCTGTGAGCTGCAGGAAGCCGAAACGGCCACGTTGAAGGCCCTGTTCGCCCATGACAGCCGCGTCGATGTGCGCTCTGGCGATGGCTATGCGCTGCTGCGCTCGCTGCTGCCGCCGAAGTTCAATGGCAGCAAGATCGGCCGTGGCCTGGTCCTGATCGACCCGCCCTACGAAGCCCAGGATGCCGAGTACCAGGCGGTGCTGGCCGCCCTGGCCGAAACCCTGGCGCGCTGGCCGCAGGCCACCTGCGCGGTTTGGTTCCCGATCAAGCAGCGCCGCACCATCCTGCATTTCCTGCGCAAGGCCACCGCCCTGCCGGTGAAATCGGCGATGACGATCGAGTTCCTGGTGCGCCCGGACGACTCGCCGCTGCGCCTCAACGGCAGTGGCATGCTGCTGCTCAACCCGCCCTGGCAGTTCGACCGGGTGGTCGGCCCGGCCCTGCCGGCGCTGCGCCAGCACCTGGGCGAACCGGGGGCCAGCACCCGCCTGGATTGGCTCAAAGCACCCGAATAACGGCCTTCACGAGGCTGTACCGCCGTGAGCCTTTCGTTCACGGAATGCAGCCCCGGTGATGCCACAATCGATGGACCACCAAGGAATCACCCGGTATGGCCACTCGCAACCGCATGCCGCCCTGGCATGAGATCTTCAAGGCTCCCAGCGGCCACGAGCTGCTGATCCGCCCCATCCGCCCGGAAGATGGCGCACCGCTGCAAGCGGCGTTCAGCCTGTTCGGACCGGAAGAAATCCGTGATCGTTTCCTGCAGGCGGTGACCGAGCTGTCGCCGGAAACCACCCAGCGCCTGACCCACCCGAATCCCAAGACCGAGATCACCCTGGTCGCTGCCGAATCCCTGCCTGCTGGCGAAGCAGTGGTCGGTGCGGTCGCCCGGGCCTCGATCATCCCCGGTACCCGTGAAGCCGAGTACGCGATCCTGATCAGCCGCTTCCTGATCGGCCAGGGCCTGGGCCGGCAGCTGATGCGCAAGCTGGTGAAGTGGGGACGCGGCAAGTACCTGGACCGCCTGTACGGCGACGTTGCCGCCGAGAACGAGCCGATGAAGCAGCTGGCCGCCTCGCTGGGCTTCAAGCCGGTGCCGCACCCGACCGGTGCCGAAGGCCTGGTGCGGATGGTGCTGGAGCTGGACAACTAACGGATACGCCGGGCCCTGCCCGGCCACGTCTCCCGGTAGTGCCGGCCGCTGGCCGGCATTGTGTTCCCCCAACGGCACATGAGGCTGTCGGCAACCGGCGAGCCCGACCCACCGGGCCTGGATCAGGCTTCTGCTAAAATCCGGGGTCCATGTCGCGTACCTCATACTCCGCCCCGCCGCTGCCGCGCGCCGGCCAGCTCCGCGCCTGGTGGCGCGCCCCCGCCTCGCCGACCGCCCTGGCCTGGTACCTGGCCCAGGCCGCGCGCGCGCACGACGCGCCGCTGCTGGTGATCGCCCGTGACAACCACGGTGCCAACCAGCTCGAAGCCGACCTGCAGACCCTGCTCGGCGGCGACCCGGCCCTGCCGGTGGTCGCCTTCCCGGACTGGGAAACCCTGCCCTACGACCGCTTCAGCCCGCATCCGGACATCATCTCGCAGCGTTTGTCCGCCCTGCATCGCCTGCCCTCGCTGAAGCGCGGCCTGGTGATCGTGCCGGTGCAGACCCTGCTGCAGCAGCTGGCCCCGCGCAGCTATGTGATCGGTGGCAGCTTCGACCTGAAGGTCGGCCAGCGCCTGGATCTGGAGGCCGAGAAGCGCCGCCTGGAAAGTGCCGGCTATCGCAACGTGCCGCAGGTGATGGACCCCGGCGACTTCGCCGTGCGCGGCGGCCTGCTCGACGTGTTCCCGATGGGTTCCGACGAGCCACTGCGGGTGGAACTGCTGGACGAGGACATCGATTCGATCCGTGCGTTCGATCCGGAAAGCCAGCGTTCGCTGGACAAGGTCGAGGCCGTGCACATGCTGCCCGGCCGCGAAGTGCCGATGGACGAGGCCAGCATCGCCCGCGTGCTGGCCGCGCTGCGCGAGCGTTTCGATGTGGATACCCGGCGCAGTTCGCTGTACCAGGATCTGAAGTCCGGGCTGGCCCCGGCCGGCGTCGAGTACTACCTGCCGCTGTTCTTCGAACGCACCGCCACCCTGTTCGACTACCTGCCCGACGGCAGCTTGCCGGTGGTCTGCGCCGGTGCGTATGAAGCGTCCGTCGCGTTCTGGGCGCAGACCGGTGAGCGCTACGAACAACGCCGCCACGACGTCGAACGGCCGCTGCTGCCGCCGTCTGCGCTGTACCTGTCGCCAGAGCTGCTGCGCGAGCGCCTGAACGATGCCCCGCGCATCGAGGTGTGGTCGGCTGACCACGCGCGCATCGCCGATGCCCATGCGCTGGGTGACCAGCCGCTGCCGCCGCTGCCGGTGGCCGCACGCGAGGCCCCCGCCGGCGACGCACTGAAATCTTTCCTCGGCCACTACCCGGGCCGGGTGCTGATCGCCGCCGATTCGCCAGGCCGTCGTGAAGCCCTGCTGGAAGTGCTGCAGGCCGCCGAGCTGAAGCCGCCGGTGGTGGCCGACCTGCCCGCGTTCCTCGCCGACGATGCGCGCTTCGCGATCGCTGTGGCGCCGCTGGAAGATGGCTTCGCACTGGACGACCCGCGCATCGCGGTGCTGACCGAGCGCCAGCTGTTCCCCGAGCGCGCCGGCAGCACCCGCCGCACGCGCCGTGCCGGCCGCGAGCCGGAAGCGATCATCCGCGACCTCGGCGAACTGACCGAGGGCGCACCGATCGTGCATGAGGACCATGGCGTCGGCCGCTACCGGGGCCTGATCGCGATGGACGTCGGCGGCATGCCCGGCGAATTCCTCGAAATCGAATATGCCAAGGGCGACCGGCTGTATGTGCCGGTCGCCCAGCTGCACCTGATCAGCCGCTACTCCGGTGCTTCGGCGGAAACCGCGCCGCTGCATTCACTTGGTGGCGAGCAGTGGAGCAAGGCCAAGCGCAAGGCCGCCGAGAAGGTGCGCGACGTCGCTGCCGAGCTGCTGGAGATCCAGGCCCGCCGCCAGGCGCGTGCGGGTTTGGCACTGCAGGTGGACCGCGCGATGTACGAACCGTTCGCGGCCGGCTTCCCGTTCGAGGAAACCCCGGACCAGTTGGCCGCGATCGATGCCACCCTGCGCGACCTGTCCAGCAGCCAGCCGATGGACCGCGTGGTCTGCGGCGACGTCGGCTTCGGCAAGACCGAGGTCGCCGTGCGCGCGGCGTTCGCCGCCGCCAGTGCCGGCAAGCAGGTAGCGGTGCTAGTGCCGACCACGCTGCTCGCCGAGCAGCACTACCGCAACTTCCGCGACCGTTTCGCCGATTACCCGCTGAAGGTCGAAGTGCTGTCGCGCTTCAAGAGCACCAAGGAGATCAAGGCCGAGCTGGAAAAGGTCGCCGCCGGCACCATCGACGTGATCGTCGGTACCCATCGCCTGCTGCAGCCGGACGTGAAGTTCAAGGACCTGGGCATGGTCATCGTCGACGAGGAACAGCGTTTTGGCGTACGCCAGAAGGAAGCGCTGAAGGCGCTGCGCGCCAACGTGCACCTGCTGACCCTGACCGCCACTCCGATTCCGCGCACGCTCAACATGGCCATGGCCGGCCTGCGCGACCTGTCGATCATCGCCACGCCGCCGCCGAACCGGCTGGCGGTGCAGACCTTCATCACCCAGTGGGACAACGCGCTGCTGCGTGAGGCCTTCCAGCGCGAGCTCGCGCGCGGTGGCCAGCTGTACTTCCTGCACAACGACGTGGAAAGCATCGGCCGCATGCAGCGCGAGCTGTCCGAGCTGGTGCCGGAGGCGCGTATCGGCATCGCCCACGGGCAGATGCCGGAGCGCGAGCTGGAAAAGGTGATGCTGGATTTCCAGAAGCAGCGCTTCAACGTGCTGCTGTCGACCACGATCATCGAATCGGGCATCGACATTCCCAACGCCAACACCATCATCATCAACCGTGCCGACCGCTTCGGCCTGGCCCAGCTGCACCAGCTGCGCGGCCGCGTCGGCCGTTCGCACCACCGTGCCTACGCCTACCTGATCACCCCTGACCGCCGCGCGATCACCCCCGACGCCGAGAAGCGCCTGGAAGCGATCGCCTCGATGGACGAACTGGGCGCCGGCTTCACCCTCGCCACCCACGATCTGGAGATCCGCGGTGCCGGTGAACTGCTCGGCGAGGACCAGAGCGGGCAGATGGCCGAGGTCGGCTTCAGCCTGTACACAGAACTGCTGGAACGCGCGGTGCGCAGCATCAAGCAGGGCAAGCTGCCCGACCTGGATGCCGGCGAGGAAGTGCGCGGTGCCGAAGTCGAGCTGCATGTGCCGGCGCTGATTCCGGAAGACTACCTGCCGGACGTGCACACCCGCCTGACCCTGTACAAGCGCATTTCCAGCGCGCGCGACAGTGATGCGCTGCGCGAACTGCAGGTGGAGATGATCGACCGCTTCGGCCTGCTGCCGGATGCGGCCAAGCACCTGTTCGCCATCGCCGAGCTGAAGCTGAAAGCCAACACGCTGGGCATCCGCAAGCTGGACCTGGGCGAGAACGGTGGCCGCATCGTGTTCGAGTCCAAGCCGAACATCGATCCGATGGCGGTGATCCAGCTGATCCAGAAACAACCGAACCTCTACGCCATGGAAGGGCCCGACAAGCTGCGCATCAAGCACCCGCTGCCGTTGCCGGAAGACCGCTTCAATGCGGCCCGTGCCCTTCTGACCACCCTCGCCCCGGGTTGATCGCCCCCCCGAACACCCCGCACCGGTCCCCACCCGGTGCGGGCGGATGACCATGTTCCCTGACGCCGTACCCGCCCCCGACCTGCTGCACGCGCAGGCCTGCCTGATCGATGCCCTCTCGATGTCGCTGCAGATGCGCGACGCCTACACCCGCCACCACTGCGACCGCGTTGGCCTGCTCGCGCAGCGCCTGGCCACGCACTGCGATCTCGACGACGATGCCTGTGCGCAGATCGGCCTGGCCGCGCGCTTCCACGACGTCGGCAAGATCGGCATTCCCGACGATGTGCTCCTGGCACCGCGCCGGCATACCGATGAGGAGCGCGCGATCATGCGCGAGCATCCGGTACGCGGCGAACACATCTTCCTGGCCACCGGCCGCAGCGACGCCATGCCTGTGGCGCGGCTGATCCGCGCCCATCACGAGGCCTTCGATGGCAGCGGCTACCCCGACGGCCTGCGTGGCGAGAGCATTCCGCTGGGCTCACGTATCGTCACCGTTGTCGATGCCTACGATGCAATGACCAGCGTGCGCCCGTATCGCGATGCGATGGAGCATGAAACCGCATTGCGGATCATCGAAGCGCAGTCCGGCGGGCTGGTGGATCCCTACGTGCTGCAGCGCTTCCATCGCATGCTGGCGCGGGAACCCGAGCTGGCCTGAGATCTTCCCGACGGTGAAACGACCCGCCGGTAGAGTCGACTGTTAGTCGACTGCTCTTCGTCCAGATCGAGAAAATCCCACGCTGCGCGCGATAGTCGACTAACAGTCGACTCTACCGGCGCGCTCCTCGCGACCGGCCAGAAAGACAAAAGGCCCGGCATTCGCCGGGCCTTTCGCATCATGCATCACGGATGATCGATTACCAGATCACCACGCGCTTGTCGTCGGCACGCACCATCGCATCACCGGCCTTGCACTGGAATGCAGCGGCATAGGACGGCATGTTCGACGGCGCACCGTTGGCACGGAAGTTGGCCGGCGCATGCGGGTCGGTGTTCAGGCGGACGCGCAGCTCACCATCGGTGAAGTTGCGGCGCCACACGGTGGCCCAGTTCATGAAGAAGCGCTGGTCCTGGCTGTGGCCATCAACCTCGACATTCGCCTTCGGATCTTCCTTCAGCGCCATCTGCAGCGCGTCGTAGGCCACGGTCAGGCCGCCCAGGTCGCCGATGTTTTCGCCCAGGGTCAGCTTGCCCTTCACGAACACGCCCGGCACCGATTCATAGCCGTCGAACTGCGCGACCAGCTGGTCGGTACGCTCGGTGAAGGCCTTGCGGTCGGCGTCGGTCCACCAGTTGTCGAAATTGCCGTTGGCGGCGAACTGGCTGCCCGAGTCATCGTAGCCGTGCATCATTTCGTGGCCGATGACCGCACCGATGCCGCCGTAGTTCAGCGCCGGATCGGCCTTGGCGTCGAAGAACGGTGCCTGCAGGATCGCCGCCGGGAACACGATCTCGTTCTTGGTGGCGTTGTAGTACGCGTTGACGGTCTGCGGGGTCATGCCCCACTCGGTCTTGTCCACCGGCTTGCCGATCTTGTCCAGCATGTAGCGGTAGTTGAACGCACGCGCCGCCTGCATGTTGCCCAGGTAGCTGTCCCCGTTGGTCTGCAGGCCTGCCCAGTCACGCCACTTGTCCGGGTAGCCGATCTTCGGGGTGAAGCTGGCCCACTTCTCCAGTGCCTTCTTCTTGGTTTCTTCGCCCATCCACGGCAGCTGCTCCAGGCGCGCCTTCAGTGCCTGCGACAGGTTTTCCACCAGATGCTGCATGGCGACCTTCGACTCGGCCGGGAACACGGCGTCGACGTACAGCTGGCCCAGCGCTTCACCCATGCCGCCGTTGACCGACTCCAGCACGCGCTTCCAGCGCGGCTGCATTTCCTTCTGGCCACGCAGGGTGGTGCCGTAGAAATCGAAGTTGGCCTTCTCGAACTGGCTGCTCAGGTACGGCGAGGCATCGTCGATGGTGTGGAAGCGCAGGTAGGCCTGCCAGGTGCTGGCCGGCACATCGGCGAGCATCTTGTCCATTTCACCGAAGAAGGCCGGCTGCGCCAGCGAGAACTTCTGTGCGGCCGGCACCTTCAGGGTGTCGAACAGCGCGGTCCAGCTGAAGTTCGGGGTCAGCTTGTCGGCATCTGCGGCGCTGAGCGGGTTGTAGCGCTTGGCCGGGTCACGCATTTCGATGCGCGACATCGAGGCCTTGGCCAGGCGGGTTTCGAAGGCCATCACGGCCTTGGCCTGCTCGGCGGCCTGCGCCGCGTCCACACCGGACAGGGTCAGCACCTGTGCGATGTAGGCCACGTAGGCGTCGCGGATCTTGGCCTGCGCGTCGTCGAAGTAGTAGCCCTTCTCCGGCAGGCCCAGGCCGCCCTGGCCGACGTAGGCGATGACGTTGGCCGAATCCTTGTAGTCGGCATTGGCGAACAGCGAGAACAGCACGCCCTTGCCCTCGGCCTGGCTGTCGCGCAGGTACTGGGTGATGGCAGCGGTGTCGTTCAGTGCAGTGATCTTGTCCAGCTGCGGCTGCAGCGGCGCCAGGCCGGCGGCTTCGATCTTGGCTTCGTCGTTGCCGGTCTTCCAGATGTCACCGATCTTGGCTTCCACCGAACCGGCCTTGGCCTGGCTGGCGGCGGCCTGCTGGACCAGCGCGTGCTGCACTTCCAGCGAGCGCTCACGCAGGATCTCGAAGCTGCCCCAGGTGGTCTGGTCGCCCGGCACCGGGTTGGCCTTCAGCCACTTGCTGTTGACGAAGCCATTGAGGTCGGTACAGGCCGAGATCGACGGGTCCAGATCGGCGCTGTTGAGCGAGATCAGCGGCGTCTTGATCTGCGACTGGTCGAAGGCCGGCTTGGCGTCGGCACTGGCCGCCGGTGCGGCTTCATTCTTGCCACAGGCCGCCAGCGAGGCAGCAATGGCGATGGTCAGGCCCAGCGGGACCAGGTTGCGGACGTTCATGTGGCTCTCCTGCGGGTAATTTCACAGGGTAGCCGGGTACGCCCACGACAGGGACCGGCCAAAGGTCACAGGGGCGAGCTTCCTGTAGAGTCGAGCCATGCTCGACTGCGGTTGGCCTCCCGCAGGGGTCATGAACCCGCAACGGAGAGCAGTCGAGCATGGCTCGACTCTACAAAAAGCGAAGGCCGGCTTGCGCCGGCCTTCTGCTTCTTTATTTCGCCTTGCCTTGGTTGGCCACGGCCTCAGCAGCCTTGCGTGCCGCTTCCGGGTCGCCCAGATAGCGGAACGACTGCACGGTCAGATCGTCGTTCAGTTCGAACAGCAGCGGAATGCCGGTCGGGATGTTCAGCTCGAGGATTTCCTCGCGCGAGACATTGTTGAGGTACTTGTACAGCGCACGCAGCGAGTTGCCGTGGGCGGTGACCAGCACGGTCTTGCCGTCCTTCAGCTGCGGCGCGATGGCGTCATGCCAGTACGGCAGCACGCGGTCCAGGGTCGTGGCCAGCGATTCGGTGCCCGGCAGCGCGTTGCGGTCCAGGCCGGCGTAGCGGCGGTCGTGGATAGGGTGGCCCGGATCTTCCAGGTCCATGGCCGGCGGCGGGATGTCGTACGAACGACGCCACACCTTGACCTGGTCTTCGCCGTGCTTGGCAGCGGTCTCTGCCTTGTCCAGGCCCTGCAGGCCGCCGTAGTGGCGCTCGTTGAGCCGCCAGGACTTGTTCACCGGCAGCCAGTCCTGCTCCAGCTCGGCCAGTGCACCCTGCAGGGTGTGGATGGCGCGCTTGAGCACGGAAGTGTGGGCGACGTCGAACTGCAGGCCTTCCTCGCGCATCAGGCGACCGGCGGCAGCCGCTTCCCGGCGCCCCTGCTCGGTCAGGTCGACATCGACCCAGCCGGTGAAGCGGTTGTCCAGGTTCCACTGGCTCTGGCCATGGCGCAACAGTACGAGTTTACGGGTCACTGCAGGGTCTCCAACGCGAGGAAAGGCAGGCCGCCATTGTAGCCCCGGGCGCCACTCACCGGGCCGTGGCGCCGCGCATGCGATGCTGCGGCCAATGAATACGGTGATCGACCCCGGACGCTGGGAAGGCAGCGTCGCCACTGCCCGCGCGCAGCAGATCCAGCTTGCCGGCCGCGTGGAGCGCCAGGACCGCTTGCCCCGCGACATGCGCTGGCTGGCCGGGCTGGATGTCGGCTTTGAAGACAACGGCGCCATCACCCGCGCCGCGGCGGTGCTGCTGGATGCGAAGACGCTGCAGCCCGTGGCGCAGGAGATCGCGCGGATTCCTACGGTGATGCCCTACATCCCCGGCCTGCTCAGTTTCCGCGAGCTGCCGGCGCTGCTGGCGGCACTGGCGCTGCTGCCGCAGGCGCCGGATCTGGTGTTCGTCGATGGCCACGGCATCAGCCATCCGCGCCGGCTGGGCGTGGCCGCGCATCTGGGCGTGGTCACCGACCTGCCGAGCATCGGCGTGGCCAAGTCGAAGCTGGTGGGCCAGTTCGTCGAGCCGGGCGCCGAGGCCGGTGCACATACGCCGCTGTTGGATGGCGATGAACAACTGGGCTGGGTGCTGCGCAGCAAGGTGCGCTGCAAGCCGCTGTTCGTGGCCGGCGGCCATCGGGTCAGTGCCGATACCGCGCTGGCCTGGGTGCAGCGCACCCTGCGCGGTTACCGGCTGCCGGAGCCGACCCGGCTGGCGGATCGGCTGGCCTCGCGACGGGACGAATAGCTGCGGCGGGCATCGCCCGGCACGCGCGTCACCTTCGATCAGCGATGCACGTGACCGCGATGGCCCTGCGCGTCCTCGCCGTGGTCATGGCCCTCATGGCCCTCGTGCTCGCCGCCCTTGGCCGGCACCGGCTCACCACAGGCTTCGCCGCAGTGGTCCGCTTCGATCTGCAGTGTCACGTGCTCGATGCCGAAGTCATCGTGCAGGCGCCCGCCCAGTTCACGGCGCAGCGCATCGGCATCGGTGCCGTCGCGCATCACGATGTGCGCGGTGAGCGCTGGGGTGCTGGAAGCAAGCGCCCACACGTGCAGGTCATGCACATCCAGTACCGCAGCGTGGCCGGACAGGCTGTCACGTACCCTGGCCACGTCCATGCCCTTGGGCACGCCTTCCAGCAGCACGTTGATCGCCTCACGCATCAACACATAGGTGCGCGGCAGCACCCACAGGCCGATCAGCACCGCCAGGATGGGATCGATCGGCTTCCAGCCGGTCCACTTGATCAACAGCGCACCAGCAATCACCGCCACCGAGCCAAGCATGTCCGCCCACACTTCCAGGTAGGCGCCCTTCACGTTGAGGCTCTCGCCGCTGCCGGCCTGCAGCAGGCGCATCGAGATCAGGTTGATGACCAGGCCCGCCGCGGCGATCACCAGCATGCCCGACGAGGCAATCTCCTGCGGCTCGCGGAAACGCCCAATGGCCTCCCACAGGATGTACCCGGCGACCACGAACAGCATCGCACCGTTGATCATCGCGCCCAGCGCTTCCAGGCGCGCATAGCCGTAGGTGCGGCGCGCGTCGGGCGGGCGACGGCTCAGCCGTACCGCCACCAGCGCGATCATCAGCGCCAGCGCATCGGTGGCCATGTGCGCCGCGTCGGACAGCAGCGCCAGGCTGTTGGTCCAGAACGCGCCCACCACCTCGACGACGAGGAAGGTGGAGGTCAGGCCGAGCGCCCACCACAAGGGTTTCTCGTGGCGGATCTCGGATGGCAGGTGATCGTGGTCGTGGCCCATGGCAACAGCTCCTTTGCGATGCGGTGCAGGCTACGCCGTGCTGGCGGGGGAGACTATTACGATGTTTATAACATTGCAGGCGTACCGGTCCGGAGCCGCCAGGCATGCCTGGCGAGCCCCGTGGAACGACGCCGGCCTGGGGTCAGAACCCGAAGCGCAGGCTGGCCCAGTACGCGCGACCCGGCTCGTTGTAGGTCGCCGCACCGGCATCGCTGCTGTTGGCCTCGCGGAACAGGCGCTTGTCGGCCAGGTTGTTGACGCCAAAGCCGAAGCTGACCGTCTCGGTCACCTTGTAGCGCGCGCTCACGCCCCAGATGTTGTACGCACCGCGATCCTGCAGTGCGATCGACGGGTCGCAGGTGCCGGTGCAGCGCGGGTCGTTGTTGATGTTGGTGGTGGCCGGTTCCTGCTTGCCGTAGAACGTGCCGGTCAGCAGCAGCGACAGCTTGTCGGTGGCCTGCCAGTCCAGCATGGTGTTGATGGTGTACTTCGGGATCACCGACAGCGGCTGGCGCGTGGTCTTGTTCTCGTTCTCGACCATGTAGGTGAAGTTGTTGCTCCACTTCAGGCGGCTGCCCTGCTCGCCCAGCAGCGGGATCACCAGGTTGCCTTCAAGCCCCTGCACGATCGCCTTGGGTGCGTTCTCCCAGCGGAAGATGCGACCCTTGGTGTCGGCGGTCAGCCCGATCTGGGTGTAGCCGGCCTGGATCTTGTCCTTGTAGTCGTTGTGGAAGTAGGTCAACGACGCCTGCCAGCCGCTCTGCGGTGCCCACTCGATGCCCAGTTCCTTGTTCAGGCTGGTTTCCGCCTTCAGGTCCGCGTTGCCGCGCATGTAGCAGCCGGCGCCCAGGCTCGGCAGTGCATTCGGGCAGCCATTGCCACGGGTGTAATACAGATAGTCCGGATTCGACTGGTACAGGTTCGGTGCCTTGAATGCACGGGCGATACCCCCCTTCACCACCCAGTCGCTGTTGATGCGGAACTGCGCATTGAGGCTGGGGCTGGTGTTGTTGCCGAACTGGCTGTGGTGATCGAAGCGCAGGCCCGGGGTGACGATCCAGCGCTCACCCAGGTAGATGTTGTCTTCGACGAATACGGCGGTGGTCTGCGCATCGGACTTGCCGCGCGCGCGATCGGCCGACAGCCCCGGAATGCCGCCGCCGCTGCTGCTGGACTGGCTCATCGAGTACGGGTCGGTCAGGCGGCTGTCCAGGTATTCAAAGCCCAGCGTCCAGATGTTCTCGGCGCCGCCCAGCGTGGTCGGGAAGCTCACTTCGCCGTCCAGCTGGTAGTTGCGCAGGCGCGAGGTCGACCAGTCGGTGCCGTTGAAGCTGCCCTCCGGGCCACCGGCCAGGCCTTCGTTGATGCGCGAGTTGTTCACCGCCTCCACTGCCGCCGTTACCCGCGAGGTCACATCACCCCAGCGGCCGCGATGGGTGATCGCGCCGGTGTTGCGGTACATGCGGTTGGTCTCGGCCTGCTGCTCGGCCAAGGCCCCCAGATCGATCGGTGTCGAGGTGCCGGTGGTGCTGACCGCGCGGTCACCTGCATAGATGTTGCCCTGGCGGCTGGTGCCGGCTTCGAACTCGACCACCTGGTTGGCGGTCACGTCCCAGCGCAGCAGCGCGTTGACATCACGATTCTTGACGCCCTCGCGACCGGCCGGTGGCACCGCGTTCGGATTGGTGGCGTACTGGCGGTTGAGGTCCAGCGAATCGGCGTCGGTCTTGTTGAGGTTGCCATACAGGCGGAACGACAGGGTGTCGGTCATCGGCCCGCTCAGCTGCAGGCCGACGCGCTCGCTGCCGCCCTCGGCGCTGTGCTCGGGCACCAGGCCATACAGGTCGACCGCACCGGTCAGGTCGCCGGTCGGGCGCTTGGTGATGATGTTGACCACGCCGCCCGAAGCACCCGAGCCATAGCGTGCCGCTGCCGGTCCGCGCAGCACTTCGATGCGCTCGATCATTTCTGCCGGCACCCAGTTGGTGTCACCGCGGGTATTGCGCTCGCCGCTACGCCCCATGCGCACCGCATCGCGTGCGCCGATGCGCTTGCCGTCGACCAGGATCAGGGTGTTTTCCGGGCCCATGCCGCGCAGATCGATCTGGCGGTTGTTGCCGTACTGGCCCGAGGCACTGTTGCCGGTCAGGTTGACGCCGGGCATGGTGCGCAGCAGTTCGGCGATGTCGTTGGCCGGCGGGCGCCGGGCGATGTCCTCGGCGGTGATGGTCGAGGTACCCAGTGCCTGGCGCGCGATCTGCGAGGCGGTGACGTGCACCGTGTCGATATCGGTGGCGTCGGTTTCGGCCTGGGCGGTCAGGGCGCTGCCCGCCAGCAGGGCGGCAACGGCAAGCGCCAGCGGGCGCGGCGAAAGGACAACGGCAGGAGACATGATCAGGACCTTCTGGCAGGGCTACGGGGCCTCTGGCAAAGGGCTTGAGGCAACGACGAGGGGGGAGGCGGAACGGGCTGCAGGCACCTGCAGCCCGTTCCGTGCGCGCATTCTCCCACCAATGCGAGTGATTCTCAAATGCGTTCACTCATTGGCGCAGCGGCGCCGATGTGGTTTGCGCACCGTGCAACCCTGCACCGCGCGTAAACTGGCCGGCTAACCCGCCATCAACCGTACGCCGCCGCGGCCGATACCCGTGGTTTGCCGTACGCAGTCAGAGATCGACGTGGAACCACCCCAATTGGACGATGCCAGCCAGCCGCTGGCCGAGGCCTGGCAGCATTGCCTGCTGCAGGCCGGCCCTGCCGCCACCGCGCTGCTCAGGGCCGCTGCCACCGATGCCCCACCCGCGCTGGCCCAGCGCTTTTACGAAGTGCTGCTGCAGGACGGGCGTGCACGCCGCTTCCTGTCCCACGACCAGGTCAAGCAGCGCCTGCAGCCGGCCATGCAGCGCTGGCTGGTGCAACTGCTGACCACCGACGCCTCCGGCATCGCCACCACCGTCGCCTCGCAGCGGGTGATCGGCGACGTACACGCGCGGGTCGGCATCCCGGTCGACCTGGTCACCCGCGGTGCGCGCGTGCTCAAGCACGAGCTGTTCGTGCGCCTGCGCGACGACGCGCCCGACAGCGCGACCGCGTTCGCCGCCATCGACTGCCTCAGCGCGATCATGGACATCGCCATGGAAGGCATGACCCTGGCCTACACCCATGCGCGCGAGCGCTCCACCCGTGCCGACGCCGCCTACCGGCTGTTCTCGCTGGTACAGAACGTCGGTACGGAACGCGAGCGTCAACGCGCACTGCTGCTGGACTGGGAGAACGCCCTGCTGTACGCACTCGCCGGTCATGTGCAGGCCAGCGACAACGCCAGCCTGGCCACCTCGGAGTTCGGCCTGTGGTTCACCCACAAGGGCATCCCCAGCTTCGGCGAAAGCAGCGAAACGCAGCAGGTGGGCCAGTTGATGGCCCGCATTGACGGCCACCTGAAGCGCGCGAGCGGCGATGCACCGGCGCAGCGACTGGCGGTGCTGCCGGCCATCCGCGAGGATCTGGCTGCCATCCGCACCCTGATGACACTGCTGTTCGAGCGCATCGGCGAACTGGATGCCGGCAGCGATGCGCTGACGAATCTGCTCAACCGTCGCTTCCTGCCTACAGTGCTGCGCCGGGAAATCGAGCTGGCCACGCGCAACCGCACACCGTTCTCGCTGCTGCTGCTCGACCTGGATCATTTCAAGGCAATCAACGACGGCCATGGCCACGATGCCGGCGACCGCGCGTTGCAGCACGTGGCCGGCCTGCTCGGCCAGCTCACGCGTGGCAGCGACTACCTGTTCCGCTATGGCGGCGAAGAGTTCGTGGTAGTGCTGGTGGCCGCCAGCGAATCGCAGGCGACCGTGATCGCCGAGAGCCTGCGCCGGCAGATCGCACAGTCGCCGGTAGCGCTGGCCAATGGCCAGGTGCTGGAACTGACCGCCAGCATCGGCGTGGCCGGTCACGATGGTCATCCGGATTACGAGCGGCTGATGGCACGTGCCGACGCCGCGATGTACGAAGCCAAGCGCAGCGGCCGCAACCGCGTGGTGGTGGCCAGCGAGGCATTGCAGGAAGCCCCCGGGCGGCGTGCGTTGCAGCGATAACGCCGCGCGGCAGGCACCAGAGTCGACTGCCAGTCGACTATCGCGCGGAGCGCTGGCTTCTCGCGCTCCGCGGCAAGAGCAGTCGACCAACGGTCGACGCTACCGACAGCCGACGCCACCGACACCAACGTCAGCCGCTGCTTTCACCGCCACCACCCACCATGCTGCCCACCACAGCAGCGCCAGCAACGCGATGCCTGCCCCCAGCAGGCACACTGCGGGCCAGCCATGCCGCACCTGCATCCAGGGCCCCGCCGCCGCTCCTGCACCACTGCCCACCGCATAGAACAGCATGTACAAAGCCACCAGGCGCCCATGCTGTTCTGCCGGTGCACGCAGCAGCAATGCCTGGTTCGAAACATGCAGTGCCTGGCCGCCGAGGTCGAGCACGACCACACCCAGCAGCAGCAAGGACAGCGATTGCGGCAGGCCCAGCAGCGGCCACCACGCGACCAGCATCAGCAGCAGCGCGCCGAGGCTGACCCGATGTGCGAAACCGCAGTCCATCCAGTGCCCGACCCGCGCCGCCATCAACGCACCGACCACGCCGGCCAGGCCGAGCGCGCCGATGGCTGCGGTCGACCAGTGCAGCGGCGGTGCCGACAGCGGCAAGGGTGCCGCCGCCCAGAACACGTTGAGGCCGGCAAACAGCAGCACCGCCAGCGGCCCGCGCTCGCGCAGCGTCCGATTCCGGCGCAGCATGCCCAGCATCGAGCCCAGCAGCTCGCGCCAGCGTGGAGGGACCAACGGCACCGGTACTGCGGGCAAGCGCCGCCACAGCAGCGCCGCCAATGCCGCCATCACCACCGCGGACAGCAGGTAGACCCTCTGCCAGCCAAAGGCCGCCGCCACCGTACCCGACACCACGCGCGCCAGCAGCAGGCCGATGAACACTCCGCCCTGCACCACGCCAACCATGCGACCGCGCTGCTCGGGCGGTGCCAGCGTGGCGGTGTAGGCGATCAGGCCCTGGGTCAGCGCCGTGCCCAGCAATCCGGCCAGCAGCATGCCCGACAACAGCCAGCTCGCCGTGCGCGACGCCGCCAGCCACAACAGGGCCAGCACCAGTGCGATCAGCTGCAGCCGCAGCAGGCGTCGCCGGTCACCGCGGTCCGCCAGCGGCAGCAGGCCAAGCAACGCCAGCACGCTGCCGGCCTGGGTGGCCGCCAGCACCGCGCCGGCCACGGCCCGGTCCAGTGCAAAGGCGCGTGCAAGCTGATCCAGCAGCGGCTGAGCGTAGTAGACATTGGCAACGCTGGCGCCGGCGGCAACCGCAAGCAGGACCAGCAGCGGACGGGGAAGAGATGCGGCACTCATCTTGTAGTTGCAATTTGAAACCGGGTGCAGGCTATCGCCATTGGTTTTAAACTGCAACCACATTCGGAGATACCCAGCATGCGCACCGACAGCCCCTGTCCTGTAGCCCGCAGTGCCGACCTGCTCGGTGACCGCTGGGCGTTGCTGGTGATCCGCGACGCGTTCGACGGCATCACCCGCTTCGGTGATTTCCAGCGCAGCCTCGGCGCGGCGCGCAACATCCTCAGCGACCGCCTGCGCCGGCTGGTCGAGGCCGGCATCCTGCAGCTGCGGCCGGCCTCCGATGGATCGGCCTACCAGGAGTACGTGCTCACCGCCGCCGGCCAGGAACTGTTCCCGCTGCTGGTCGCGCTGCGCCAGTGGGGAGAGCGCCATCGCTTCGGTACGGGCGAAGCCCATTCACAGCTGATCGAATTGGCGACGCGGCGGCCGCTGCCCTACATGCAGCCACGTGGGCGCGACGGCCAGCCGCTCCAGCCCGCCGCCGCCCGCGTGCGCAAGCTCAAGGACGACGGGCGCGACGCCTGACCCGCCCATTCGCGCACACCGACGAACGCCCGCGCCGGTTAGCATCGGTTTTTTCCGCCGCTGGATGCCCCCGATGTCGCGCGATCGCCCTTCCCTGCTGACCGCCCTGCTGTTACCCCTGCTGGCCTGCGTCACAGCAACCACGCAGGCCCGCGAGGTTGCCGCGCCCGCCGACCACGTGCAGGCCGATGGCCCCTATGTGTTCCGCCAGAGCAACCAGCTGCAGGCCAGATGGATCTGCGACGACAAGGTCGAGTCGCAAACGCTTGCCACGCAGGCCTCAGGCACCGACATCGCCCCGCGTTGCGGCTACGAACACAGCGTGCACGTGGCTGCACCCAATGCACCTTCGATCTCCGTGTTGCCGGCCGTGCCGCGCATCGTTGCGCTGTCCGACATCCACGGCCAGTACGGGCTGCTGGTGCGCCTGCTGCGCGCCAATAAGGTGATCGACGCACAGGACAGCTGGGCGCTGGGCAAGGACACCCTGGTCATCGCCGGCGATGTGTTCGACCGTGGCCCGCAGGTGACCGAGGCGTTCTGGCTGCTGTATGGCCTGCAGCAGCAGGCGGCCGCCGCCGGTGGCGCGGTGCACTTCGTGCTCGGCAACCACGAGACCATGGTGCTGTACGACGACCTGCGCTACGTCAATCCGAAGTACCTGCGCAGTGCCCAGCTGCTGGGGCGCAGCTACCCGCAGTTGTATGGCGCCGACTCGGTGATCGGGCAGTGGCTGCGCACCCGTCCGGTGCTGCTGAAGATCGGCGACACCCTGTTCCTGCACGGCGGCATTTCGCCCGAGGCAGTACAACTGGCGCTGGACCCGGCGCGCACCAACGCGGCCTACCAGGCCACGCTCGGCCTGGCCAAGGCCGAAGTGAAGGCCGATCCGGCCACCGCACCGCTGTATGACGGCAAGACCAGCCCGATCTGGTACCGCGGCTACTTCGATGGGCGACTGGACACCGCAGGGGTGCAGGCCGTACTCGACCGCCTGCAGCTCACGCGCATCGTGGTCGGCCATACCTCGATGCCGCACGTCAGCAGCTTCCATGGCGACCGCGTGATTGCCATCGACAGCAGCATCAAGAACGGCGAGAACGGCGAACTGCTGTTCATCGAGGATGGCAGGCTCAGCCGTGGCCTGCTGGATGGCTCGCGGGTGCCGCTGGCGCTGGGTGAGCCGGGCCTGCAGGACTGAATGGAGGGACAGCGCGACGGCACCGGGCGGTGGCGGCCCGCTCCACCTTCACCCGGTTTGCGGCTACCCTCGGCAGCCGAGAGAGGCCCACCCCGCCCATCCGATGGGCCAGACCGTTACAGGAGCCCCCGCGCATGCGCGTTCTGATTGCTGAAGACGACCCGGACATCGCCTCCGGCCTGTGCGCCTCGCTGCGCCGCCAGGGCCATGTGGTCGACCACGTCGACAACGGCGCGCACGCCGACGCCGCGCTGGGCTCGACCCAGTACGCGCTGCTGGTGCTGGACCTGGGCCTGCCACAGCTGGATGGCCGCGACGTGCTGCAACGCCTGCGCCAGCGCGGCGATGGCCTGGCGGTGCTGGTAGTGACCGCCCGCGATGGCCTGGCCGAGCGCGTGCGCGTGCTCGACCTTGGCGCCGATGACTACCTGGTCAAGCCGTTCGCACTGGACGAATTCGAAGCGCGCGTGCGTGCGCAGCTGCGCCGGGTCACCAGCAATGGCAACCCGGACCTGCGCATCGGCCGCCTGCGCATCGACCTGGCCGGGCATCGGGTGTGGATCGACGACCAGTCGCTGGAACTGACCGCGCGCGAGTTCGGCCTGCTGTCGGCACTGGCGGTACGCGCCGAGCGCATCGTGTCGCGCGCGCAACTGGTGGAAGCGCTGTGCGACTGGGGCCAGGACCTCACCGACAACGGCCTGGACATCGCCCTGCACCGCCTGCGCCGGAAGTTGCAGCCCGGCGGCATGGGCATCCGCACCGTGCGCGGGCTGGGCTATATGCTGGAAGACGCGCAGGACGACGGCACCCCGTGATCAGTGGACCGCCCAGCCTGCGCCGGCGCCTGCTCGCCTTCCTGGCGTTGCCGATGCTGGGCCTGCTCACCTTCAACACGATCCTGGCCTATTACGTTGCGCTGGACTATTCCAACCGCATCCACGACCGCAACCTGATCGACGACACGCATTCGTTCGCGCAGATGCTGAGCACCATGCCGGTGACCAGCGACCTGTCTCCGCAGGCGCGCTTCCTGATCGAGTACGACCCCGACGGCCATCGCTATTTCAACGTCGACAGCAGCCGCATGGGTACGCTCAGCGGCAATGCAGACTTCAGCCCGTATGCCCCTTCGCAGGACTGCACCGGCGTGCATCCGGCGCTGTACGACGGCAACCTCAATGGCCAGCAGGTGCGCATGGCCACCGTCTGCACGCAGGCGATGAACGATCCGCAGGACCAGCTGGCGGTGACCGTGGCCGAGAGCATGGCCGACCGCCGGCAGCGTGCGCGCGAGATCCTGATGATCATCATCCCGCTGATGACCATGCTGGCGCTGGGTACCGCGGCGCTGGTCTGGTTCGGCGTGACGTACGGCCTGCGCATCCTGACCCCGCTGAGGACCCGCCTGGCGCAGCGCCGCGGCGAACTGGCGCCGATCTCCGATGCCGACGTACCGGAAGAGATCCAGCCGCTGATCAGCACCATCGACGATCTGTTCGCGCGCCAGGCGGAAATGATCACCCTGCAGAACCGCTTCATCGCTGATGCCGCGCACCAGCTGCGCTCCCCATTGGCGGGCATGGCACTGCACGTGGACCAGGCGCTGGCGCACGGCGACCCGGACACGGTGCGCGAGGCACTGCAGCACATCCGCCGGCTCAACCAGCGCACGGCACGGGTCAGCACCCAGCTGCTGGCGCTGAGCCGGGCACAGACCGTGCCGGAAACGGTCGAGGCATTGGATCTGGGCGTTCTGGTACCGCAGTGGGTCGGCATGCGGGTACCGGAAGCAATCCGTGATGGCATCGATCTGGGCTACCGCGGCAGCCCCCATCCGCTGCGTGTACTCGGCAACGGCGCCATGCTGCAGGAGGCGCTGGACAACCTGATCGACAACGCCCTTCGTTATGCCGGCCGCAATGCGACGGTCACGGTGGGCGTGCATGCGCTGGACGACAATGATGTCGAACTGTATGTGGAAGACAACGGTCCCGGCGTGCCCGACGACGTGATGCCACGGCTGGGCGAGCGCTTCTTCCGGGCGCCGGGCACCGCTGCCAGCGGCACCGGCCTCGGCCTGGCCATCGCGCATGAGGCGGTGGAGCACTTCGGCGGCCGCCTGAGCTTCCTGAACCGCCCCGGTGGCGGATTGAAGGTCGCCATCACGCTGCCGCTGCTGAAGGCGCCCTGACCCGGCCCGGGGCGCTGAAAGGCTGGCGAAAATCGCGCTTGCGATCCTGCCATCCCCACTGCCGTCCCGGAGCCGCCAGGTGACCGAATCGCACGACTTCTTCCTCCCCGGTGGCCCACAGGGCGTGCTGCTGGTCCATGGCCTGACCGGCACCCCGGCGGAAATGCGCATGCTGGGCAAAGGGCTGAACAACGCCGGTTTCACCGTGCACGGCGTGCAGCTGCCCGGCCACTGCGGCACCGTGGATGACCTGCTGGCGACCACCTGGGAACAGTGGTACCAGGGCGTGGAAGATGCGGCGGCAACCCTGCGCGGCAAGGTCGACCAGCTGTACGTCGGTGGCCTGTCGATGGGCGCGGTGCTGTCGCTGGCCCTGGCTGCCCGGCGCCCGGAATGGGTGTCCGGGGTCGGCGTGTACGGCGCCACGTTCCGTTACGACGGCTGGAACATTCCCGCCGTAGCCCGCTTCTCGTTCCTGCTGCCGTGGTTCAAGCGCTTCAACATCGGCCGCGACCGCATGTTCATGGAAGAACCGCCGTACGGCCTGCGTGACGAGCGCCTGCGTGCGCAGGTGAGCGCCGCCATGCTGTCCGGCGACAGCGCCGCCGCCGGCCTACCGGGCAACCCCTGGCATGCGCTGGCCGAGATGCGTGCGTTGAGCAACTGGACCCGACGCCATCTGCACCAGGTCACCGCACCGTGCCTGGTGATGCACGCCCGCGAAGACGACGTGGCCAGCATGGGCAACGCCGAGCTGGTGATGTCGCGGGTCAGCGGTCCGAAGGAACTGGTGGTGCTGGAAGACAGCTACCACATGATCACCATCGACCGCGAACGCCGCGACGTGATCCGCCGCAGCGCGCGCTTCTTCACCGAGATCGGTGAACGCACAGGCGTGCTCAAGGCGGTGGCCTGAAATGGGGGCACTTGCCACGCTGCTGTGGCTGGCCAATGTGGTACTCGATACCGGTGGCCAGCTCGCCTTCAAGGCCGCCGCCAGCGATCCGCAGGAAGGCGAAGGACTGCAACGCTGGAAACACATGCTCAGCCGCCCCTGGCTGTGGATCGGCATCGCCTGCTACGTGCTTGAGTTTGTCGCCTGGATCGCGTTCCTGTCGCTGGTGCCGTTGTCCAAGGGCGTGCTGCTCGGCTCGATCAACATCGTCGCGCTGATGATCGCCGGCCGTTTCCTGTTCCGCGAGAAACTCACGCCGCTGCGGGTGACCGGCATGTTGCTGGTCACGGCGGGCGTGGCGGTGGTGGGGGCCGGCTCATGAGGCGCCTGTATGTCATCGGCTTCCCGCTGCTGATGGCCTTCGACACGCTGGCCCAGCTGTGCTTCAAGTACGCCGGCGATGCCGCGCTGCCGGTCGAGGCCAACACTGCGTGGCTGCTGCGCGTGCTGTCGCAGCCGTGGGTGTACGGCGCCATCCTCGGCTACGTGGGTGCGTTCTTCACCTGGATGAGCCTGCTGCGGCATGCGCCGATCGGCCCCGCATTCGCCGCCTCGCACCTGGAAGTGATCAGCGTGCTGCTGCTGTCGGCGTGGCTGTTGAACGAGCCGCTGACGCTGCACCATCTGCTCGGTGCGGTGTTGATCGTGGCCGGCATCGTCTGCCTCGGCCGCGCGGAAGCCGACGACCCGCACAGCCCCGCCGAAAGCGCCGCGTGAGCACCCTGCGATGAGCCTGTTCGCGCGCGAACTGCCACCGACGGCTGGCCTGCCGATGCAGGCCAGCGATTTCCTGCCCGGTGGTGGCGACCTGCGCGCGATCCTGGCCAGCCAGCTCGGCACACCGCCGCTGCAGTTGACCTGTTCCGGCACACACGCGCTGCTGATCGCGCTGCGTACGCTGCGCAAGCGTGCGCCCAAGCGCGACACCGTGATCCTGCCGGCCTATACCTGCCCGCTGGTGCCGATCGCGGTGCACAGCCTGGGCCTGCGCGTGCAGCTGTGCGATACCCGCCACGGCCATTTCGACTTCGACCCCGGCCAGCTCAAGCGCCTGGCCGACGCACGCACGCTGGCAATCCTGCCCACCCACCTGGGCGGGCGCATCGCCGATGTCGAGCTGGCCTGCGAAGTTGCGCGCGGCGCTGGCGCCTGGGTGATCGAGGATGCCGCGCAGGCGCTCGGTGCACGGGTCGGCAGCAGCAGTGTCGGCCTGTGTGGCGATATCGGATTCTTCAGCCTGGCCGCCGGCAAGGGCCTGAGCCTGCACGAAGGCGGCCTGCTGGTCAGCCGCGATGACGAGCTGCGTGCCGCGCTGGCCGGACATGCCGCTGAACAGGTGCGTTCCAGCCTGCGCTGGGAACTGCTGCGCAGTGTGCAGCTGCTTGGCCTGGCCGCTTGCTATCGGCCATCGCTGCTGTCGTTGGTGTACGGCAATCCGCTGCGCAGTGCGTTGCAGCGTGGCGACCTGGAAGAAGCGGTCGGTGACATTTTCCCGCTGCAGATTCCGCAGCACCGGGTCAGCCAGTGGCGGCAGAACATCGGTGCCCGTGCCGCGCGGCGCCTGCCGGCCTTCCTGCAGGCAGGGCGCCTGCGTGCATTGCAGCTGCGCGTGCAGCTGGCACAGCTGCCAGCCGTTGAGGTGGTCGACGGCCTTGCCGGTAGCGGTGGCACCTGGCCGATGCTGATGCTGCTGCTGCCCAGCCAGCGCGCCCGCGATGCCGTAATGAAAGACCTGTGGCCACGCGGGCTCGGCGCCAGCCGCATGTTCATCCATGCCCTGCCCGACTACGCGTACCTGCGCGGCATCGTGCCGCAGGACGACATGCCCAACGCACGCGACTTCGCCGCACGCATGCTGACCCTTGGCAACAGTGCCTGGCAGACCCGTGAAGAGACGGCCGAAATACTGCAGGTGCTGGCCCGCGCGTGACTTCAAGACGCACGGATGGACTGCACCTCACGCATTCATCCATGCACCTTCCTGAACGCTTTCCCAGCCCGTCAATGAAGCCTTTCAACAGGAAAGGAACGAGAAAGGCGGCCTGCCTACATTGATTCTGCCCCGGCATCGGGCCGGGCGTTTCTTTCATCGACGGACCTGCCCATGCACTGGAGCATCCTGTGTGACTTCGATGGCACCATCAGCCTCGAAGATGTCATCGACTCGCTGCTGGAAAAGTACGGCCAGCCGGGCTGGCAGGAACTGGAAGACCAATGGAAGGCTGGAAAGATCGGCTCGCGTGAATGCATGCAGGGCCAGGTGCGGCTGCTGAAGCTGGACCCAGCCACGCTCGATGCGCACCTGGACCAGGTGCAGATCGATCCGGGCTTCGTCGCCTTCGTCGCCCGCGGCGAGCAGCTGGGCGTGCCGCTGCGCATCGTCAGCGACGGCCTGGATTATGCGATCCACCGCATCCTCGCCAACCATGGCCTGTCGCGACTGCCGGTGGTGGCCAACCACCTGCGCTGGTGCGGGGACCACTGGGAACTGGAATCGCCCTACCAGGCCGAAGGCTGCCGCAGTGGCACCTGCAAATGCACCTGCGCCGCGCAGGCGCGCGCCAACGAAGCACCGCGCGTGCTGATGATCGGTGACGGCAGCTCGGATTTCTGCGTATCCGAAGATGCCGACTTCGTGTTCGCCAAGCGCCGCCTGATCACCCATTGCGCCAATGCCGGCATCGGGCATGCCGCCATCGCTACCTTCCACGATGCAATCGCGCTGTTGCCGCGTCTGCTCGATGGCAGCCTGCTGCAGCCACGCCGCATCGACGCCAGCCCGCAGCCCACCGCACTGCCCCTGCTGCTGGCCACCGCCTGAGCACGCCCCCGCCACCTCTTTCGAACGTCCTTCACGGAACCGAACTGCATGAACATTTTTGACAAGAACGCCGACGCCGCTGCCTCCGACGCGCAGCTGCTGGCCGACGAAGCCCGCTACAGCTCCTTCGGCGACACCGTCCACTACGTCGACCCGCCGAAGATCTTCCAGCGCGGCGAAGGCAGCTACATGTTCGACGGTGCGGGCGTGCCCTACCTCGACCTGCAGATGTGGTACTCGGCCTGCAACTTCGGCTACAGCAACAAGCGCCTGAACGACGCGCTGAAGGACCAGATCGACACCCTGCCGCAGGTCGCCAGCCAGTACCTGCACCCGACCCGCGTGCAGCTGGCCAAGACCATTGCCGTGGACATGCACGAGAAGTTCGGCCTCGACGGCCGCGTGCACTTCAACGTCGGCGGCGCGCAGGCCATTGAAGACTCGCTGAAGATCGTGCGCAACGCGCGCGGCGGCAAGAGCCTGATGTTCGCCTTCGAAGGCGGCTACCACGGCCGCACCCTGGGTGCGTCTTCGATCACCTCCAGCTACCGCTACCGCCGCCGCTACGGCCACTTCGGCGAGCGTGCGATGTTCATCCCGTTCCCGTACCCCTTCCGTCGCCCGAAGGGCATGACCCCGGACGAGTATTCCGACCACTGCGTGTGGCAGTTCGAGCGCCTGTTCGAAAGCGAGTACAACGGCGTGTGGGATCCCAAGGTCGGCCAGGCCGAGTACGCCGCGTTCTACGTTGAGCCGATCCAGGGCACCGGCGGCTACGTCATTCCGCCGCGCAACTTCTTCACCGGCCTCAAGCGCGTGCTGGACAAGTACGGCATCCTGATGGTCGTCGATGAAATCCAGATGGGCTTCTGGCGCACCGGCAAGCTGTGGTCGATCGAGCACTTCGGTGTCACCCCGGACGTGCTGGTGTTCGGCAAGGCGCTGACCAACGGCCTGAACCCGCTGTCGGGCCTGTGGGCTCGCGAAGAGCTGATCAACCCGACCGTGTTCCCGCCGGGCTCCACCCATTCCACCTTCAACTCCAACCCGCTGGGCACCCGCCTGGGCCTGGAAGTGCTGAAGCTGGGCAAGGAAATGGACTACGAGCGCACCGTGCCGGAGAAGGGCGCGTACTTCCTCGACGGCCTGCGTGGCCTGCAGAAGCGCCATCCGGAAATCGGCGACGTCGACGGCCTGGGCCTGGCCCTGCGCGCGGAAATCTGCCAGACCGACGGCTACACCCCGAACAAGGAACTGCTGGACCGCATGGTCGACATCGGCCTGGCCGGTGACCTGCTGCACGACGGCAAGCGCATGGGCCTCGTGCTCGACGTGGGTGGCTGGTACAAGAACGTGATCACCTTTGCGCCGTCTCTGGACATCAGCTACGAAGAAATCGACCTGGCGATCACCCTGCTCGACCAGGCGCTGACCAAGGCCAAGGGCTGAGGTCGATGCGCTGCCGGTTCCCGTGCCGATGGAGATGACGTCACGCGCATCCAGCACCGCGCTGGAACCGGCCGCGCTGCTGGAGGGCTTCCTGGCCCACCCGCCGCTCGGATTCGAGGCAGGCCGCCTTCCCAGCGGCCTGCCGTCCTTCCGTGCACCGCTGGACCTGACCACGACGATGGACGACGAACTGCGCGGCAGGCTGCTCGGCCTCCCGCTGTCGCGCCTGTGGCGGCCGTGGATCACCTGGCAGACCCGCTTCGTTGGCGCCACCAGCACCGAGTACACCCCGCTGCCGGCACACGTCGCGCCGGAGGCGCTGGCCGAGGACGTGACGCGTCACGCGATCGGCGATACCCGGCTGCTGGTGGTCAAGGACCTGGCGATCGATTCACCACTGCTGGACGATGCGGCCAACGCGCACAGTGCTGCCTTCCTGCAGGCATTGCTGGCGCGCGGCTTCGTTGAACTTGAAGGCATGCCGCTGGCCTGGGTGGCGATCGATTTCGATTCGCTCGACGGCTATCTCGGCCGCCTGTCGTCCTCGCGCCGCAAGAACATCCGGCGCAAGCTGCGCTCGCGTGATGACCTGCAGATCGACTGTATCGCCACCGGTGATCCGGCCCTGGCCGACCCACGGCTGCAGGCCGAACTGCATGCGCTGTACCTGGGTGTGTATGCGCAGAGCGCGGTGCACTTCGACCGGCTCGGCCTGCCCTACTTCCAGCATCTGCTGGCCGACAGCCAGGGCCAGGGACGGATGTTCCTGTACCGCCACCAGGGCCAGCTGATCGGCTGGAACCTGTGCTACGTGCATGCCGGCAAGCTGGTGGACAAGTACATCGGCCTGGCTTACCCGCAGTCGCGCGAGCACAACCTGTACGCGGTCAGCTGGATGCACAACCTCGAGTACGCCCTGCAGCACGGTCTGAGCCACTACGTGGCCGGCTGGACCGACTCGCGGATCAAGGCCGAGCTGGGGGCCCGCTTCACCTCCACCCGGCACGCGATCCATGCCCGTTCCCCGCTGCTGCGTGCCGCCCTGCGCCGGCTGGCCCCGTACCTGCAGGGCGAACCTGATGGAGGTGGCTGAGCGATGCTGGTGCGTTCCCCGCTGATCCTGGACCTGGACGGTGGCGTATTGCCGCTGCAACAGGCGCAGACCCTGGCCCTGCCGCAGTGGCACGATCCACTGCGCTTCGCCTGCAGCAATGCCACCCTGGACCGTTTCGCCGCCGAAGTGCTGGCACCGCTGCCCGCGCAGCTCGGCACGGTCATGCTCGGCAGTGGTGACTTCCACCATCTCAGTCTGCCGCTGCTGCGCCGCATGCGCGCGCAGGCGTCGTTCCAGCTGGTGGTGCTGGACAACCATCCGGACAACATGCGTTTCCCGTTCGGCATGCACTGCGGGTCGTGGGTCAACGCCGCCAGCAAGCTGCCGCATATCTCGCACATCCATGTACTCGGCATCACCTCCAGCGACATCGGCCTCGGCCATGCCTGGGAGAACCACTGGCGTCCGCTGATGGGCGGGCGCCTGACGTACTGGTGCATGGACGTGGATGTCGACTGGGGCCATCGCCTCGGCATGGGCCACGCCTTCCGCCGCTTCGAGCACCCCGAAGCCCTGGTGGCCGCGTTCGCTGCCGAACAGGCCAAGTCGCCACAACCCACCTACCTGTCGATCGACAAGGACGTGTTCGCCGAGGACGTCGCCCGCAGCAACTGGGACCAGGGCCGCTTCCAGCTGGAGGACGCGCTGGTGGTGATCGAGGCACTGCGCGCCGGCGGCCTGGTCGGCAGTGACATCACCGGCGAAGTCTCGCTGGCCAACTACCAGAGCCGCTTCAAGCGCTGGCTGTCGTCGCTGGATGGCCAGCCGGACGTCAGCGCCGATGATCTTCCTGCCTGGCAGGCCCGGCACCAGCAGGTGAACCGCGAACTGCTGGCGGCAATGGCTGCCGTACCGACGGCCTGCTGACCGCTGTCCGGCAATGCCAACCAAGGTTGGCAACTACCAGAGCCGGGTAGAGCCGAGCCCACGCTCGGCTGG
Organism: Stenotrophomonas sp. GD03877; assembly: GCF_029840555.1. Classification (NCBI taxonomy): domain Bacteria; kingdom Pseudomonadati; phylum Pseudomonadota; class Gammaproteobacteria; order Lysobacterales; family Lysobacteraceae; genus Stenotrophomonas; species Stenotrophomonas sp. GD03877. The sequence continues at coordinate 37,137 of NZ_JAOCCT010000012.1, read as the reverse complement.
CGCCTTCTGTAGAGTCGAGCCATGCTCGACTGCGGGGACCGCGAACAGCAGCCGAGCATGGCTCGGCTCTACACTGGGTTCCCCCCAGGAGCCCTCGCCATGCCCCAGACCGTCATCCCGCAGCTGCGCATGCGCCACGCCGACACCACCCTGCCGTTCTACGTGCAGGGGCTGGGATTCGTGGTCGACTGGGAACACCGCTTCGAACCCGGCTTCCCGCTGTTCGCCCAGCTCACCCGCGACGGCCAGACGATCTTCCTCACCGAACATAGCGGCGACTGCGAGGTCGGCGGCGCGGTGTATTTCATCGTCGACGACGTCGACAACCTGCACCGCGCCTTCAGCGCCGCCAACGTGCCGATCGAACAGCCGCCGCATGACACCGAGTGGGGCAGCCGCGAGATGCTGCTGCGCGACCCGGACGGCAACCGGCTGCGCTTTGCCACCCACGTGGACTGAACGACACCGGCTTGAGAGGGATATACGAAACATATACGCTTCGTATATTAAACCCTCCAGGACCGCCCATGGGCATCGTCAACATCGATGACACCCTGCACGACCAGCTGCGCCGTGCCTGCACCGTCTCCAGCCGTTCGATCAACGCCCAGGCCAACTTCTGGATCCGGGTCGGCATGCTGTGCGAGCTGAACCCTACGCTGAGTTTCCAGGACATCGTCGCCAGCGAGCTGCGCGCGGCCGGCGTGCAGCCACCGTTGCTGCCCCCGGGCCAGGTCTGAGCCGATGGGCATCATCAAGCGCCCCGACGAGATCGCGCTGATGGCCGAATCGGGGCGCCTGCTGGCGCAGGTGTTCGCCGCGCTCGACCAACTGCCCCTGCAGGGTCGCAGCACGATGGAGATCAACGAGTTCGTCGAGCGCATGATCGTCGATGAGCTGCAGGCGCGGCCGGCCAGCAAAGGGCAGTACGGCTTCCCGTACGTGCTCAACACCTCGATCGACGACGTCATCTGCCACGGCGTTCCCAGCACCACCGACGTGCTGCGCAACGGCCAGATCGTCAACCTCGACATCACCCTGGAGAAGAACGGCTACATCGCCGACTCCAGCACCACCTACCTGGTCGGTGAGGTCGACTACGCCGCGCGCCGGCTGGTGCAGACCACCTACCAGGCGATGTGGAAAGGCATCGCCGCGGTGCGCCCCGGCGCACGCCTGGGCGACATCGGCCACGCCATCGCCCGCCACGCGCGCAGCCACGGCTACAGCGTAGTGAAGGAATACTGCGGCCATGGCATCGGCCAGGAAATCCACGAGGAACCGCAGATCCTGCACTACGGCCATCCCCACACCGGCATGGTGCTGGAAGAAGGCATGGTGTTCACCATCGAGCCGATGCTCAACCAGGGCAAGCCGGCCATCCGCCAGCAGCCGGACGCATGGCCGGTCTACACCCGCGACGGCAAGCTGTCGGCGCAGTTCGAACACACCGTGGCGGTTACCCGCAGCGGCGTGCGCGTGCTGACCCTGCGCCCCGGCGAAACCCCGCAGTGCGCGGTGGACGTGGCCTAGAGCGGGCGCAACAGCAGCAGCGTGGCGAGGCAGAACATGAACACTGCCACGCCAGCATCCAGCACCCGCCAGGCACTCGGCCTGCGGAACACCGGCTGCAGCAGCCGCGCGCCATAGCCCAGCGCACAGAACCAGATCACGCTGGCTGCGCAGGCGCCGGCAGCAAACGCCCAGCGCAGATCGCCCGGGTAGCGCGCGGACAGGCTGCCCAGCAGCACCACCGTATCCAGATAGACGTGCGGGTTGAGCAGGGTGAACGCAAGGCAGGTCAGCAGTACTTGGCGCCCACTGCCGCCCTGCGCCTCGGCGGCGGCCAGCGCACTGCCACCGCGCCACGCGCGCGATCCCGCCTGCAGGCCATACCAGAGCAGGAAGGCCGCACCACCGAAACGCAGCACCTGCAGCAGCAGCGGCCACTGCAGCACCAGCGCCCCCATGCCGCCGACACCGGCCAGTATCAGCGCGATGTCCGCACCGGCGCAGGCCAGCACCACCCTCCCCACATGACGCTGCTGCAGGCCCTGGCGCAGCACGAAGGCGTTCTGCGCGCCGATGGCGATGATCAGGCCGGCACCTGCGAACAGGCCGGCGGCGGTAGCGGCGATCCACATCAGGACAGGCCAGGCAGCGGGGGGACGCGCAGGGTGCGGCCAACGGACACGTTAAGACAAACTGTTTTTTCTTTATCCTGTGCAGAAATACTGAAGAGGTACTGGTGGACCTGGTACATCCGCAACTGTCCGCATTTGCCGCAGTGCTGGAAGAACGCAGCTTCGAGGCTGCGGCGCGCCGGCTGTCGATCAGTCCGTCGGCACTGTCGCAGCGGATCAAGGCCCTGGAGGACCGGCTTGGCCAGGTGCTGGTGGTGCGCCAGGCACCGTGCCGGCCCACCGCCGCCGGTGAGGCACTGCTGCGCCGGGTACGGCCGATGCAGGCGCTGGAGGCCGAGGCAGTGGCCGAACTGCTGCCCGAACGCGGCAGCGACGCCGCACGTACGCCGATCCCCTTGGCGGTCAACGACGACTCGCTCGATACCTGGTTCGTGCCGGCCATCGCCGACCTGCACCAACGCCATGGCTACCTGTTCGACCTGCGCATGGACGATCAGGACCACACCCTGCAGCTGCTGCGCGACGGCAGTGTGCTGGGTGCAGTGACCGCCGAAGGCCAGCCGGTGAAGGGCTGCAACGTACACCCGCTCGGCGCGATGCGCTACCACGCCATCGCGTCGCCCGGCTTCGCCCGCCAGTACTTCAGTGACGGCATGCAGGCCGCGGCCCTGGCGCACGCCCCCATGTTGGTGTTCAACCGCAAGGATGAACTGCAATGGCGCTTCGTGCGACGCCTGACCCGCGCGCGGCTGCAGCCACCGCTACACTACCTGCCCTCCTCCACCGGTTTCGTCGAAGCCGCCGCGTGCGGACTCGGCTGGGGCATGGCCCCGGAAACGCTGGTCGCACCCGCCGTGCGCGCCGGCCGCGTGGTGGTACTGGAGCCCCGCCGCTGGCTCGATGTGCCGCTGTACTGGCAGCATGCCGCCGTGCGTTCAAGCACGCTGCAGCACATCACCCAGGCGCTGCGCACTGCGGCCAGCGGCACCCTTCGTTGAGGACAATCCGATGACCGCAGACCCGGGCTTCACGCCGCGCGCACTACCGTTTGCGCACTTCTTCACCACTGGGACGGCATGGGCGTGATCGGCCGACGTACAAGGATGCACCGCGCGAAGCCCGCGCTGGCGCTGGCGCTGGCGCTGGCGACCTGCCTGCCATTCGCTGCGTCCGCGCAGAACAACACCGACGCACCTGCATTGGACTGGGAACAGGCGCGGCAACGCCTGGAGCAGGTCTCCGATGCACTGGCGGCCGCTGACGCAGCGGTACGCAACAAGCAGGACCTGCAGGACGCGACCCGCCTGCTGCGCCTGCCGGAGATCACCGGCGAAGTGCGCCGCCTGCAGTTCCAGAAGACCCTCACCCTGCCACTGGGCTCGCTGGCCCCCGTGGCTGAAGCCTTCGGCATCGATTCGCCGCTGTCGTTCACCGAGCGCGACTGGAGAACGCGACCGGTGGTGACGGCTGTGCTGCCGCTGTACACCGGCGGCGTGATTCCGGCCGCACAACGTGCCGCCAGCGCCGCCCACGAACAGGCCAGTGCCGAACGCGAAGCACAGCGCCAATCGCTGACCGTGCAGCTGGCCCAGGCCTACTTTGGCCAGCGCCTGGCCGAGCAGGCAGTGGACGTACGCCGCGACGTGCGCGATGGCCTCAACCAACATCTGTCCGATGCGGAGAAGCTGGAGCGCGAGGGCTTCGCCACCCGCGCGCAGCGCCTGCAGGCCACCGTGGCCCGCGACAAGGCCGAACGCGAGTACCAGAAGACGGTGAACGATCTGGCCACGCTGAAGGCCGCGCTGTCCACGCTGCTGCGCAGTGGTGGCGAAGTACAGCCCGTGTCGCCGCTGTTCGTGCAGCGCGTGCCGCTGGAACCGGTGGCCAGCTTCGAGCGCACTGCGCAGGCGCGCCAGCCGCAGATCGCACGCCTGCGGGCGATGGTGGCGCAGGCCGAACAGGGCGTGCGCGTGCAGCAGGCCAAGCTGAAGCCGCAGATCTTCGCCTTCGGCCAGTACGACTTCCGCCGCCGCGACGAGATGCTGACCGATCCGGACTGGGCGTTCGGCATCGGCCTGAAGTACACCTTCCTGTCGCCGAACTCGCGGCCGGCGCAGATCAGTGCCGCACGTGCGCAGCAGGAACAGGCCGAAGCCGGCCTGCGCGAGGCCGAAAACCAGGTCGCACTGGGCGTGCGCAAGGCCTGGAACGAACTGGAAACCGCGCGGCAGCAGTTCGTACTGCTCGACAGCAGCATCGCCCAGGCACAGGAAAACCTGCGCCTGCAGGAGCTGGCGTTCCGCGAAGGCCAGGCGACTTCGCTTGATGTAATCGACGCGCGGCTCGGCCTGGGCGGTGCCCGTGTCGAGCGTGCGCAGGCCGCCTACCAATACGATATTGCGCTGGCACAGTTGCTGGAGGTCAGTGGACAGATGGACCGTTTCGAAGAGTTCCGGCGGCGTGCGGACGAGGTGATCGACCATGAGTGATGTGCTGCACGACGAAGCGAAAACGCCCCCCGGCAAGCGCCGCTTGGGCCCGATCCTGATAGTGGTGCTGCTGATCGTGGTGGTGCTCGGCCTGTGGCTGGCCTGGCGCAGCCCGGCCGACCAGATCCAGGGCATGGCCGATGCGGACACCATCAACGTGGCCGCCAAGATCACCGCGCGCGTGGCCGAACTGAAGGTGCGCGAGGGCGACCGTGTACAGCCCGGCCAGGTGCTGTTCCTGCTCGACAGCCCCGAAGTGGCCGCCAAGGAACAGCAGGCGCATGGCGCATTGGCCGCCGCGCAGGCGGTGGCCGACAAGGCCGACGAAGGCGCGCGCAGCGAGGACATCCGCGCCGCCGAAGCGAACTGGAAGCGCGCCGAAGCCGGTGCGACGCTGGCCGAGGCCACCTACCAGCGCGTGCAGAACCTGTTCAACGAAGGGGTGATGACCCGGCAGAAGCGCGATGAAGCGCATGCCCAGGCCACCAGTTCGCGTGAACTGGCCCGTGCCGCCCGTGCGCAGTACGACATGGCGCTGGCCGGCGCACGCGAGCAGGACAAGCGCGCCGCGCAGGGCCAGGTGCAGCAGGCACAGGGCGCGGTGGCCGAAGTCAACGCTGCGCGTGTCGAAGTCGAAGGGCGCGCGCCGGTGGCCGGCGAGATCAACAAGCGCATGGCCGACCCGGGCGAGCTGGTGCCAGCCGGCTATCCCGTGTTCACCCTGGTCGACATCGACCGCATGTGGGTGGCGATGAACCTGCGCGAATCGCAGATGCAGGGTCTGAAGGTCGGCAGCAAGCTGCAGGGCAACGTGCCGGCACTCGGCCAGGACGGTGAGTTCGAGGTCTACTTCATCAACCCGGCCGGCGACTATGCAACCTGGCGCACCACCCGTCAGTCGTCCGGCTACGACGTCCGCAGCTTCGAGGTGCGGGTGCGCCCGGTACGCCGCATCGAGGGCTTCCGCCCCGGCATGAGCGTGCTGTTCGCATGGCCCCAGCACTGAGCCCCGACCGCAACGGCTTCGCCGCTTTGTGGCGGCGCGAGCTGCAGTCGCTGCGCGGCAACCGTGCCGACCTGCTGCTGGTGACCCTGCTGCCCCTGCTGATGCTGGCGGTGATGGCGTGGATGTTCACGCCGTCGGTGATGCGCGATATCCCCATTGCTGTGGTCGACCTCGACCACAGCAGTGACAGCCGCCTGCTGCTGCGCATGCTCGATGCCAGCCCGGGCGTGCGCATCGCCAGCCAGCCCGTGGACATGGAAGACGCCCGTTCGCAGCTGCGCCGCCTGGATGTGTTCGCCATCGTACTGGTGCCGCGTGATGTCACCCGCCAGGCGCTGCGCGGCCGCCAGGGCACGGTGTTCACCTATTACAACGCCACCTACATGACCACCGGCCAGTCGGCGTCGCGCGACATCGGCGACGCGGTTTCCGCGTGGAACGCACGCCTGCTGCGCGAGCGCATCGGCCTGCAGGTCGGCCCGGGCAAGCTGCGCGCGGCGCCGATCGCGGTGCAGTCGGACATCCTCTACAACCCGGCACGCAGCTACGAACTGTTCCTGCTGCCACTGATCTTCCCGGCGGTGCTGTCACTGGTACTGGCACTTGCCGTGGCCGGCAGCCTTGGCCGCGAGATCCGCGACGGCACCCTGCCCGCCTGGCTGGGTCGCACGCCGTGGTCGGCGATTGCCGGCAAGGTCGCGCCGTACACTCTGCTGTTCTCGTTGTATGGCGCGCTCGGCATTGGGTACCTGGCCTGGCTGCGCGGCGATGGTGTGGCCGGCAGCGCGCTCGTGCTGCTGCTCGCACAGCCACTGTTCTACCTGGCCACGGCCGCCTACGCGTTGTTCTTCGTCGGCGTCACCCGCGACATGGGTACCGCGCTGTCCGCGGTCGGCCTCAGCATCGGCACCGCACTGGCATTCTCCAGCGCCACCTTCCCGGTGCTGGATGGCCCCCTGTTCACCCGTATCTGGCATCAGTTGCTGCCACTCAGCGCCTACATCAAGCTGCAGACCCAGCAGCAGTTCATCGGTTCGCCGCTGCAGGTTTCGATATGGCCGCTGACCACGCTGTTGTTGATGACGATGGTGGCCGGTGGCATCGGCGGCCTGCGCCTGATCGCCTTTGCGCGTACGCCTGAAGCCGCGCAGCCTGCGGGAGCCGACGCATGAGCGCACTCTGGCGCAGCCTCCGGCAGACGCTGATGGCAGTGCTGTGCGACCGCTACGCGATCGTGGTGATGGTCGGCGCGGTGATCCTGTATTCGTTCTTCTACCCGGCCGCGTACCGCCACCAGGTGGCCGGCAACCTGCCGGTGCTGGTGGTGGACGAAGACCACAGCGCGACCAGCCGCGCGCTGCTGCGAAAGCTCGATGCACTCCGCGTTGCACGCGTGGTCGGGCAACCGGCAGACATCGACAGTGCACGCCAGCAGCTGGAAGCCGGCCACGCCGAGGGCATCGTACTGATCCCGGCCAACCTGGAACGCGACATCCTGCGCGGCCATCCGGCCAAGCTGGTGCTGCTCGGCAACGGCGCCTACCTGGGCCGTGCCAGCTGGGTGCTGGGCAGCGTGGCCGATGCACTGGGCGCGTTCGGGCGTGAGGCGGTAGTCGGCCAGGCGGCCTTCATGGGCGCACCGCAGGCGCCGCCGGTCACCCTGGTGCAGCGCCCGCTGTACAACACCCAGGAAGGCTATGGCAGCGCCATCGTGCCCGGCGTGGCCGAGCTGATCGTGCACCAGACCCTGTTGATGGGCATCGGCGTGCTGCTCGGTGGCCGCCGACTCGCGCTGGGCCGGCGCCTGCGCTTCGACCTGCCAACGCTGGCGGGCATGGCATTGGGCTTCAGCCTGATCGGCCTGTTCGGTCTGTTCTGGTACGCCGGCTTCACCGCGTGGGTGCAGGACTATCCGCGCGGTGGCAATCCACTGGGCCAGTTATTGGGCGGCACGCTGTTCATCGCCGCCACGGTGGCGTTCGGCCTGTTCGTCGGCAGCTTCTTCCGCACCCGCGAACGCGCCTTCCAGTACATCATCGCCACCTCGATCCCACTGTTTTTCCTGGCCAACCTGTCGTGGCCGGCGGTGATGACGCCGCAACCGCTGGTCTGGCTGGCGCAGCTGCTGCCGACCACCTCGGGCATCAACCTGATGGTGCGCCTGAACCAGATGGACGCCCGCCTGGCTGAAGTCGGCCACGAACTGATCACTCTCACCGTCCTGCTGCTGCTCTACGGCAGCCTCGCCGCCTGGCGCCTCCTCGAAAAAAAAGAGGACGAAGGGGATTGAGTCGTAAACGGCAAGGTCGGGGGATGCGGCTCAATCCCCTCCGCTCCCTTTTCAGGGGTCGGGCGCGTACCAGAACGGGATGCGGTGCTCGCGGCGTCGCTCCGGGCCGCGTTCGCCCCCTTCGGCATTCCAGACCAGGCTCAGGTCATGGCGACCCGGTGCCAGCGTCGCCATGGGCAGATAGCCCACCAGGCCACGCATGTCGAGATCGCGGCGCTCCATCGGCATGAAGTCGTGCAGGTCAACCGGCGTGCCATCCAGCTGCACCCGCCACAACCGGGACAGGCACTCCACCGCTGCGCTGGCAGCCTTTGCGCCAGTCGCTTCATTGCGTGCGGCGGGCAAGGCGGTGCAGTGCTGGCGCGCCAGCGGGTTGTCGCGCTGGGGGCGGTGTGGAATGAACACACGCAGGTGTGAACCACTGATAGTGTCCGACGGGATCATCGGGTACGGCAGCAGCTGATCGTGCGCCGAACGCATCGATTCGTAATGCGCGCTCAACATGCCGTGTTCGACGGCCTCGTCGGTCATCACCTGGTAGCGGTTGAACAGCGAGAACTTCACCGAACCCAGCACCTGCACCCCGCCCAGCACCATGGCCACCATCACCGCCAGCAGATAGACCGCCATGAACGAACGCGAGCGCAGGTTGCTCTGCAGGGTCAACTGCATGGTCTGCATCAGGCGCAGCAGGGGAATCCGTTGCAGGCCCGCCAGGAAGCGCTGCAGCCACCGCTGCACGCCGTCATAGGGCTGGTCGCGCCGCTGCCGGCTCGCAATGACACGCTCCAGCAGTGCAGGAACCAGTGCGAGTACAAGCAGGCTGGCCAGCACGGTACCGACCACGATCATGGCCACACGATCGGAACCACCGGCAAGCGCACTGATCGCCATCGCCACGCACAACGTCAGCACGGCCATCACCAGGGTGCCGGCCAGCGTCTGTACCGCCAGCAGCGTGGTGGAGAAGAGCATGGTGGCCAAACGATCAGCGCGTTCGATGCTGCCGTCCAGGCCACCGTCGCGCGCCTTGAGGAAAGCGCGCGATACCGGGCCCATCTGCGGCAGCCGTTCCCAGTCGATGCCCTTGGGAAAGTGCGATTTCAGCCCGATCAGGCCTATCCAGTACCCGCGCACGGTCAAGTGCGCGATCAGCGCTACCGCCAGCACGTAACACATGCCCACGCTGATGCTGAAACCAAACCACAGCACCTGGAAGTACATGCCTTCCGTGTGCAGGCTGCTGCGCGCCCACGCATCGAACAGGTACCCAGGCACCGCCAACAGTGCGAACGCCAGCAGGCCGGAAATGAACAGTTCCAACTCATCGGTACGCTCGCGCAGCCGACCGAAGCGGGTGCTCGCCTCGGGTCCGGGCTGGCGGTCGGCAACCGGCACGTGCGACTCTGCGACGGGCAATTCGTTCACAGGACATTCATCCTTGGAGGTCGGCGCAGTATAGGCGCGACACAGCGGCCGGTGATACGGGGCCCCACAACGAGGAACGCCGGCACGGGGCCGGCGTTCGAGGAACTGCGTTGCGGAAGGGGGATTACGCTGTTGGCATCATCGGTCAGCGGTAAACGCGTTCGCAGCGGCGTTCGACCACGCGGTCGCCGTTCTTCTGCTGGCTGTTGCCCTGGATCTGGCGGCCGGCAGCGCCGCCCGCTACGGCACCGGCCACGGTGGCCAGCTTCTTGCCGTTACCGCCGCCGACCTGGTTGCCGAGCAGGCCACCGATCACTGCGCCGGTAGCGGTACCCGTGATGCGGTTGGGATCGCGCGAGTTGCGCTGCACTTCCACGTTCTTGCAGACCACGCGGCTGCCGTCGTTGAACTTGCGTCCCTCATCGCGCGGCCCATAGGTCTGCGCGCCGGCCACCGACGAAGCCGCCAGCAGGGTGCCCAGCACAAGCAATCGGGTCGAGGTCTTCATGGCCATCTCCTGAGTTCCGGTATGGCACCAGTGTCCTCCCGCGGTTGGCAACCGGAAGTGAAATGCGCGTGTCCGCCACTTCATCGGCCATCGCACGTTCAGGAAGAAAATCCGCGCCCATCGCGACCAGCCGTCGCGATGGGCGCCGTCTCCCTGCCGGCATTGCCCTCTGCTAGAACTCTTCCCAACCACCCGCATTTGCGGCCAGCGTCGGCTCAAGCCGCGGCGACAGCACCGCAGGCCGGCGTACCGGCGCAACCGATGCCGCCACGGCTGCCAGCGCCGGGCGTACTGCGGCGGCGGCGGTCACCGCCCCCGTGCGGAACACCGACACGGCTTCGGCCAGCAGGTTCGCCTGCTCCTCCATCGAGCGCGCTGCGGCACTGGCTTCTTCGACCAGCGCGGCATTCTGCTGGGTGGTCTCATCCATCTGCACCACCGCCTGGTTGACCTGTTCGATGCCCGAGCTCTGCTCCTGGGAGGCAGCAGAGATATCGGCCATGATGTCGGTCACGCGCTGCACCGAAGCCACGATCTCGCCCATCGTGGTGCCGGCCTGGCGGACCAGCGCCGAGCCGTCGGCGACCTTGCCGACCGAATCCTCGATCAGGCCCTTGATCTCCTTGGCCGCGCCCGCCGAGCGCTGCGCCAGCGTACGCACTTCGCTGGCCACCACTGCAAAGCCTCTGCCCTGCTCACCAGCACGCGCAGCTTCGACCGCCGCGTTCAACGCGAGGATATTAGTCTGGAAGGCGATGCCATCGATGACCGAGATGATCTCGGCGATCTTCTTCGACGCGGCTTCGATGGCCGACATCGTGGTGACCACCTGGCCGACAACCTCGCCGCCCTGCGAGGCAACACCATGCGCGCCGATGGCCAGCTGGTTGGCCTGGCGTGCGTGCTCGGCGTTCTGCTTCACGGTAGAGGTCAGTTCCTCCATCGACGCTGCCGTTTCTTCCAGGTTCGCCGCCTGCTGTTCGGTACGCCGCGACAGGTCGGTGTTGCCCGAGGCGATCTCGCCCGCTGCCAGGTTGATGCTGGAAGCACTGGCCTGGATACGGCCCACGATCTGCTTGAGCTGATCGACGGTGGCATTGCAGTCATCACGCATGCGCGCGAACACGCCGTGGAAATCCCCCTGCATGCGCACGGTCAGGTCGCCGCGCGAGACGGCCTGCAGCAGGGTCGAGACCTGCACCAGGTTCTCGTCGGTGGTCTGCATCAGGCGATTGAGCCCTGCCACCATGTCGCGGAAATCGTAGGCGAAGCGATCTTCATCACCGCGCAGGCTGAAGTCGCCTGCCGCGGCCGCCGTCGCCAGCCGGCGGATCTCGCTGTTGATCGCCGACAGGCTGGACTTGGTTTCATCCATCGCCTGGGTGATCGCCGCCTTCTCGCCGGGCAGCGGGTCCATGTCCACCGACAGATCGCCGCGTGCGTAGTGCTTCATCACCTCGATCAGCCGGTTCTGTACCTGCACGTGCGATCCAACCAGCGCATTGGTCTCATGCACCATGCGCCCGTAGTCGCCGGGGAATGCGCTCTCGTCCATGCGGTAGCTGAGGCTGCCGGCATCGTGCTGGCGTGCCAGCTCGCCCTGCGCCGCCATCACCGACTGCAGCTGTGCCTGCATGCGCTGCATCGACTTCAGCAGCTGGGTCACCTCGTCGTTGCCGGTGGCGTCGATGCTGCTGTCCAGGCGGCCACTGGCAATGCCGTCGGCCAGCTTCACCGCGCCTTCCAGCGGACGGGTCAGGCTGCGGGTGATCGCCCAGGCCGCCAACGTGCCCAGCAGCAGGCTCAGTGCCCCGAACGCGATCGACAGCGTGCCGGTCCACGATTCGGTTGCGCGGTACTCTTCGCGGCTGCGTTCGGTCAGTGTTTCCTGGTGGCGCAGCAGGGCCGAGATGGATTCATTCCAGGCCGTAGCCAGACCGTGCTCGGCCAGCAGCTCCTTCGCTGCACCATCAAAATCCCCCGCCTTCATGCGCTCATGCAGTTGCTGGGTTGATGCATCGGTAGCCTTGCGGGCCGCCTCGATGCGCGCGACCAGGGTATCGCCGGTAGCGTCACGCGGAATCTTGATGTACCTGGCCCAGATACCGTCATAGGTCCGCGACAACTCCTGGGCACGCTGGTAATCCTTGTCGAACTCATCCCCCCGCTTGATCACCATCAGGCGGCGATGCATCAGCACCGCGTTGTTGGTATCAAGCATGTCATTCAACAAACGCATCTTCACCATGTTGACGTCCACCACTTTCTCGAACTGAGCGGATTTCAGCTGATTTCCATACAACACCAGGCCAACGATGGCCATGATGAACAGCAGCAGCAGACCGAAGCCGGCGCCAAGCCGGGATCCCACACGGAGATTACGTAAGGCAAGCATCTCAATTCCCTTGATCGTGGCCGTACGTTCGATGGCGGCGCAGCGAAGGGAAACTTTACGGGACTTTATATATGGACCGATCCAAATATATGGAACTGTGCAGGCAGTCAGAAAACAAGGCGGCAGATAATGGCGCTATATCATTATCGAATACCGCTGACACGCCAGCGCCCGATGAAAATCACGCAGGTTTAACACCATAATCACGCCAGCCCCATCCAAAGCGGTCCTGGATTATCTGCACCGGACACAACTGCCGCCCGGGAGGGCTACAGTCTGCAGATGACACGGATCCTGCACATCGAAGGCACGTCCATCAACGACATCGCCAGCCTCTACGTGGAAATCAATCGTGTGTTCATGGCCGACGAAGACTGGCAGCTGGGCGCAAGCCTGGACGCGCTTGATGACCTGCTTCACGGCGGCTACGGCGCTCTCGCAGGCCATGCCACCGCCACGGTGGTGTGGCGTGACATCGCCCACAGCCGCGATGCACTGGGCCGCGAGGCCACGCGCACCTGGCTGCAGTCGAAACTCGCTCAGGGCGGCAGGTTCAACGGTCCGGCCATCCACGCTCAGTTGACGGCACTGGCGCTTGGCCAGGGACAGACCTACTTCGAGATCGTCATGGAGATCTTCGGCAGCCATCCGCAGATCACCCTGGTGCCTGGCTGAGCGGGCTGCAGCGACCAGCCCCACATCTGCTCAGAGCTTGGCCAGGGCCTCGCCCAGACGGCGCGGGAACGCCACCTCGCTGGCCAGGTGCCATGCGCGTGCATTGGCGCCCAGCCGGGTCCACTCGGACTCATCCATCGCCAGCGCGCGCTCGACGGCCTGTTCCAGCGCCTTCTCATCCACATGCCAGGTCCTGGACAGATGGCAGGGCTCGCCCTCGTGCGCGGCAACCAGGATGCCTCGGCTGTCGTCGATCATCTGATTCATCGGCGCGCCGTCGCAGGTGATCACCACCGCCCCGCAGCTCATCGCTTCCACCAGGTAATGGCCCCAGCCTTCGGTCTGCGACAGGCACAGGTGGAACGCATGTTCGTTCTGCAGGCGCTGCACCTCCTGGTCGAGCAGCCGCTCGCGGACGATCCTCAGGTTCGCGGCACCGCCCTCATCTTCGTCCGAAGGGCCGCCGCGCAGGATGGTCAGCAAAGGCCATTCGGGGTGCCGTTTCCAGACATTGACGAGTGCAGCCGTCCCCTTCATGCGGCTGGTACCGGCCGCATGCAGGAAGCTGCGCGGCCTGCGCGGCACCGCCGGGTCGTAGCGGTCACGGCTGCAGAAACCGACCTCCAGTGCGCGCATGCCCAGCGCGTTGAAGATGCGCGTGGCTTCTTCGGTCTTGGTCAGCAACGCATCGAACCGCGGCAGGATCCGCAGGCTGCGTGCGGACACCCATTCCGGATTCGGGATCAACAGATTGACGTTGGCCAGTCCGAAGCTCGCCGGCCGGACATGTTCCAGCGAGATGTTGATGTCGAACCGGGCCGGCGTGCGCCCCAGGCTCAGCCACGAGGCCAGCAGCCTGCGCAGGCGCATGCCGCGGAGTTTCCAGGCACCACCATTGCGCACCGCGTCCAGGCGGCTGACCGTCACCGTGTGCCCGAGCTGCTGCAACGAGCGCTCGATCACCTGGATGTCATGGGACAGGCCACGCTGGTTGTCGGCAGCCAGCAGATGGATATGCGCCATCAGGAGGGACTCCCTTGCCGGCGCAGGTCACGCGCCGGCAAGGCGGTCGCCAGCATGAAACCCAGCACCAGGTAGAAATAGAACGAATGCGGCATCGCCCGGTAGAACACGTTGTCCGTGAACGCCGAAAGCGCATAGACGATGACCACGGCAAGTCCGGCGGTGGCGATCATCGCGGTGATGTCGTCGGCGTGGCCGAGACGTCGCACGAAATGGATGCCGGGCAGGATGAAGACCAGCAGCATGATCAGCAGCAACGGCACGCCACCGGTCACCGCCGCTTCCAGGTACTCGTTGTGTGGGTGGTTGTAGCGGAAGATCGACTCGGACACCTCGCCGCGGGCGATGCCCTCACGTGCATAGGTACCGAACTGGTTCAGGCCCACCCCCGCCACGGGATGCTCGGCGAAGGCGTCGACCGCCACACCCCACATGGCGATGCGCTCGCGGACCGAGCCGACCTCGTTTTCCTGGTTGAAACCGGAGATCTCGCCACTGACCTCACCGAAGCGCTGGATCACCTCATGGTTCAGCACCGAGGTGGCGCCGACCACGCCAATGACCAGGGCACCGACGAAGGCCAGTGCCCCCCGCCAGCGCCGGGTGCGCCGGACGTGCACCGCAATCACCATCAGCATGGCGGGAATGAACGCCAGGATCGGCCCGCGGCTCTGCGCCAGGATCGAACCATAGACGCCGACGGCGATGGCCACGCCGTGCAGCCAGCGTTCGGCCGGATGGACATTGGGCTGGATCAACCGGATGACCGAGAACAGCGCCATGCACAGCGTCACCATGGTGAACTCGATGGCGGTCCATTCGCCGCCACTGAAACCGTGCGCGCGTTCAAGGCCCATCACGTGGTGCTGCACGATGCACGACCCGCCGAAGACCAGGGTGGACAGGGCGAAGATCTTCCAGATCAGGCGCCAGTCCAGCGCAGTGGCGAACACCGCAGCGGTGCCCAGGTAGAGCAGTGTCTGTGCCGGAAGGTCCAGTTCGTTCCAGCGCAGCCCGTGCCAGAGGATGCTGTAGAAGGCATAGGCCAGGCGCAGGAAGCAGACGATCACGATGAACCGGGCGATGCGGTAGCGCAGGCGGACATCGGGCTGGCGGCGGATCAGAACCACGCCGGTGACCAGCAGGGCCAGCAGCAGCACCGCCTTCAGCAAGGTGTAGGGTGCGGAGCCGGCAAGCGGAACGATGGCGACCAGGATGCTCAGCAGGACGGTACGCCAGGTGTAACGAGGTTCGGCGGCCATGCAGGCTGCAGTCATGCTTGTTCTTTCCATCAACGCCCGCCCGGGATGAGTCGCCCCGGTTTCCATGGAGGCCGCTTGGCGGAAATCGCCGGGGCTGACACTACCGTGGGGCCCCGTGGAAATCAACCAAACCGCAGGTGTACGGGGGCGTGCGTTGGCGTACGGACAGTCGCGGGCAACCGCCCTTGTCTCTGGGCATCGGTCGGGATCATCGACCGCCCCAGGTCGCTACACTAACGATCTCTCCGGCCATGCCTGCGCGTGGCCACGCCCCGACGCCCTGCCAAGACGCGAAACGCCCCAAGTGACTGATACAAAAGACAACACCAGCAACGCCAAGGCGTCCAAGGACCACACCCCGCTGATGAAGCACTATTCGCGTGTGGTTGCGGATACCCTCAAAGTGCTTGCACTGTAAGGCTTTCACCGCCGCCGTGTCCAGCCAAACTCCCCATGGACACACAATGGACACAGGTTCTGCCGCCTTGTGTCCCAACCTGTCTTAAGACGCCCCCGCCTCACTCTTAAGTCTTCAACGGCCGTTTCCCCGTGGACACAGCGAACACCGATGATCCCTCGTGTGACCATGCGGACGTTTTGTAATTGACTCTGCAATTGGCAATTGCTTGATGGGTTTCAATTGCAACAGCTTGCCAAAAGTAAAAAGCCCCGTAATGTAATTTCAATTGAGATTATTTTACGGAGGGTCAATGAGACAAAGAGGATTTAATTTGATTGAATTGACCCTGGTCATGGCGCTTATTGTCGGACTGGGGGCGTTGACATATAAGTTGTTCAAGCCATCAGCTTCAATGGCTGCGATCCGCACAGAACAATCGCGCGCAGGACAAATTGTTCAATCGCTGACGGATCTCTATGTACTGCAACCCTCGTACGCCGGCTTGTCCACGGCGACCCTTGAAAGCACGTACAACTCAAAATTCATTGTGCGCAACGACACATTGGACACGCCATCAAGCATTGGCGCGTCGGCAATTGTTCAGCCCGGAACGGCCTTTGGAACCAACGACTCAATTGACCTTATTTATCAAGCCGTACCAAATGGATCGTGTGTGAAGCTGGCAACAGCATTGGCCCGCTCAGCGGATTTTGTTCGCATCAACAGTGTGGAAGTGCAAAAGCCATACTCCAAATTGCGTGAGGACTTGCTGGCAACGCAATGCGCCACACGTGATCGCAATGAAGTTCTGTTCCGCTACACCAATAAAAATGTTTCGACTCAAGCAACAGACATGTCTGCTTGTGAGTGTTCGCCCACAATCGAAACCCAAACTTTAGCGTGCGCGGACAACGCCAGCGGTTCCATTACCCAACGGCGCAATGCCACGTGCCCTGCGACGACCTGCCCTAGTCGCCAATGGACATCGTGGGTGACCACCAGCAACACATGCGCGGCCAATGCTGCGCCTATACCCGTCATTGATCCGCAAGTCCCACAATCCATCTGCACGCCAATCACCGAGCAGCGTGTATCGAACTGTCCAAGCGATCAAATTGGATTTGTCGTTGAAGGGCGCACCCGCGCGTGTCCCAGCCATCAATGGGGAGCATGGACGCCTGTTACTCGGAAATGCATCGATCCGGCCCCACCCCAAACAGCGTGCGAATTTGACCCTACAACGGACAAAGGCACGGAAACGACTGCCTGTCCAGCCGGTCAAGGCGGAAACATCATTCGTGAGCGCTACCGCAATTGCAAAGCGGATGGAACAAAAGAATGGGGTGAGTGGCAGACGATGACCAACACATGCAGCGCGTCGTGCACCACAACGGGCACCTGCTGTGCGCCTGGACGCATGCAGCGCGCCACATCAGTAGCCTGTCCTATTCGCACATATGGCGAACGCAATGGTGTTGAACAGCAATTCTCTCGATGCACCAGCGCAACCTCCGCTCCTGTGTGGAGTGGCGTGTGGGAATTGAATACGTCAACGGTTGTTGGGCAATGCAACGCATGCCCAGCTGACACCTCCACGACATTGACCCGCACAGAACCCCGCTCGGGATCCTGCCCTGCTGGAACGTTTGGAAATCAAAGTTGGGAAGCGGTGTTCAATCAGTCAATGACCGTAACTTATGCATGCAACGCCACATCAGGCCAGACATCACCAGGTCGAGAAGAGACGTATGGAGCATGGGTCGAGTCGGGCACACGAAATCACAACAGCAATTGCGCAACATGCCCATCTCCTTACAACGAAACCGATGAGCAATGGCAACGTGTGGATCTTGGATGCCCAAGTGGTTATTCGGGTCAAAACTCGTATGAGAAGCAACAGCATCGCCAACGGACAATAAGCTTCAACTGCCCAAGCGGTCAGACAACTGCGCCGTCTCCCAGCGTCGGGGCATGGGGTGGATGGTACGACACAGGAGCGCAACGCAATCACGTGAATTCGTGCGCGGCAAGCTGCACAGTCGAGAACCGCTCATACCGCATTGCTTGGCAGAATTCTTCACCACTTAACGGATTGAAGGACTGCAATGCATCGAACATCGGTCAGCGATCGTGGTCCAACTACATCAGTTGCAGTGGACTGGGGCCATGTGGCGGAACATTCCGCGCAGCCATCTGCACATCAAGCGGTTGGCAGATTGTGGCCGGTGCCGGTTCCTCACCATATGTGGGATGGTCAAGTGGCCGACCAGCGGAATGGGACGCGGTGTATATGCAGGGGTACAACGATGCACCCGCAATTGGGGCGCAACAGGGCTCAGCGGGTCAATCGAATTGGATCACCTATCAATGCTTATAACCCGAACCTTTTTGGGGCCGTCTTGATGCATCAAGCGGCCCTTGTCGGTGACCATGTAGCCAGGCCCAGCCTTGAAATCTTCTGCGGAAAAGACATCTGTTTGTCCACGTGCTTCTTTAGCCCCCAGGTGATAAAACGGACCCGATAGAAGCACAGCCTTGTCAGCGGCATTGATTTTGTAGGTCGAACCAGTTGGGTGCGAATGAATCCCCTGACCTGTCGCGGTCATGCCCTCGGGGCAAACACTGGTGATGGGGCACATCACGTGCGAACCAACCGTTGTGACGGCTGCACCCCAATCCCCCTGTGGGGACTTGCAAATCTGAGCGCACACTTCGTGCTGAGTGTTTTTGGTGTAACGCGCAATTGGACCCGAAATCGATACCGCAAATTGATCCATCGTCATTGCAGAACGTGCAGTCAATTCACCAAGAACTCTACCCTCAAGATTGCTTCTCCCAATATTTATTGACGCACTCACTGACTCAAATGCCAGACGCGACCAGCCACCAGCGGTGTAAACAACAAGTTCCGCATCAGAGTATTTCAGCGCACAGTCCACCAGACGAATGCGATAAGAGCTTTCCGCTTTCGATATATACCCGCAGCTCGATGACCGCTCAGCTAACGACACACGCTCAACAAAGCTATGCAGCGCCTCACCGTCATGACTGACAAATGCTCCCTCGCCGAACGCGCTGACCGATGAAACTATTAGAGACAACCCAAAAGCAAGCAAAACACATTTATTCATATACAACCCCATTACATTGATTTAATTCAAGTTATGAGGTAAATGAATATTGTCAATTAGCTTGACTTGGTTATATCGACTGATACTCTAATTGTGCCGGGAACGTCCAACCCCCTTACGTCTCTTCGGCAAGCCCCCATCACGGGGGCTTTTTTTATAGCCTAAACCGTAGTCGCGGCTTTGCTATTGACAAAATTGTAATGTCTGATTTCCTGAATTAGTGAATTCACTCACTAACAATAAGGAGGTCCAATGAAACACAATAAACATTCCTGCTTTTTTTTAGCACTATGCTTCGGCATGGCTTTAAGCGGACATGCTGCAGCTCAATCAACGATCAATCTTGGTGAAGGCAACGCATCCACAGATGATTCCCCAACGTATGCATCCGGAACCATCATAATTGGTTATGACAACATCAATAACGGGGTGCGCAACAATCTCAATGGCTTTGGCAACACAAGCATTTGGTCGTCCACAGTTGTTCCCGATCCATCGGTTATGTATGGACTGACGCGCAACACCGCGTACGGAAATGGAAATCACCTGCAAGGTTACAACTTATATGCATCTGGCATAGAAAATCGCGTTTTGGATGGGACAGAGGTCTTTGTAACCGGCCGTGAAAATGTCTTACGCGGCAACAATATTTTTGTGTCTGGCGACCGGAACGTCAGCGACGCTCTTGCAAACGGCGCAATGGCTTACGGTGGAAACAATGGCCTATTCGGCAACGCACTCATTTACGGAACTAGCAACGTAGGTCACAGCGGTTTCATCGCAGGAACCAACAACTTCATTCTTTCAACAAGTGGCGGGGCGGTGTTTGGCATCTCCAACTACGAGCGGGGAACGAACAACTACCTGTTCGGGTATGAGAACCGCAGTTCTGAAACATCAAATGGCAATTTGCTGGCCGGTAGGTACAACAGTGCAAGCGGAGCAAACAGCACTCTGGTTGGTCATTACAGCAATGCGGTTGGGGATGGCGGCTTGGGTTTGGGAAACAACACCCAAGTCAACGGCGCTTGCGTATCGCTGGGCAATTATTCTGAGTGCGGTGAAGCCAACACGGTGTCGTTTGGTAATGGAAACGCCAATGGCACGAAACGTCTGTTGTTCGTATCCAACGGAATTGCCAGCACCGACGCAGTGAACCTTGGGCAGTTGTCTGCTGTAAGCCAGTCGTTGGGCGGCACTGCTGGCTTCACCAATGGCGTTTACAACGGTTGGAGCGTCAGTCTTGGGGGCTCGAGCTACAGCAACGTACACGACGCTCTTGTGTCGCTTGATGGACGCCTCACCACCGTTGAGAACAACCCAGGCGGTGGTTCGTCCACACCCGGTCCCGCTGGTCCCCCTGGTCGTGACGGGGTTGATGGCACCGATGGCTTGCCTGGAAAAGACGGCGATAAAGGCGACAAAGGCGACCGTGGCGAAACTGGATTGGCTGGAAAAGACGGCGAGAAAGGCGAAAAGGGCGATCGCGGTGAAACTGGATTGGCTGGCAAAGACGGTATCGACGGCGCCACTGATCCTTTGGCAGTGAAGTACGACGACGAAAGCAAGTCCACAGTCACACTGCAAAGCGCCTCCGGTGGGTCGACTCGCCTGAGTGGCGTTGCACCTGGCCGTATCGCTCAAGGATCCACAGACGCTGTGAACGGTGGGCAGTTGTGGGATATGGAGAACCGTTGGAACGACCGCTGGGAAGACACCAACCGTCGCATTTCTCAACAAGATAAGCGGATCAACGGGTTGGGCGCTCAATCCATGGCGATGAGCCAGATGGCGATGTCCAGTCAATACCTGCCTGTTGGAAAAGTCTCTTTCAACATGGGCGTGGGCTTCTACGGGCCAGCCGCTGCGGTGGCTCTTGGAGGATCAGCACAGGTCACTGAGCGCATTCGCGTGACGGGTGGCATCACTGGCGGATCTGGTGGAACAAGTGTTGGCGGCGGCTTCGGGGCTTCAATCACCTTCGACTGATATCTCGCAACACCTACAACTCGGCAGTACCAAATGGGGGCGCCGGCAAGCGCCCCCTTTTTTCTACAGCATTAAAGGAGGTTTCATATGATGAAAAAAATAATTCTTACGCTGGCACTCATGGTGTCTGCAGCTTCTGCACAAGCAGCACACGTTCTTGCGTCAGATATCACAGGGGTTGTTGTGGATGGGCAGGGCAAGCCCATGGCGGGCGAAGTGGTGCGGGCCTACCACCACGAAACGAACCGCCTGATAGAACGACGAACAAATAGCAAGGGACGCTACCACTTCAATAATGTGCGGTCGGACGGCCAGTACACCGTATCGCACGCGGCAACATCGTTCACCGGTCGAGTCCAGTTGGGACAGACACACCGCCAAAACTTCGTGGGCGATGTCGTGCGATACGACTCTCCGTCCATCCTATTCTCCTGGGTGTGGTCTGGACCCAACCAGCGGGTGTATGGCGTTGCAAGCCATGCAAAGGGGGAATGATGGCTCAATACTTCCTCGTCCCTTACAGCGACAAAGACAAAGCCCGTGAACTGGGCGCACGCTTCGATGGCGACACCAAGTATTGGTACGCCGACACAGTGGAATGCATCGAACAGATGCGGCTGCACTTTGACCCCATCACCAATCCCAACCCCATCACCACACTGATTGGTGAAGACCGCACGTTTGGCGGGAACCATCTGCACATCACAATGGTGCCCATGAGCTGCTGGATGCGCTCGGTGAAAGCCTGTTTGGACCCCTCGGACTGGAAACGTCTGTCGGCGGGGCTGCGCCAAAGAAGCAACCACACGTGCGAGTTGTGCGGCGCCAAAGAGGATCCCAAGCGCGAGGAATACTTGGATGTGATTGCGCGGTGGGAGTACAGCGACACAGGGAACGTGCAAACGCTCAAGCGCCTTGTGAGCGCGTGCCAGATGTGTGTAAGAGCCACGAACTACGGTTACTCAAAGCTGACCGGTTTGGAGACAGAAGTTCGCCACCACTTCAAGGCAACCAACGGTTGTGATGATGACTTTCTGGACCAGCACATCATCGAAGCATTTGGGCTTTGGACCCAACGCTCATCGAACAATCAAAAGTGGACGATGGATCTTTCGTTGCTTTCCAACAACGGGATCCGACTTGCTAATAAAGGGGGCGTTTGAGTGGTGATGGAGCGGCACGGTTTGGCCGCTCTGAAAAATACCAAGCCCGCCCCCGCCACATCTACGCGCTGTTGTTCGACAACGGGTGCTGCTATGTGGGTCAAACCACAGACCTACGCAGGCGCGAAGGCCAGCACAGAAGCCACGCGGGTGGCTGGCAAGGTCAGTGCTTCACCTTCATCCAACTGGCGACCATGACCGGCACCAAAGCAGAAGCCGAGAACCATGAGTACGCGTGGCGGTTTGCAGCGCAACGGGCCGGTTGGCGCATCTACGGCAAGCCACCAAACATCCGGGTGAACACCGCACTGCGCATGACACTCCTGCGCCGGTCCATCGCCAAACAGTGCGTCTGGCCTGGGCAAAAGCGCGGGATGTGGGGATGGCTCAAATGGGTCTTGGGGTTCGGTGCCGCTGCCGGAATGGTGGCGCTGTTCCAATAAAAAATGGCCCCAAGGGGCCATTTTTATTCAGTAATACCCGCGCTCGTTGGCGTCCCGTAAGCGCTCTTGTTCCTCTTCTGAACCAAACGCTGGACGTGGGCGAGTCAATCGCCACGCGACACAGCACGCGGCGACCAGCAAAATGATGGCAAGGACATACACCATGGCCGTTAAGCTCATAAGGTCTGTCTATTGAAGCTATCACGCTGAGTATTGGGGGTCAACGCACGGTCCATCGCCTGTTGAATTTCCGATATGTGTTGACCCACCCAATCCTCAATTTGTTTGCTTTCAGCGTTCAATTTAGCTTGTTTTTGCCGCGTCTCATTTCCACGCTTTTTCACACCTGCGCCAACTTCTGGCTTTTGAAATTTGAATTTATCAAACATCTTGGCAATCTCCGCGCCCTCTTCGCCACGCACACCAACGTGCAGGGTGTTCTCCTTGTTGCGATCAAGAGCCGCGCGTTGGCGTAGTGTTTCGGCTTCGTGGGTGGTTGTGTACAACGTGAATTTCCCTTTGGTCACTCGTGAGATTGCAACCATCAAACTGCTGCTGTCGGTCATGCCCGCGTTGCCCAGCAAGAACACATCTGTCTTGCCTTGACCTTGGGCTCCATGCACCGTGCGCGCATAGTTGTGCTGAATGGCGTTCCACTCTTCGGTGTTGAATTTGAGTTTGCGACGCTCCAACCCCTCATCGATGTCCACCGTTACGTCAAATCCGCCACGCTTGCGGTTGGGCACGATCGATGTGATTTTTGCCTCGGTTCCGTTGACGACATTCATCACGCTGTCGGCGGTGGTGAAGCGGATCCGATCACCAACGGACAACGACATGTCCTCAAAGAACTTTTTGCCCATGGCACGGATATGCACCTCTTCTTTTGCAACCTCACCGCGCTCTTGATAGCCCTTACGAATGGCTTGATTGAGCGTTTTAAGATCTGCATTGGAGTGCGCCAGGACTAAGCGTTCGTCAGTGGTTGCATGTGAAGCAAAGTAGTCGGACACCAGCGAGTCAACCGCCTCGGCGTGGGTGTTGTACTCGTCAATGCATCCTGCGGCTTCCAACGCGCTCCAAATGGCGGACGACTGCTCCAACACTTCGTTGCGGGACTTGGGTGAGCGTTGCTTCACCGGCAACCCATTCTCGTCGTAACCGTAGAACATCTTTACGATGTCGCGCATCCGTTGATCCTTCTGCCGCCGAATTTCAGTGATGGTGCTTTCGCCCAGTACATCGCTCATCAACGCCATGCCCTGCCCTGCGCCCACTGGCTTCAACTGCTCTTCGTCGCCCTGCAAAATGAGCTTTGCGCCTGCGTTTTTGCAGTGCGCGGACAACGCACGGATCTGTGGCACGTCGATCATGCCAGCTTCGTCCAACACCACAACATCATTGCCGGTCAACACAAGGCGGTTGCGCGATAAGTCGGCAAGGATTTTGGTCACCGATCGGCATTCCATGCGGCTTTCTTCCTGCAGCTTTTTGGCCGCTTGGTTGGATACGGCACAACCCAGCATGCGTTTGCCTTGTGCGCGGTACACTTCGGAGTAGAAGTCCGACACGGTTGTTTTCCCCGTACCTGCAAAGCCCGACGCCACACACACGCCGGCCGTGTCACTGACGATGTGATCGACCGCTGTACGCTGCTCCTTGGACAACTTGAAGCCCTTTTTCAGTTCCAAAGCTTCAATGATCGGTGTGGACAGTTCCTTACCCACCTTCCACCATTCCTCCCCTTTGCGGGCGTTGGACATGGTGACCAAATCCAACTCGCACTCCACCATCCATCGCGCCGCGTAGCGCGACTCAGTGTGGCGTCGGGCCAAGGTCATTCCTTTGTCGTCGTCGTGCAGCGCCACAGGGTTGATTTCCATCAAGTCGCTGGTGTCGGACACGGCTGCATCGGCCAGGGCAAACAGTTCGCTTGCGGTGACAAAGCCCAAGTTTTCTGTGCCAATCTGACGCAGCAGTGTTGGGTAGTCGAACGCCGCGTCGTTCTCGTGCAGCAGTTCAAGCAGTTCCTCACGCGTCCGCGCGGGGCAACGCACATCCTGCTGTTCCTTAAGTTCCGCAATGGTGGGTATTTTAAATTTTTGGCTGACGTTCTCGATGAGCTTGGAGAAGTGGTCCATCAGTTCGGGATAAGACGGCTCGTCTTTGTGCTTGCGCGTCTTCGCCCAGGCTGCGGCGTCGGCCGTGCCCTTGGAGCGCTCTTCCATGATTTCCAGATGGCGCGACGAAAATTCGTTGATGAGTTCTCTGTCGTGTAAGCCTGCAACCTCCCACGACCGCGCGCCTGTTTTCTGTCCGTGAGCATCAACCTCTTCGCTCTGTACAATTTTGAATCCCGCCTTGGACAGTTCTGTCGCAAGAACATTCTGGTACACCATATCGGCTGCGTGGCGGAAACGAAAAATCTCAGATGCGTCAAAAGTGCTGTGCTTGCCGTCCGAACCCTTGCACACGTTGTAGACCAAAACGTGGGTGTGCAAGTGAGGTTCCAACTCGCGGCTTCCGAACTGCATGTGCATTGAGTACGCCAAGCCGTCAACGTCAATCACGTCCTTCCCGCCTTTGCTGCGCCGACACTGGGTGAACGCCTCAAACATCTTGCTCATGGACGCCTCCACAGCTACACGTTGAGCTTCCATCACAATGAGCTTTGTGTCGTCATCGCCCAGGGCATGCAAGAGCGAAACAGACTTTGGTGGGGAGTGCGTAAGGTCGTAGCCCGCGCGTCGTCCGCCTTTGTCCACCATCATCACATTGCCATCCTTGTCCAAGCGAGGCTTGCCGGTACGCTTGTCGATCTTCACTTCGGCAGTGGGTCTGGCGCCTGCGTTCTGACACAGTTCCTTACCTGTTGGTGAGAAGCCGTCGAACAGCGCCATCATGTCCTCTTTGTTGACCGGCTTTCCGAGCAACCCCAACTCACCGGCAAGCTTGCCACCCCAGTGGGACGTGACATAGGTGGATGTTGCGCTCTCAAGATCCGGCGTGCCGTCCAAATAATAGTCAGTGGCTTGACCGTCTTGTTTTTGAGTCTTCTGTTGCAGTTCGATATCGGGAACCGCCAACAAATAGTCGATGACATCATCGCCTTTTGGATTGCTTGATCTGTGTTGCAATAGTTGTCGTTGGATCACGGGCACCCCCGTTTGAATGAATGACTTCATCCAAACAAAGAACACGGTTTTGTCAAGGGATTACATGCGTTGAAAGCGCATGCGGGGAGGTGTGTCGCCGCGCCCCACTTCGTACTGTGTGGACGCCGCCGCCAGCAATCGGCGCTGGTAGTCTTCTGCCTCTACAACGCCCAAATCTTGCAATTTGATTTGCGGAGCGTTTTTACCACCCTGTTCCACCAACCAACGGCTTGCGTCTTCATGCCCACCCGCTTGCGCGATGTCCAACGCTGTCTCTTTCAAAATGTTTAAAGCGTTGGGGTCACATCGATCGATCAATAAGGCAAGACACTCCACACTGCCGCTGCTTGCCGCCGTGTGTATGGCCGTCCGGTGCAAAGGATCCACAACGGTGGGATCCGCACCGCTGTTGAGCAAGACTGAAAGGGTGTCTACCGATCCGCTTTGAGCGGCCAAGTGCACCGCTGGCGTGGTGGAGCGATGTGTGTGGTTGATGTCGGCGCCGGCCGCAATCAGTTCTTGCACAACGTCCGCGTGGCCGTTGCGTGCCGCGTGTTGTAGAACAGTGGTGTTGGCGTGATCCAACTGGTGCAGGTCACCGCCCAGGGCGATGAACGCGCGCGTTTGCTCAAGGTTGCCCATGCTTGCGGCTTGGTGTGCCGTGAGCCGGTGTTGTTCGCGGCTGTTGACCACAGGCTTGCGCAGATCAAAGGGGCGCTGACCATGCATGTCGGCCGCTTCCACGTTGGCGCCGTTGTCCAACAGCAACGCAGTGATTTCGACCCGGTGGCCGAGAACGGCGAAGTGCAGCGGGGTGATGCCGTTTTCATCGGCGACGTTGGCGCCATGCTCAGCAATACAATCCAAGACAGTGCCACTGTCGTTGTCGATGATTGCGCTTTTAAAGCGCTCGTTAAAATAGGTCATGCGGCCCCCTGAAAAAATGAATGTGACATCCACTCAAACAAAGAACCGGCCAATGTCAAGCTGGTTTCTAGCGAAACAGATCCATGACCTCTTGCTGGGAGAGAATTTGAGGCTGTCGGTGGGTTCCTGCGTTTGACTCACTGGGGGACTGGATAACGGCTTCTGCTGGTTTGGCTATTGCCGCAGCTTCTGTCATCCAACGCGCTGGCACTTGCCCAGGTCGTTGCACCTCCAACGATTGGCCGGGGAACGACAACAACAAGGGGTCATAACCGGCCGTTGCAACGATTGCCCGCACCTCAAACGATCCCTTCTTGCCCCGGCGTGGACCCAGCTCGTTTGTCAATTGGTGTTCAAAGACAACCTGACGGCCGTCTTGATGCACGTTGGCGTTCTCGTCGTGGGCCAAGGTCGCGGTGACATTGGTTCCAAACATTTCGGCCACGTGTTTGCGTGTCTCTGACATCTGCAGCTGACAAATCACGTGTGTACCGACGATGGTGGGCAGGATCTTTGCCTCTTCCGGTGAGTACACTTTCGACAACTGACCAAGCTCTTGGATGCCGGCAATCAAAGTGACGCCCTTGGACCGTCCTTTGTCGATCAACGGCATGATGTTCAACCGCCCCGCCGATGTTAGCTCGTCCAAGATGATGTACATCCCACGGTTCTTGTCTTCTTTCATCTTGGGGGAAATCACCTCACCCACCAAAATATTGATGAGGGAGGAAATGTAAGCACTGGTCAGAAGCTCCATTCCGCCGCCCTGGACAATGACGCCCTTGCGCCCTTTGTAGTCGTCCGAAGCCCACTCAGTGATTGAGAAACGGCGCTTGCCGACTACAGGCCACGCCTTTGCGAAATACTCAACGGCTTGCATGTTCGACATGATGGTGGACATGATGTTCGATGTCGTTTGCGAGTCGGGGTTCTCAATGAGTGGAAATGCCTTTTTGTAGTTCGCCAGAATATCTGGCTGCATCTGTTCGGCGGTTTTGTTCAACTGCTCATTCAAGTCCGTCCAATTCCACAATTTTGGCTTGTTGGCAATCAATGTACGGACGGATCCGACAAAGATCATGCGGGCTGTGTTGGTGAAAAATGGATTGTTGTCCCCAGGCTTCTCCGGGATCATGCAGCGAGCGAACTCTTCCACTTGGATGCTTGTGTGGATATCGCACGCCACATCCCACACGTATCCTTGCTTGTCGTACGGGCTTAGAACGATAGGGCGTGGGTACACTACGTTGATGGTTTTGGCCTTCACGCGCTTCCAGCGAGATGCGGGGTCTGTGTAAGTTCCGGCGCTGAAATCACCGTAGCTCGTGAAGTCACCCTTTACGTCGTACAAGAACAATTTCTTCTTCTTACGGATGACTTGCCGAATGAGAGGCAAAAGGATCTGTGTCTTCCCCGACCCAACCGAGCCGTACAACAGCAGATGCCGGTTCCAGCGCTCCTGGGACAGTCGCAACTCAGGGTGCAAGAGCAAGGGCATTGTGTCCTTGCCCACTTCCGCCTTCGTGATCTGCCGCGCCATTTTGATTGCGTCTTTCCCTTTGCGCACCTGCGGCCCATCCAAAACATACATGTTCCGCCGTGGGATCAATCCGTATTTCAGTGCACCAATGGCGCAGGCAACAGAGATAACAAAGCTCCAAATTGTCGCGTAAGGCGAACCAGTGAGTTGGAGGCTTTCGATGGCGTCTCGTGCGCCACCGATCATCAATCCCAGTGTCGCGTAGTTCATGCTGACCACCACACCCAATTTCAGATGCAAGCTGTAGGGCACGGCGGTTGATGGTTCCCACATCCGCACTCCGAATATCAGAAGACCATAGACAAGGCAAAAGACGCCAATTGCAAGCAACAGTGCCGTGTCCCAACGCCGAACCAGTGTGTGTGGTGGCACGTGCTTGCCCACGCGCCCAAATGCCTCATAAATTTGCTCCATAAAAAGCCCCTTTTGCTTTTCAACATAAAGGGGCTTTTCGTTCCGTCAAGTCCAACTGAATTTTAGAGGATACATGGGCTGGTACATGACCCATGTTTGCGCTTCAGGACTGGGGCATATTTGCACAGAAAGATATATTTGCTCTTCGCACGGGCTGTCGAATGGACAAATTTCCCCCATAGGCTGATAGGCAAAAGCCGACAACAAGATGGCGGGAGAGACCTGTGATGCATCGGCGATCATTGCAGGAGCCTTTTGTCCACTGCGTTTGGCTTGGATCGCCACACGGCATTGGGACTTCATCTCCACATGCGGATAGTCTTTCAGGGACGCCCAGGCTCCACCCCAGTCCAAACCGACTGCCTGAACCATTTCGCCAAACAACATATAGCCTTCCCGCACATGTGGATCGTTCATGTCCCACGTGGGCTTGCCGTCCACATGCAACACACTGTCCATCGCATAGCCGTGGTTGTGGCAACTCATTCCCGCTCCAACGCCCGTGACACCCGAATTGCTTGCCAGCAGCGCCGCTTGACGGGCCTCGCTGCGCATCCCCTCCATCGGCCGCATGTCAAACCCACGTTGGGCCATCACGTCATACACCGCCTCAAGTTTTGTGCGCATGTCCGGGTGCACGCCTTTCCACATCTTCTCGTTGCGTTTTTTCTTGAAGAAATTCCACCACTGAGTTTCGTTGGCGTTTTTAACCGGCGATACGCTGACAGACGATTGCAACGGATAGGACGTGATTGGTTTTTCAACGTGCGCAAAGCACGGACTAACTATCAAAGACATAAGTGACAGAAAGACGAAACGTAAAATCCATTGATGCATAAATTCCCCTTTTTCAATACGACTGTATTTATTGAAGAGGAACATCAAACATTGTCAATACCTTTTATTGAACTGGACGCAAAAAAAGGCCGGATTGCTCCGGCCTTCTTCTTGAAACGATCACATTTTTTGACTGAACCGCTGAGTTTGCTCTTGAACCTGTACTTGTTCTTGAACTTGCACCTGCCCTTCGGATTTCTGACTTTGCTTAGCAAGCAGTGCATCGACTTCTTTCTCCTTGGGCCAACGGTTGTTTTCAATGACAAAGCGGTGTTGGACATCGGCAAGCATTTTTTCTTCATCGCTTGGTTTTGCCAATGTCTCCGCCGCCCAGGCCATGCCACCTACGCGCTGTCCGGATTGCGACTGGCTTCCCTCTCCTTGTTCATCTTGCTTTGCGCGACGCTGGGCGATGCGTTGAGAAAACGAAAACGAATTGCTGTCCTGTTGAAGATCGTACGCATCCGCCTGCGCTTGGGCGTGCATCAACTGTTCTGAGGGCAATTCTCCGAGCTTTTGGCGTTGGCCGGTGGCCTCCAACATTTCTTCAAACTTAGCGTTGCGCCGCGCGGTCAATTCACCCAGCACTTCGGGGGAAGACTTTTCTTCCCATTCGGCCATGGCTTGACGGCTCTCAGCGATCTTGTCTTCGTAGACGTTGAACCGCTCTTGCCATTGGTCTTTTCCAAACGTCATTGGCTTGGGGTTGTTTTCCAAAAACTCGGTGCGGGCTTGCAAAACTCTCTGATAGTCCTCTTCCAAGCGCAGCACATGGGTTGGATCCTTCCGACGCTCAATCTCACTGTCGTACTGCCCAATACGCCGCTCAAGAGTGTCCACCTTCTGATCTTGCTCCACCCAGGCTTGCGCCTGGGTGTCTCCTTGTTCTGCAGCTTGCTGCTTGCCCTCACGGTATGTGTCATCGGGGGCAGCAAAGATGCTGTTCAGATCGGTGCTGAACATCGAGTCGTTGTATGTTTTTTGATCCTGTATGTCTTTGTTCATTAGTAGTCTCCTTTATTGGTTGTATTAAGCAGCTTCGGTTTCAAACAGTTCTTGCTCAAGTTGATCCTCTTTGAACTCGCGCATGTACTCATCGACCTTGCCGGGTGTGACGGGAATGGTTTTGGCAAAATCAACACGGCGGACGTTTCCACGGTTGAGGTAAACCAGCGCACGCGCACCGCCACTGGTGTTCAACTCGCGTCCCATTTCCACCAACGTGACAATGGGACCGTCTTGCATTGCGCCTGAACCGTGAACCATCATGGCCGAGCGGATGGACGACGAACCTTCCTGGACATTCGTGCCACGCAGAGCGCTCCATTTTTGATCCCAGCGGTGTCCAATGTCGTTGCGGAACATGTCTTGCGACACCACTTTGGCAAAGCCCCAACGCTTCAATTTCCGCATGAATGCGCGCTGTGGGTGATCGTCAACATTGAGAGTCGAACGTTTGTAAGTGGACGTACTGGCTTTGAAGTCCAAACCGCGTCCAGAGGGGTTGTATTGGATCAATGTTCCATGTCCAACCTTGCGCATCACAAACTCATACGTTGCTTCCGAAGCCTGCGAACACGTAATTGATTGGAATTGATCCAAGAAGCCTTCCATGCCTGCCTCAGTCTCAAAGCACGACATCAAGCCTTCGACGTTTTGAGTCAGATACACAGCACCCATGCCGAACGAACGGGCGATGGGGAGCAACTTGATTTCCTGCTGGCTGACCAACAGTTGGCATTCATCGATAATTTGGATGAACACTGTTTCCTCGGGCATCTCCTTGCGCCAATCAGCAACCTTCACCCGCTGCTTGAGTTTGGCGTACACACGTTGCTTCAACAGAATTTGGACTGCGGTGCCGGCGTCCTCGTGCAATGACTCGGGCAGATCGATACCGATGCGCGCACCACGCATGACTGCGGTGATGTCCACACCCGTGGTCAAGGCGGTCCATGGGGTTCCGTTCTCGTCCACAAGTCCAGTGGATTGGATCAGTGGGTTGATGCGTTGGTTGACGTTCAAGCGGAACGACTGGCGTTGCTCATAGGGCATGCCCACCCATGTGTTGGCCACATAGGTCACGGCTTTTTGCAGCGCTGATCCTTGGCGTGTGAGTTCCGGGTGGATGGCAATTGGCGAGCGGTCCACGCCAACAACATTCACGCCTAGGAAGTTGAACCATTTTTGAAGCTCTGGACCCATCGCTCCCTGAGCGTTGCCCTGGGTGACCACGATGTTATCCAACAGATCCAACACCGCGACAGCATCATCGAAGCACCAGCGCCATTTGCGCGGACGCTGCACTTCGGTTTTATAGAACGCAAGACGGTCGCGTGTTTTTTGCAATTCTTTGACGGCGTTGATGTGGTTTTCGGAACCTTTGGTTGCCGGATTGCTGTTCAACTGTTTGACGTTGAATTCCAAGTTGGGGATCATCATGTCGATCTTGGTCAACTCTTGGACAGCTTTTTTGTAAACACTTTCTTCGTGCTGACACAACGCTTCAAAGATGATGCACGCATTGAGAACGTGGTTGTCGGCACCCTGCGACCAGATTTTGTTCTTATCGTCGGAACTGGCAACCATGGAGTTGATGGCTTTGGCTAGTTCCTTGGCGCTTAATCCTTCAATCAAACCAACGGCCATACCCGGCTTGATGTTCCACTCAAGAACGTTTGACAGTTCGCCTGGCAATGTCCCCTTACCACACAGGACAAACAAACCAACGCGATATCCTTCCATGCTGCACAAGGCAATTTGCAGTGCCACCAAACGTGCGAAGTTGGTTGTTTTACCAATACCGGTACGGCCCAAGCACAGCATATGTGTGCACAGGTCATTGATCGACACAACCATTTTCTTACCGGGATCGGGACTGAAATCGTAGCGCTTGGACGCCAAGTAGCCACTGGAAATGGCAATCACGATTGTTGGTGACTTGTCCTTCTCTACGTTGACCGCTTGCATGTGGCGGTCTTCTCTCGTGGTTTTGAAAGAGTGGTCTTGCATCACCCCACCAACCACCTTGTTTTGTTGATCCAGTGCCCAACCACGTGCACGGAAATTCAATTCTGTGTAGCGCATGGCGTACGCAGACGCGAACAACAAGATCACCCAAGGTGCCATGACGGGCGGCAAGCACATGACAATGCCAAATCCAGTGCAAAGCTTCGCCCAACCCCATGCCCATGCCTTACCGCCTTGTACCGCACCACCCAAATTTGAGTCATCACCCCAGTTGACGATCGTGCCAAAAATAAACACGCCCCAAACTGTGGAAAGGAAAAAGGCGATAGCCCCACCAATTTTCAACAGGATCCCAAACGGGCTCGCTGAAAAGTTGGTTAGCGTCTGCAATATGGACATGGAATACCCGCCGTTGCCCGACGCTTGATCCAGTGCCGCAACGCCCACACCTGTCTTGACAACAAAGATGGCGTACAGCGAGAACAAGACTGGTGCGATAAAGCCAATGAACCCCATCTTGATGGCTTCATTCACGTCCTCCCCTTGGTGCAAGGCGACGATATGAGGAACGACAAGCGCCGCTGGGATCACCGCCAGTAATGCCCAAAAGCTGGGCAGGGCTGCAAGCACAATTGTGAGGGCGGCCAACACGGGGATCATGCCGTACACAATTGATGTCGCTGTGGAGTCCGCGCCTTGAGTCAGGTCATTGGTGGTTACAAAGTTTTCCCAGGGCAATCCATCGGCCGTTACTTTGTAGCTGGAATGCTCGTCGTCCAGGTCTTCGGCGATCATGGGCGAGTACATCCGGAACGGCTCCAAATCAATGCCTTCGGGAACGTACAAGGTTCCATCATCCCGGCGTTGTGCGCCCATCTTTAATACTTTCTCAACGTCGCTGCTGCGAACGTTCGGCAGTTCACCGTTGAGAACATAGCGATCACCACGTCCAATTAAGCGCAAGAAACGCTTGTTGGCATTACGCACAGTTTTTTGTTCGCTCGTAAGGACCGGCCCTTTGTTCTTGATTTTCCCGCTCAACTTGTCCAGAAAATCTGGAATTGTGAAAATGTTTAAACCCATACCACCTCCTTTAGATTTTAATGATTAACCAAAATATGAAGCCCAAAAATGAAATTATGGCAAGCGAAGTCATGAACACCCCGCGCGACACACGTGGTGCCTCTTCATCCCGAATTTGAGCCAACAGCAAACTTTGATCGCGCCAGTTGCTTTCGGACTCGGAAATGTCGGACGTGCTTCCGCGATCGCCTGTGTTGTAGTAATACTCCCGCTGCAAGTGTGGGTTCATCTTTGAAAACTTATCCAACGGTGTCCGGATTAGTGTTCGCCCGTAAAAATCGTACAGCCAACTTCCCAATGACAGGCCAAACTTCGTTTTGTATTGATCGTAAATTTTATGAAGCATTTTTACTCCTTATATATATGAGTGATTGTTACTCAAGCACGGAAGCCAATATTGTCAAGAGTCAATAGTTAAAGTTTTTTGGCCCATGCATCCAGATCCGAATTGGCCTTGTCCTGCCAGTCGTCTTTTTTATCCTTTACTTTCGCATCATCATTTTTTGCCTTACGCTTCTCCACCGGCTTCGGTGCAGTTGCAGTTGCCTTGGGTGCCACCGACTCTTTGGAGGGCTGTTTAACGATGACAGTTTTCTGCTCGGGCTCAGTTTTTGGTTGAGTTGCAGGCTCAGGCGCCGGTTTGAGTTGGGCAAGAGGTGAATTGCTTGCAACGGGTTTGAGTTCGCCTTGATGATCTGCGTCCAATGGCAGTTGTTCTTTCGCGCGCTTCTGAGCTTCAGCTTCCGCTTGTGCCGCTTTTTCTTTTTCCAACGCTTGCGCTTGCTCCGCGTCGAACAACTCTTTGTCCCGCAAAACCACAAGAACATTTTCACGTGGAGTGAGGCTAATGCTGTGCGGCGATTTTTCCGTTGCGGATTTGTAGTGAACGGTTGTTTTTATGTAGCCTTCTGGTGTCACGATCAAAATCTTCGGATTGACCTGAGTTGGGGTGTAATCCGCTGACGGTTCCAACGTGTATTCCTCGCGCACATCAACCGTACGGCTGGTCAAGGTCACAACACCCTTGCGTGATATCTCAAATGTGGTTTCACCATCGGTCCAGCTTTTTCCGAAAATGGCTGTCACACGCTCACCCAACACAGCACCGCGTGGTGTTTTGAATTCCTTTATCACTGGCAAGTTTTTTTTGACCGGCGCAACTGCTGCCGATGGAGCTTCACTGGATCCATTTAAGTGGAAATACGCGGCAAACGATCCGGCTGCAACGATGCAAGCAACGACTGCAATCACGATCAGTTTTCGTTTTGGCCGTGATGCAACTTGGGCTCGATCGGCTAGCTCGATGTCCTGGGCGTGAGGTGTTGGGTTGACCTGTGTGGGAGTCACTTTTGGTTTTACTTCGTCCCCAACCACCGGGCCTTGCTCCACCTCTTGAACCACATGCTCCGGTTCAACCGGCTGCTGTTCTGAAACAGCGACCGCAGGTTCCGGATTGCTTACCACAGGCTGTGCCTGGACATCCGCAACGCTCTCCACGGGCGCGGGAGATCGATCTTCTTTCTTCTTTGTTGCGGCGGACACACCGCTTTTCAGTCCCGACCAAATTCCGGCGCCCACTTTTTTTGCACCGTCCTTCATCATGTGTGCCGTCTCGATGGTCTTATCCACGGCACGGTCCAATTCTTGGCTGGACTTGTCGTTTAATAAATCATCATCGTCGTCAGCCATTTGCATTTGCAATGCGCGCGGGTCAATTTTAGATTTGTGTTCTTCTGTCATATTTTCTCCTTTCAATCTCACGATGGTCTTGAAGAAGAGGGCGCCGAATTGACGCCCTCGCCTCCTGCTTTGTTTACCGCTGAGCAATCTCGGGCAGTGGGGTGATGACGAACTTGTTGTCGCCCTGGCCGCAACTCACTTTCACTGCGTGTTGCACTCCGGCTCCGTTGAACGCACCGCGCTTGCCCAGTTCGGCCAATGGAAGTTCGCAACCGGCCTTCCCGGAAAATTCAAACGTCAATTGGTTTTTGGATTGCGAACTGATCGCAGCCACCTTGTCGAACACCGTTGCCGTCTTTTCAGAAACCGGCGACATATCTTTGGGGTCGTACGCAATCACCATTGCGCCCAGTTCTTTTGTGGGCTTGCCCTTGTCGTCCACACCGTCGCGCTCATCGACCGATGCTTTTAAGCCGGCTTGTTGCGCGTAAGCGCTTGCCTCTTGGAACTCTTTGAGTTGTTTTGCCTTGCTCCACTTCTTCCCAAAGAAGTTACCGCCCGCGCATCCCAGCGCTCCGCCACCAATGGCTCCTGCGGCTTTGTCGTCTTTCAAAATCTTCGCGCCAACAACACCACCCAAAATTCCGCCAACCACGCAACCGATCTTTCCGGCCTTTTGTGTTCGCGCTTGATCTTCGGCCGGAGCCTGGGCGTGTGCGCCGATCGATCCGGTCACCAATGCAACCATTACTGCTGTCGTTAAAATCATTTGCTTCATTTGTATCTCCTATTTTTTTGTTGATGAATAATTTGCACCTGGGGAAGTTGTTGGGATCTTGTGCAATGTTCCCCGTGACATTGCATCCAAGATATTTTTCTTACGAGTTGTCCGTCGGGAACGACACACCACCGGAATTTCTCGTAGATGTCTGCTGCCGATTTCCTTGGCCATTATTTATTTGCAAACCACCACCCTCAATGAGTCGGCTCGCCAATGTGTTCAATCCACCAATGTGTTGCTTGCAAATTTCGATATGCCGTTCGGACATTGCGTCATTGATGCTCCGCACGGCTTCAACAAACGTTTTTTGATCCGCCATCAGGTTCAATCTGAGATTTGCCACCTCCTTACGCAGATCCTCTTGGGTGCGGAGCAAATCGGATTTTGCTTCCTCGATTGCGGCCACTGTTTCAACGCGACCGAGCTTGACCTCGATTGCATTGCGCACCCAGTCGGTAAATGTCATACCGTTTTGGGCCATTTGTTGTTCAACCCGCTGCAATTGCCGCTCTGAAATTTTGATGTGCTTGTTAATTGTTTTCATTTTTCCTCCCTTTTGTTTCCGTTACTCAAACAAAAAATCGGATATTGTCAAGCTCACACCCAAAAACGTTGGTATTACTGGGTTTTTGGCATTTAATTTGCAGCGCAAAAATACACGGGCGTGTACATCCGGAAAGCATTGGCGTTAAAGGCTTTCCAATGGCCCTTTGTTGGTTTTTAGCTACACGCCGTTAGAACACCATAGGTGCGACATGTGCATACGTTCTGTACAGTCCCAAACAGACGGCTGTAGACTTTCGGCCACCGCGAGCTTTTGTTTTTGCTTTGCGCTTTTTTGTTTTTTGCTCTGGCTTTTCGCTTCTGCCTTGCTCTGGCTGTCCCTCTGTTGCTCTTTGCGGGCGCTCGGACTTTTTGTTCTGCGCTTTGCCCACTGGCGCGCTCGTTCGCCAGTCAGTGCCCCGCCCTGGCCGTCTCGTGCTGTTTCTCTGGATGTTTGCAGTGCGGCACCACCGCTTGTGCCTGCAGCTCGTATCGCCCGCTGCGCGCCTGGCTGTGTGTCAGCCATCTGTTTGAGGTGGGCGGGGCACTCCCTGCCCTCGCCTGCGGCTCTTAGCTGTCCGTCTGGTTGCTTGCGCTATACCTGGGCGCCGTCAGCTCGGTCGGCCGGCACGTGTCGTCTGGTCCGCTCAATGGGTTCGTTCATCCAGCAGTCTGGTGACGCCGTTTGGTTCTAGCACACACAATCAAGCGTCTGGTTGGGTCAGCACGCACACCGTCTGGTAACAGGACTTGGCCTTGTTTCCATTTCCAAGGCGCCGATTGAAGATCCGCACTTTCATTGTCACTCGCAAAAAGAAACCCGCCTAAGCGGGCTCTTTGTGGTTACATTTTTCGCCGCAT
>NZ_JAOCCT010000011.1:0-135967 GCF_029840555.1 Stenotrophomonas sp. GD03877 | reverse complement strand
GCCCCGCCAGATCATCAACAATCCAGAGCCGCTTTGGCTTTGGCTTTGGCTTTGGCTTTGGATTCGGCCCTTGCCTCTGCGGGTGCAGGGCGCAGCCCTGCCGAAACCTACCCTCAGGAACTGCAGGACAGCATCGAGCAGCCGGCGCGATTGTCTGCCCACGCCGGGCGCTTGCCGGCAAAGTGTTCCAGGCCGGCACGCTCGGTGTATGGATCGCGCAGTACGTCCTGCAACGCATGAACACCGCCGAGGTCGCCCTGCTCCGCGCGATCGATGGCTTCCTGGGCCAGCCAGTTGCGCAGCACGTACAGCGGGTTGGCCGCTGTCATCTTCGCCAGGCGCTCGCTGGCCGGCAGCGGATCGGCCTGCAACCGCGCCGCATAGTCCTGCAGCCACTGCTGCAACGGCGCCTGCACCGCCTGCTGGCGCGCCTCGTCGTAGTACACCGCATCCAGCAGCGCCGCATCCGGTGCCGCCGGATCGATCTGCATCAGCGCACGCCAGGCCAGCGTCATGTCCATGCTGCCGTCCTGCATCAGCTGCTGCCAGCGCAGGTAGAGCTGCAGGTCGTCATCGTCGGCGGCGGCCAGGCCGAGCTTGGCTGCGGCATCGCGGCGCGTGCAGGCCACGAAGGTGGACTGGTATGCAGCCAATCCAGCCTGCAGCGGTGCCACATCGGCAAACAACGGCGACAGTGCCTGCGCCAATCGGCTCAGGTTCCAGTACGCCACCTGCGGCTGGGTGCCGAAGCGGTAGCGGCGACCCTGCGCGTCGGTGGTGTTCGGCGTCCAGTCCGGATCGAAATCCTCGACCCAGCCGTAGGGACCGTAGTCGAGCGTGAGACCAAGAACGGACAGGTTGTCGGTGTTCATCACGCCATGCACGAAGCCGACGCGCATCCAGTGCGCGATCATCTCGGCGGTACGCACCGCGATCTGCGCGAACCAGTCGCCATACAGCGCCTCGCCCTGCCCTTCCAGTTCGGGGAAATCACGCGCGATGCAGGCATCAACCAGCTGCTGCAGCATGGCGGTTTCCCCGCGCGACGCCGGCAGTTCGAAGGAACCAAAGCGCAGGAACGACGGCGACACGCGGCATACGATCGCGCCGGGCTCGGCACGCGGATGGCCGTCGTAGAACATGTCGCGCACCACGTCTTCGCCGGTGCCGACCAGCGACAGCGCGCGCGTGGTCGGCACGCCAAGGTAGTGCATCGCCTCGCTGCACAGGAATTCGCGGATGGATGAGCGCAGCACTGCGCGCCCATCGGCGCCGCGCGAGTATGGCGTCGGGCCAGCACCTTTCAGCTGCAGCTCCCAGTGGCGGCCATCCGGCGCGACCAGTTCGCCCAGCGAGATCGCACGGCCGTCGCCGAGCTGGCCGGCCCAGTGGCCAAACTGATGGCCGCCGTAGTTGGCGGCCCATGGCTGCATGCCGGCATACAGTGCATTGCCGCCAAACACCTGCGCGAAGCCTTCGCTCTCGACCTCAGCGGTATCGAAACCAAGCATGGCGGCGACGTCCGGTGCCCAGGCCAACAGCGTGGGCGCCGTCACCGGGGTCGGCATCACCGGCGACCAAGCTGCGCCCAGCACTTCGCGCCGGCGCGGGCCGGATTCGGGATCGCCCGGCAGGGTATGCAGCAGGCGGTTGTCGAAACGGGGGCTGTCGGTATCCATGGTGCTGAAGATGGGGGCGACGGCCGCCCTCCTCAATTGCCGCTGAGCGCCTGCAGGTGACCGCCGTGGGCCTCGGCACGCTGGTACGCTGGACGCTCACCGATACGCTTGAGGAAGCCACGCAGTGCCGGCTTGTCGTCGAGGCCACCACCCCGTGCGGCCGCAGCCTGGATCGGGAAGCTCATCTGGATGTCGGCTGCGCTGAACCGCTCACCCGCGAACCACTGGCTTTCGGCCAGGCGGCGCTCCATCCAGTCCAGGTGCAGGCGCCGCTGTGGGCCGATGAAGCCACGTTCGGCCTTGTCGGCAATGCTGCGCGCGATCGGACGGGCGAAGAACGGCATCGGCGCGTTGCGGATGCGGCCCATCACCAGGGTCAGCAGCAGCGGCGGCATCGCCGAGCCTTCGGCGTAGTGCAGCCAATAGCGGTAGGCGATGCGCTCGGCGCCATCGGCCGGCATCGGTGACGGCGACAGCTGGCGTTGGGTGTCATAGCGATCCGCGAGGTAGTCGAGGATGGCACCGGACTCGGCCAGTACCAGCTCGCCATCCTGCAGTACCGGCGACTTGCCCAGCGGATGCACGTTGCGCAGCTCCGGCGGCGCCAGCAGCGTCTTCGGATCGCGCGGATAGCGGCGCAGTTCGTAGTCCAGCCCCAGCTCCTCCAGCATCCACAGCACACGCAGGGAACGGGAGTTTTCCAGGTGATGGACGATGCGCATGGGGATGATCCTTGGGGAGGCCCGCATCGTACCGCGCGCAGTGCATGCCCCATGTAGAGTCGAACCATGCTCGACTGTCTTTGGAAAGCAGTCGAGCATGGCTCGACGCTACAGAACCGCAGGCAACAAAAAACGCCGGAAGCTTTCGCTTCCGGCGTTCTGGCTACCAAACGGTAGCAGACGGATTAGACCGCCTGCACCTGGTCAGCCTGCATACCCTTCTGGCCCTGGACGGCGATGAAGGTAACCTTCTGGCCTTCCTGCAGGGTCTTGAAGCCGGTGCCCTGGATGGCACGGAAGTGCACGAACAGGTCCGGGCCGCTTTCCGGGGTGATGAAGCCGAAGCCCTTGGCGTCGTTGAACCACTTGACGGTGCCGGTCTGACGATCAGACATTTGACTAACTCCTGAAACACATGTTGAAAAAAATCGCAGCCACCGGGTATCGGGGCCGAGACTGAGTTGCAGGCGTTGGTAAAGCGGATCGATGAGCGGATCGTGAGATCAACTGCACCAGGCCACGATTCACGGTGACCCTAGCAAACACAGTGGGTCGAACGATACGCGTGTTTTCTGCAAAAAGCGATAGCCCGGACGTTCATGGGCAAACCCTGCCCGCTAGGCGTGACAAGGCTTGGCAGCCGATCAAGCCTAACTCCGAGTCCCCATTCAGGTTTTTCCTACCCTACACTGGGTAAATGACTGAAGCTGAAACCCAAGCTGAACCCGCCCTGCCTCGCATCTGGGTGGACGCGGATGCCTGCCCCACCGTCATTCGCGACATCCTGTTCCGTGCCGCTGAACGCGTCGGGATCGAGCTGACCCTGGTCGCCAACCAGTGGATCCGCACCCCGCCATCGCGCTGGCTGCGCTCGATCCAGGTGCCGCAGGGCCTGGACGTCGCCGACAGCGCCATCGTCGAGCGGGTCGCCGCCGGAGACCTGGTGGTCACCCAGGACATTCCGTTGGCCGCCCTGGTGCTGGAGAAGAAGGCCGTGGCGCTGAACCCGCGCGGCCAGCTGTACACCCCGAACAACATGGCCGAGCGGCTGTCGATGCGCAATTTCATGGAAGAGCTGCGCGGCGCCGGGGTGCAGACCGGCGGCCCGCCGCCGCTGGGCCCGCGCGACCGACAGCTGTTCGCTGCCGAGCTGGACCGCTGGCTGGCCCGACGCCCGGTTCGCTGAACGGCCCTACCCGCCCTGGCCGGGCAGGCACAGGCGGCGCCGGCTGCTGAACCGCCGGGGCTCCCCGCTCAATGGGTCATCGAAGGCCAGCCCCTGCGCCAGCAGCTGCAGGGGCGACTCGACCGTTTCATCCGGGCGCGGCCTCAGCAGCGGATACAGGTCATCGCCCTCGATCGGCGCGCCCAGCGCCGCCATGTGCACGCGCAGCTGGTGCTTGCGGCCGGTTTCCGGCAGCAGCCGGTAGCGCCAGACCGGCCCTTCGACCTCGATCAGCTCGATCCGGCTGCGCGCATTGGGCTCGCCCGGCACTTCGGCCATGCGGAAGAATGGCTCCCCCGGCACCAGGCGGCTGTCCCGCTGCAACGGAAACGCCAGCCCGGGCAGCGCCGGTGCCAGCGCCTCATAGGTCTTCTCGATGCGCCGTTCGCGGAACAGCCGTTGATAGGCATCACGCGTGGCTGCCTGGGTCGAGAACAGCACCAGGCCGGCGGTCAGCCGGTCCAAGCGGTGCAACGGCGCCAGTTCGGTGTTGCCGGTGCGTGCGATCAGGCGCGCCAGCAGGGTTTCGCGCACGTAGCTGCCGGCCGGCGTCACTGGCAGGAAGTGCGGCTTGTCGGCGACCAGAAGGTGCTCATCCAGGTGCAGGATGGTCTCGGCGAAGGGAATCACCGGCTCGTCGGCCACCTCGCGGAAGTACTGGATCTCCAGCCCCACCTGCCAGGGCATGTCCGGCGCCAGTGCCCTGCCCTGCGCATCCTGCACACGGCCCCGGGCGAAGCGGTCCTGCCATTGCGCGCGGTCGATGCGCGGGAAGCGCGCACACAGGCCATCGAGCAGGCTGCGCCAGTGGCCGGGCGGCAGCTGCAGGCGGCTGGGCAGGATCATCGGTGGCACTCCTGCGGCAGGAAAGAGCGCAAGAGTGCCACCGTTGACGCTGCGCAGACAGACCGGCAACGGACACCTCTGGAGCAAACCTCTATCATTGTCGTCTTTAGTCCACGGACCCCCCATGGCTCTCACCGCCACCATCCGCAAGGCCGAACTGCAGATCAGCGACATGGATCGCGGCTACTACGTGACCCACAACCTGACTCTGGCCCAGCACCCGTCCGAGACCGACGATCGCCTGATGGTGCGCCTGCTCGCCTTCGCGCTGAACGCCGGCGACCGCCTGGAATTCGGCCGTGGCCTGAGTACCGATGACGAGCCGGACCTGTGGGAACACGACTACACCGGCGACATCCTGCAGTGGATCGACCTGGGTCATCCGGACGAATCGCGCATCCGCAAGGCCAGCAACCGCAGCCGCCAGGTGCAGGTGGTGAACTACGGCGGCAACGCTTCGGACATCTGGTGGAGCAAGCAGAGCAAGGGCCTGGCGCGCTTCGACAACCTTTCGGTGGTCGACCTCGATGGTGCCTTCGTCGAACTGTGGGGCCAGCAGATCCAGCGCGCCATGCGCTGGAGCGTGCTGATCCAGGACGGCGAAGTGCAGCTGCTCAACGACCAGATCCAGCTCGACGTGATCCCGAACTGGCGCAAGCGCGCCAAGGCATGAGCACCATCCGTTGCGATGTGGTGGTCATCGGCGCCGGCGCGGCCGGGCTGATGACCGCAATCACGGCTGGCCAGCGCGGCCGCCAGGTGCAGGTGATTGACCATGCCAACAAGGTCGGCAAGAAAATCCTGATGTCCGGCGGTGGTCGCTGCAACTTCACCAACACCGGTACCACTCCGGCCAACTTCCTGTCGGCCAACCCGCACTTCTGCAAATCGGCGCTGGCGCGCTACACGCCCTGGCACTTCATCGAGCTGGTGCACAAGCACGGCATCGCGTATCACGAAAAAGAGCTGGGCCAGCTGTTCTGCGATGTCTCGTCCAAGCAGATCGTGAAGATGCTGGTGGATGAATGCCAGGCGGCCGACGTGCAGGTGCGCA
Organism: Stenotrophomonas sp. GD03877; assembly: GCF_029840555.1. Classification (NCBI taxonomy): domain Bacteria; kingdom Pseudomonadati; phylum Pseudomonadota; class Gammaproteobacteria; order Lysobacterales; family Lysobacteraceae; genus Stenotrophomonas; species Stenotrophomonas sp. GD03877. Next base: position 130,441 of record NZ_JAOCCT010000011.1, on the reverse strand, counting down.
CCGAGTGCAGCGTGCAGCGCATCGAGCACGGCAGCGATGGCTTCCGCGTGCATACCACCCATGGCCTGTTCCATTGCGCCTCGCTGGTGGTTGCCACCGGCGGTCTGTCCATTCCCAGCATGGGTGCCACCGGCTTTGGTTATGAAGTGGCCCGACAGTTCGGCCACCAGGTGCTGCCGACCCGCGCCGGGCTGGTGCCGCTGACACTCAGCGGCAAGCACCAGGAACGGCTGGCCGATCTGAGTGGTGTCGCCCTGCCGATCGAGGCGCGCTGCAACGGCAGGAGCTTCCAGAACTTCATGCTGCTGACCCACCGTGGCGTGAGTGGCCCGGCGATCCTGCAGATCTCCTCGTTCTGGCAACCCGGCGATGCGCTGGAGCTGGACCTGCTGCCCGGCCAGGATGCCGGCGAGTGGTTGCGCCAGATGAAGCGCGAACGACCCGCCGCCGAACTGCGCACGGTGCTGGGCGAAGTACTGCCGAAGCGGCTGGCACAGCGGCTGTGCGAACACTGGCTGCCCGACCGGCCCGTGCGCCAGCTGGACGAGCCGGTGCTGCGCCAGGCCGCGCAGCTGCTGGGCGCGTTCCCGCTGGTGGCCAGTGGCACCGAGGGCTACCGAACCGCTGAAGTCACGCTCGGCGGCGTGGACACCGCCGAGGTCTCGTCTTCGACGATGGAATCCAAGCGCGTACCCGGCCTGCATTTCGTCGGCGAGGTGCTGGATGTGACCGGCTGGCTGGGCGGCTACAACTTCCAGTGGGCCTGGGCCAGCGGCCACGCGGCCGGTGGCGTGGTGTGAACCACATCGCCGTTCGATGCGTGCAAGGGGCGCGCGCATGGACGGTTCGGCGCGCATCGTGTATCTAGATTTGCAGATTGGGGAGCAGTGCATGCAGAACGCGAACGACATCACCATCCGCCTGCTGATCGTCGATGACAGCGGCGAAAATGCCGAAGCCATCGTCAGCACGCTGCGCAACAGCGGCATCGCAGTACGCCCATGGCGCCCTCAGGATGCAGCCGAGCTGGCCCAGGTCCTGGCCAGCCAAGCCATCGACCTGGTGCTGGCTTCGCCCTCCCAGGGCATCCCGCTGCCACTGGTGGCCCAGCATATTGCTGCCAGCGGCAAGGACATTCCGCTGGTGCTGCTGGCCGAGCGCATCGACGAAGACGAACTGGTGCAGGCCAGCAGCCACGGCATCCGTGCCCTCGCCCTGCGCCAGCGTTCCGAGCACCTGCTCGCCGTCGTCCGCGACCAATGGGTGGACCTGCAGGCGCGTCGCGGCCTGCGCCGCATCGAGGCGCAGATGCGCGAGACCGAGCGCCGCTGCGATGCCCTGATCGCCTCCTCCCGCGACCCCATCGCCTACGTGCATGAGGGCATGCACATCCGCGCCAACGACGCCTACCTGGAGATGTTCGGCTACGAGCATTTCGACGACATCGAAGGCATCTCGCTGCTGGACATGGTCGCCGCCCAGCATGTGGAAGGCTTCAAGCAGCTGCTGAAGGGCCTCAGCCGTGGCGAGGCGCCGCCGCCGCAGTACCAGCTCGACGCGCGCCACGAGGATGGCAGCGCGTTCCCGGCAACGATGGAATTCACCCCCGCCACCTACGAGGGCGAATCCTGCCTGCAGGTGGTACTCCGCCGCCGCATGGAATTCGATCCGGAACTGGCGCGCGAGGTCGAGGACCTGCGCCAGCGCGACCAGGTCACCGGCCTGCTCAACCGACCGACCTTCATGCTGCAGCTGGAAAGCGCGGTGGCCCAGGCAGGGCGCAGCGAAGGCCAGTTCGGCCTGCTGCTGATCGAGCCGGACCACTACGCGCGCCTGCTGCCGGATATCGGCCTGGCCTCGGCCGACATCCTGATCGGCGCCCTCGCCGCCCTGCTGGCCGAGGTGGTTGGCGAGGACGCGCAGCTGGCCCGTTTCGGCGAACACAATTTCGCCGTGCTGCAGGCCGGGCCCTACGCGCAGACCGTGGCACTGGCCGAGCGCATCCGCGAAGCCTACGCCGCACACGTCTTCAGCATCGGCGCGCGTTCGGCCACGGTAACGGTCAGCATCGGTGGCGTGCAGGTGGGCGAGAAGATCGCCAGCATCGGCCAGGTGCTGGCACGCGCCAGCGAATGCACGCAGGCCGCCGCCGAACTGGGTAACACCTGCCGCATCTTCGACCCGGCCGCTGCCGACCGCGTCGAGGAAGAACGCGTGCTGCGCTGGGTCGCCCGAATCCGTGAAGCGCTGGCCGGTGACGGCTTCCAGCTGCACTACCAGCCGGTGCTGAACCTGCAGGGTGAGTCGCTGGAGCTGTATGAGGCCTACCTGCGCCTTGAGCACAATGGTGAACTGCTGAGCCCGACTGCGTTCCTGGGCATCGCGGAGGAACACGGCCTGCTGGCCGACATCAACCGCTGGGTGGTGTCACGGGCGATCGCTGTGCTGGGCCAACGTGCACGCGAAGGCCATGCCACGCAGATGCTGGTGAAGGTGACGCCAGAGTCGTTCGACGACCCGCAGATGATCGCCACCCTGCGCCGGGAACTGCAGGCACAGGGCGTGCCCGGCGAACGGCTGTGGCTGCATGCGCCGGAAGCGAAGGTGTTCACCCATCTGCGCAGTGCGCAGCAGTTCCTTGCCGAAGTGGCGCCGCTGGGCTGCCGCATCGGCCTGGAGCAGTTCGGATCGGGGCTGGATTCGTTCCAGCTGCTGGCCCACTTCCAGCCGCAGTTCCTCAAGCTGGACCGCGGCTTCACCAGCGATCTGGCCGCCACCCGCGAGAACATCGACCGCATCAGCCAGATCACCGCTCGCGCGCAGGAGGCCGGCATCCGCACCATCGCCGAGTTCGTCAGCGATGCCAACTCGATGACCCTGCTGTTCAGTGCCGGCGTGGATTACGTGCAGGGCGACTTCGTTGGCCCGGCGTTGCCGGAGATGGGCTTCGAGTTTGGTTGACGCCTCTCTGTAGAGCCGGGCCATGCTCGGCTGCGGGACTCAAGCGAAGAGCAGCCGAGCATGGCTCGGCTCTACACAAACGAGAAGGCCGGCTTTCGCCGGCCTTTTCGTTGATCAGGTCATGTCGACCAGATTGTCGATCTTCACGTCCGGGTTGACGTCGGCCTCGTAGTCGACGCCCTCCACGCCAAAGCCGAACAAGCGCAGGAAGTCGGCCTTGTAACCGGCCAGATCGCTGATCTCGTACAGGTTCTCGTTGGTGACCTGCGGCCACAGTGCGACCACCTTGCCCTGCACGTCCGCCGCCATTTCCTTGTAGTCGGCACGCAGGCGGCCTTCCTCATCGACCAGCGCGACGGTATGGCCCTCGCCATCGACCAGGTCGTGACGCAGGCGATCGATCGCCACGCCGTCGGCCTTGCCGCCGTAGAGGATGTCGTACAGCACATCCAACTGCTCGATGCAGCCTTCGTGCGTGCCCTTTTCCTTCATCACCTTGAACAGCAGCGACAGGTACAGCGGCATGGTCGGAATGGCCGAGCTGGCCTGGGTGACCACCGCCTTCAACACCGAGACTCGCGCGTCGCCGCCGATTTTCGCCAGCTTTTCGCGCAGGCCCAGCACCTTGGTGTCCAGGTCCTTCTTGGCGGCACCGATGGAACCGTTCCAGTAGATCGCCTGGGTGATTTCTTCGCCCACGTAGGTGAAGGCGGTGGTGGTGCAGCCGTTGGCCAGCACGCCGGCATCGGCCAGCGCGTCGATCCACATCTGCCAGTCCTCACCGCCCATCACCGCGACGGTACCGGCGATTTCTTCCGGGGTGGCCGGCTGCAGATGGGTCTCGGTCAGCACTTCCTTGTCGGTATCCAGGCCACGCAGCGTGATCGGCTCGCCGATCGGTTTCAGCGTGGAGCTGATGATTTCACCGGTCTTGGGGTGCTTGCGGCGCGGCGCCGCCAGGCTGTAGACGACCTGATCGACCTGGCCGAGATCGGCCTTGATCATTTCGATGGTCCTGGCCTTCACTTCATCGGAGAAGGCATCGCCGTTGATGCTCTTGGCGTACAGGCCGGCTTCGTCGGCGTACTTGTGGAACGCGGCCGAGTTGTACCAGCCCGCCGTGCCCGGCTTGGATTCGGTGCCCGGGCGCTCGAAGAAGATGCCCAGGGTCGCGGCGCCACTGCCGAAGGCAGCGGTGATGCGCGCAGCGAGGCCGTAGCCGGTGGAGGCGCCGATCACCAGCACGCGCTTGGGGCCGTTCTGGATCGGCGGGCGCGCGCGGATGTAGTCGATCTGCTGCTTGACCGCGGCTTCGCAGCCGGTCGGGTGGGTGGTGACGCAGATGAAGCCGCGGACGCGCGGTTTGATGACCATGGATACCTCGGGTTGGCAGATGCGGCGCGCGGGGCGCTCAGCAGGAATATGGGTGCGCGCCTGCGCGCGCGAACCGCAGGATCGTAGTGCGCGGGGGAAGATTGCACAACCGACGCTGGCGTAGGGTGGTGTTTCTTTTGCGCAGGGTTGCACCCTGCACCCGCAGAGGCAACGTCAACGGCAGAAGCCGGGTTCCTGTGGGTTGGCGGGGCGGGTCCGGTTGCGGGGGACGCCGTAAACCCATCCTTGGGGGCTTGGCCGCGGCATCCATGCCGCGGACACCCCCGCAACCGGACCCACCCCGCCTTCGACAGTTTTCCGCGATCTGCCAGGACGGCTTTCTGCTCTGGTGGGTGTCGACCGTTGGTCGGCACGGGCTCGGATATCGATATCCGACAGAAAAATCGTGTCGACCAAGGTCGACACCTACCAACAGCCGCGCGCCCCAGTAGATCCACGCCATGCGTGGATGATTCATTCGATATCTGACAGATGTGCCGACCAACGGTCGGCACCCACCAACAGCCGCTCGGAACCGGTCTGGGGCAGAGCCCCCTGAGTCAGGGGGCGGCCGCGAAGCGGCGGGGGTCTGGGAGCTGGTAAGTGAGGCCCACGGTTCGCGCAGCGAAGCGTGGGAGCGACAGCGCGCATGCGATGACGCGTACCAGCCCGGCCAACAAAAAACCCCGCTTGCGCGGGGTTCTCTGTGTGCTGCGTGCAGCGGATGCTTACGGGCGACGGGCCAGGGCCTCGACGTCCTTCGCCTTCGGCAGCAGGTCCTGCTTGCTGACGCGCAGGAAACCGATCGTCAGCATCGGCACCGCCACCAGGATCGAGGACAGCACCACGATCACCGCACCGATCATGTGCGTCTCGGCCAGGCCTTCCATCGAGCTGCCGCCGTACATGTACAGGGCCAGCGCCGACAGGAAGAACATCACCGCGGTGATCACCGTACGCGACAGCGTCTGGTTGATCGAACGGTTCAACACTTCCATCGAGTCCACGCGCAGGCTGCGGAAGTTCTCGCGGACGCGGTCGAAGACCACGATGATGTCGTTGATCGCAAAGCCCATCACCGACAGCAGGCCGGCCAGCACGGTCAGGTCGAACTCACGGCCCAGCAGGGACACGTAAGCCACCGTCACGATCAGGTCGAACATCGCCACGATGCTGGCGGTGACCGCGAACTTCCATTCGAAGCGCACGGCGATGTAGATCAGGAAGCCGGCCAGCATGAAGATGGTGGCGTACAGGCCATTCATCGCCAGGTCCTTGCCGATCTGCGGGCCGACGAACTCGTTGCGCAGCACGGTGGCCTGGTTGTCAGCCGTGGACAGTGCCTTCACTACAGCGGCAGCGGTAGCCTTGTCTTCGGTGGCGGCAGCACCCGTGCCCGGAGCATGCTCGCCGTGCGGCGCCAGGCGGATCAGCAGGTCGGTGTTGCCACCGACACTCTGCACCTGGGCGCCATCGAAGCCATTCTGCTCAAGCTTGGTACGAACCTGCTCGACGTCCACCGGCTTATCGAAGCGGGCTTCGATAAGCGTACCGCCAGTGAAGTCCAGCGCGTAGTTGAAGCCCTTGAACGCGATGATGCTGATCGAGGCCAAGAACACCACGATGGTGACCGCCATGGCGACATGGCGCCAGCGCATGAAGTCGATCTTGGTGTCGTTCGGGAGGATGTGCAGCGGAAACAGTTTCATTGTGCGTGTCGTCCCGTCAGATGGCCACGTTCTGGAGCTTCTTGCGACGGCCGTAGATCAGCGTCGCCAGCGCACGCGACACGGTGATCGCAGTGAACATGGAGGCGAAAATACCGATGATCATGGTCAGCGCGAAGCCCTTCAGCGGACCGGTACCGAATGCGAACAGCGCCACGCCGACGATCAGGCCGGTCAGGTTGGCGTCGAGGATGGTGCCCGAGGCACGCTCGTAACCGGTCACGATCGCGGTCTTGCCCGGCACGCCGGCACGCAGCTCTTCACGGATACGCTCGTTGATCAGCACGTTGGCGTCCACCGACAGGCCGACCGACAACGCCAGGCCGGCGAAGCCCGGCAGGGTCATGGTCGCGCCGAACAGCGACATCACCGCCACCACGATCAGCAGGTTGAACAGCATCGCGATCGAGGTGATCACGCCGAACATGCGGTAGTAGACGCTGAAGAACACCAGGGTGAACAGGAATGCGAACACCACCGCGCGCATACCGTTCTTGACGTTCTCGGCACCCAGGCTCGGGCCGACCACGCGCTCTTCGACGAAGTCCATCGGCGCGGCCAGCGAGCCGGACTTCAGCAGCTTGGCCAGGTCCTCGGCTTCCTTCTTCTGCAGGCCGGTGGTCTGGAAGTTCTTGCCGAACACGCCGTTGATGTTGGCCACCGAGATCACTTCCTCGTTGACCTTGAAGCCACGCACTTCCTGGCCGTCGACGACGGTCACGGTCGGCACGCGCTCGGTGTAGACCACCGCCATCGGCTTGTTCACGTTGGCGCTGGTGAAGTCGAACATGCGCTGGCCGCCGACATTGTTCAGCGTCACGCTGACCGCCGGAGAGCCGCTGTTCGAATCAGTCACCGCCTGCGCGCCGACCATCTGGTCACCGGTGACGATCACGCGCTTGTTCAGCAGGACCGGACCACCGCCATCACGACGCTGGTAGACCTTCGCTTCCGGCGGAATGCGGCCGGAGTTGATGGCGTCCTGTGCATTGCCGTCAACCACCGCGCGGTACTCGAGGGTAGCGGTGGCGCCGATCATGCGCTTGGCTTCGGCCGTGTCCTGCACGCCCGGCAGCTGCACGACCACGCGGTCGGCACCCTGGCGCTGGATGATCGGCTCGGCCACGCCCAGCTGGTTCACGCGGTTACGCAGGGTGTTGATGTTCTGCTCGATGGCGCCGTTGGCGATCTGGGTGATCTCGGTTTCCGGCACGGTCACCGTGATGCGATTGCCACTGACGTCGTAGCCGAGGGTCGGCTGCGCCTTGACCAGGGCAGTGCGGGCACGCTGCGCGGCGTCGTCACCGGCGGACGGGCTCAGGTTGGCCACGATACTGTTGTCAGCACGGCGTTCCACCGACTGGTACGGAATGCGGGCGTCGCGCAGGGTGCTGCGCACGTCTTCGGTGTAGGCATCCAGGCGCTTGTCGAGCGCGGCCTTCTGGTCGACCTGCAGCACGAAGTGCACGCCGCCCTGCAGGTCCAGGCCCAGCACCATCGGGCGACCGCCGAGGTTGGCCAGCCAGTCCGGCACGGTCGAGGCCAGGTTCAGGGCCACGGTGTACTTCTCGCCGACGGTGTCACGCAGGGCGTCGCTGGCAGCGGACTGCGCCTTCAGGTCCGGCAGGCGGACGATCAGGCTCTCCCCTTCCTTCTCGGCACCGAGGGCGTCCACACCGGCCTTTTTCAGGTCGGCCAGCACACGGTCACGCAGCGCGTCGTCGACCTGTCCGCCACGGTTGGCGGTGATCTGGACGGCCGGGTCCTTCTGGTAGATGTTGGGCAGCGCGTACAGCGCGCTGAGCGCCAGTACGATCAGGATGACGACGTACTTCCAGCGTGGAAATTCGAGCATTGCTTGGGTCCCGCGCGGCGCCATCCCCGGCGCCGCGGTTGTGCATCGGAAAGGGAGTGGCTTACTGGGCCGACTTCAGGGTACCGGCCGGCAGCACGTTGCCGACAGCGCCCTTCTGCACGCGGATGCGCACGTTGTCAGCCACTTCGATGGTGATGAAGTTGTCGCCGATGTCGGTGACGATGCCGGCGATGCCGCCATTGGTCAGCACTTCATCGCCACGCTTGATCTTCTCCAGCATGGCCTTGTGCTCCTTCTGCCGCTTCATCTGCGGGCGGATCATCAGGAAGTACATGATGGCGATCAGGATGACCGGGAACAGCAGCGTGGTCAGGCCCATGCCCTGCGGTTGGCCGCCGGCGGCCTGGGCGTGGGCGGCGGGAATCAGGAAAGCAAGCAGGTTCATCGTTGGTCCTTTGGTTGGGCGGCGCTCCGGCCCTTTCACGGGCACGGGGTGTCGACCGCGGATCTGGGTCAGCCTTGAAGTATGCCACGGCCCCGGGCGTTCGTCCTTGGGCCGTTTGGCAGGGGGTACTCGGTTTACAGGGGCGGCGCGACCGCCCCGCGTGCCGCGTAGAAAGACTCACGGAAGGCCAGGAAGGTTCCCGCTTCGATGGCCGCACGGATGTCGGCCATCAGCTTTTCGTAATAGAACAGGTTGTGCAGGGTACCCAGCATCGGCGCCAGCATCTCGTTGCAGCGGTCCAGGTGGCGGAGGTAGGAACGGGTGTAGCCACCGGTGCAGGCCACGCAGCCGCAGCCGGGCTCGATCGGATCCATGTCGCGCGCGTACTGCGAGTTGCGGATGCGGACGGTGCCGAACGAGGTGAAATAGTGGCCGTTGCGCGCGTTGCGGGTGGGCATCACGCAATCGAACATGTCCACGCCACGTGCGACACCCTCGACCAGGTCTTCCGGCCGGCCCACGCCCATCAGGTAGCGCGGGCGGTCACCCGGCAGCTCCGGGTCCAGGTGGTCGAGCATGGCATTGCGCTCGTGCTCCGGCTCGCCCACGGCGAGGCCGCCGATGGCGTAACCGTCGAAGCCGATCGCCTGCAGGGCCTCGGCCGAGCGGCTGCGCAGGTCGGTGTGCACGCCGCCCTGGACGATGCCGAACAGGGCCGCGTCGTTGCCGAGCTCGTCATGCGCGTTGCGACTGCGCTGGGCCCAGCGCAGGCTCAGTTCCATCGAGCGGCGCGCCACATCCTCGGTGGCCGGGTACGGGGTGCACTCGTCGAAGATCATCACCACGTCCGAATCGAGCACCTTCTGGATCTTCATGCTCTCTTCCGGGCCCAGGAACACGCGAGCGCCGTCGGTGGGCGAGGCGAAGGTCACGCCCTGCTCGGTGATCTTGCGCCGGTGGGCCAGCGAGAACACCTGGAAGCCACCGGAGTCGGTCAGGATCGGGCCATCCCAGCGGCAGAAGCCGTGCAGGCCGCCGTGGTCGGCGATGATGTCCAGGCCCGGGCGCAGGTACAGGTGGAAGGTGTTGCCGAGGATGATCTCGGCGCCCAGCGCGCGCACCTGGTCCGGCAGGATGCCCTTGACCGAGCCATAGGTCCCCACCGGCATGAAAGCCGGCGTTTCCACCGTGCCACGCGGGAAGGTCAGGCGGCCACGGCGGGCACGGCCGTCGCGGGTCTGGAGCTGGAACTGCAATCGGGACATGGAGCGGTCATTCAGGCAAATAGTCGCTCATTGTCTCCCAAAACCGGCTCGACCGCCCATTCAGGCCTGAACGGCACGGCAGTAGAGCCACGCCATGCGTGGCTTTCCTGGTCTCCAGGCACCTGCAAGTGCGCACCAACGGTGCGCACCCACCACAAGCAGGCAGAGGTCAGCGCCCTACCCCGCCTGCGGGAACAGCAGCATCGCATCGCCGTAGCTGAAGAAGCGGTAGCGCTGCTCGATCGCGTGCTGGTACGCCTCGAACACCCTTTCCTTGCCGGCGAACGCGGAGATCATCATCAGCAGCGTGCTTTCCGGCAGGTGGAAGTTGGTCACCATCGCGTCGACGCTGCGGATGCGGTAGCCCGGGGTGATGAAGATCTGCGTTTCACCGGCGAACGGCAGCAGCTCGCCATCGCGCATCGCGCTCTCCAGCGCGCGTACCACCGTGGTGCCAACGCCGATCACCCGGCCGCCGGCCGCGCGCGTGCGCCGTACCTGCTGCACCAGCTCAGCGCCGACGTTCAGCCACTCGCGGTGCATCACGTGATCCTTCAGGTCATCGGCGCGCACCGGCTGGAAGGTGCCCGCGCCGACATGCAGGGTGACGTGGCCGAACTCCACGCCCTTGGCCTTCAGCGCTGCCAGCAGCGGCTCGTCGAAATGCAGGCCAGCGGTCGGTGCCGCCACCGCGCCCACTTCGCGCGCGAACACGGTCTGGTAGCGCTCACGGTCATCCACGCCCGGCTCGCGCTGGATGTAGGGCGGCAGCGGCAGGCGGCCGGCGTGCAGCAGCCACTGCTCCAGCGACTCGGGCACATGGAACTGCAGCACGTAGAACTCGCCATCGCGGCCCAGCACCTCGGCTTCGCCACCTGCATCCAGCGCGATGCGGCTGCCGGCCTTTGGCGACTTGCTGGCGCCGACCTGGGCACGGGCCTGCTGGCCGCCGAGCAGGCGTTCGATCAGGATCTCTACGCGGCCACCGCTGGCCTTCTGCCCGAACAGGCGCGCCGGGATCACCCGGGTGTCGTTGAACACCAGCAGATCCCCCGGCTGCAACAGGGATGGCAGGTCACGCACCTGCAGATCGGTGAAGCCATCGGGCGCCGGCGGCACCAGCAGCAGGCGGCTTGCGGAACGTTCGGCCAGGGGCGCCTGCGCGATCAGTTCAGCCGGCAGGTCGTAGTGGAAATCGGACTTCTTCAAGGCAGTGGGCGGCAACAGGTCGACAATGGCGCGCATTGTACGTCCAGCGTCTGCGAGCCGGCGCGCTTCGCGGCGAACGTCGCGCAAAATGCTGCTATGCAGCAGGTTTCTGCGGGGTTATCGCGCAAAAAAACAAGTGCTAGCATCGAGCCGGAAGTCCGCTGCACGAGCCTGCCCCCAAGCGCGCGTGATGACGCGCGTTTTGCTTTTGAAGACCCGTGCGACCCATTGTTTCAGGAGATCTGCAATGAGCTTCATCGAACGCCTCGCCCCCCTGCGCAACCAGCCCGGCACCCGCCTCACCTCCGGTCTGGACGATGCCACCCTGACCACCCTGTCCGCCAACCACCCGCAGCTGATCGCTGCGGTGGATGCCGCCGCCGAGGAATTCGCGCGCGTGCAGGCCGACCTGGGGCCGCTGCTGGCGCAGGACGAACAGGCGCAGATCGACGCGATGCAGGACGGTTTCGTCAATTTCTATGCCGATGACGCGGTGACCCCGTACGTGGCACTGGCCGCGCGCGGCCCGTGGGTGGTCACCCTGAAGGGCGCCGTGCTGTACGACGCCGGCGGCTACGGCATGCTCGGCTTCGGGCACACCCCGGATGCCGTGCTGGAGGCGATGGCCCGCCCGCAGGTGATGGCCAACATCATGACTCCCAGCCTGTCGCAGCAGCGCTTCATCACCGCCCTGCGCGCCGAGATCGGCCACCGCCGTGGCGGCTGCCCGTTCGCCCGTTTCATGTGCCTGAATTCGGGCTCCGAAGCCGTTGGCCTCGCCGCGCGCATCGCCGACGTCAATGCCAAGCTGCAGACCGACCCGGGCGCGCGCCATGCGGGCGCTGCGATCAAGCGCGTGGTGGTCAAGGGCAGCTTCCATGGCCGCACCGACCGCCCTGCCCTCTATTCGGATTCCAGCCGCAAGAGCTACATGCAGCACCTGGCCAGCTACCGTGGCGAGGATTCGGTGATCACCGTGGCGCCGTACGACGAAGCCGGCCTGCGCAAGGTATTCGAGGACGCCGCACGCAACCAGTGGTTCATCGAGGCGGTGTTCCTGGAACCGGTGATGGGCGAAGGCGACCCGGGGCGCTCGGTGCCGCCGTCGTTCTATGCCGTGGCCCGCGAACTGACCCGTGCGCACGGCAGCCTGCTGCTGCTCGACTCGATCCAGGCTGGCCTGCGTGCGCATGGCGTGCTCTCGGTGGTGGACTACCCGGGCTTCGAAGGCCTGGACCCGCCGGACATGGAAACCTATTCGAAGGCACTGAACGCCGCGCAGTACCCGCTGTCGGTGCTGGCGGTGACCGAGCATGCCGCGCAGCTGTACCGCAAGGGTATCTACGGCAACACCATGACCAGCAATCCGCGTGCGCTGGACGTGGCCTGCGCCACCCTGGCCCAGCTGACCCCGCAGGTGCGCGCCAACATCGCCGAACGCGGCGCCGAGGCCGTGCGCAAGCTGGAGCAACTCAAGAGCGAGCTGGGCGGCCTGATCACCAAGGTGCAGGGTACCGGCCTGCTGTTCTCGTGCGAGCTGGCACCGCAGTTCAAGTGCTACGGCGCCAACTCCACCGAGGAATGGCTGCGCCAGCACGGCATCAACGTGATCCATGGTGGCGAGAACTCGCTGCGCTTCACCCCGCACTTCGGCATGGACAGCGAAGAGCTGGACCTGCTGGTGGGCTTGGTCGGCCGCGCCCTGCGTGAAGGCCCGCGCCGCGAGCAGGCCGCGGCGGCGTAAGCCCCCGCTTCGGTAGAGCCGAAGGCAGCGGCAGGAGCCGCTGCCAACGTCGCTGGCGACGGCCCGAAGGGTGCCGGGCAGGACGACCGGCATAGCCCATGCTCGGCTGGCGCCTTTGCCGCGATCTGAACGAAGAGCAGCCGAGCGCGGCTCGGCTCTACAGAAGGCCTCTCAAGGCCTCATAATCCTTGGACACCCCGTCCCTGACCGCCCTGCGGTCGGCGACGGGGCGTTTTCGTTTCCGGCCAAGAGACAGGAAGATCCATGAAATCGATCTGTGTGTACTGTGGTTCCAACGCTGGCAGCAAACCTGCCTATACCGAACGCGCCATTGCACTGGGCGACCGCATCGCCCGCGACGGCCTGCGCCTGGTGTATGGCGGCGGCAACGTCGGCCTGATGGGAACCGTGGCCAATGCCGTGCTCGCCGCTGGCGGCGAGGTGACCGGCGTGATCCCGCGTCAGCTGGCCGACTGGGAAGTGGCCCACCGTGGCCTGACCGAACTGGAGATCGTCGGTTCGATGCATGAGCGCAAGTCGCGCATGTTCGACCTCGCCGATGGCTTCGTCACCCTGCCCGGCGGATTCGGCACCATGGAAGAGATCTTCGAGATGCTGACCTGGCGCCAGCTGGGCATCGGCAACAAGCCATGCGCGTTCCTCGACGTGGAAGGTTTCTACGCCCCGTTGATCGGCATGATCGACCGCATGGTGGAAGAGCGCTTCCTGCACCCGGACCAGCGCCAGGATCTGTGGTACGGCTCGGACATCGAAGCGATGCTGGAGTGGATGAAGAACTACCAGCCGGCCCAGGCCTCGAAGTGGATCGACGAGAAGCGTCGCTCCGCTCTGCGTTGAAGTGATCTGGCGCGGTGGCTCAGGCCACCGCGCGCTCCCACGGTGCCGGACGGCCCAGCAGATAGCCCTGGCCGTAATCGCAGCCCAGTTCGCGCAGGGTCTGCCGCTGCGCCTCGGTCTCGATGCCTTCGCCGATGGTTTCGATGCCGAGCGTGCGCGCCAGCGACAGCACGCCTTCGACCAGCGCGCGCGTGCTCTGCACTTCCGGTCCATGCAGGCCGGCGATGAAGCTCTGGTCGATCTTCAGCGTACTGATCGGGAAACGGTGCAGGTAGGACAGCGCGGAGAAGCCGGTACCGAAATCGTCCAGCTGCACCTGGATTCCGCGCTCGCGCAGCCCCTGCAGGATGCGCAGCGTGTGCGGGCCATCGTCCAGCAGCGCCACCTCGGTGATCTCCAGGCGCAGCCGGCGCGGATCGGCACCGCAGCTGTCGAGCAGGCCGAACAGGCGGCCACTGAATTCGGCGGAGCGGAAATGCCGGGGTGAGACGTTCACCGAGACGTAGCCTTCGCCCCCCTGCGCCAACCCTGCGATGACCTGCTCGTAGATCAGCCAGTCGACCTGTTCGATCAGGCCGCTCTCTTCACCCAGCTCCAGGAACGCGCCCGGCAGCAGCAGGCCGCGGCGCTCATGCTGCCAGCGCAGCAGCGCCTCGTGGCCCACCACTTCGCCATCGGACAGGCGCACGATCGGCTGGTAGAACGGCACGAAATCGCGGTGGTTGATCGCACGACGCAGGTCGGCCTCCAGGTCGAGGCTGCGCATGGCCTGCTCGCGCATGTCCTCGTCGAAGATCGCGCAGCGGTCATGACCCTGCGCCTTGGCCCGGTACATGGCCGCGTCGGCGTCGCGCAGCAGCTCTTCGCCGGTGCGGTAGCGCGGGTTCCACAGGGCGATGCCCAGGCTGCCGGACGGGAACAGTTCGCGCCCGGCGATCCACATCGATTCCTGCAGCGCCAGCAGCAGGCGCTGGCCAAAGTCCAAGGCCTGGGCCAGGCCCTGCGGGCATTGCAGCAGCACCGCGAATTCATCACCGCCCAGCCGCGCCACGACGTCCTCGGCGCCAGCCATCGATACGATGCGCTTGGCCACTTCCACCAGCATGCGGTCACCGGCAGCGTGGCCGATACTGTCGTTGACCAGCTTGAAGCGGTCCAGGTCGAGGAACAGCACAGCGAACACCGGCCCACCTTCACGCTTGGCCAGCGCCAGCGAATCCTGCAGGCGATCGAGCAAATGCAGGCGGTTGGGCAGGCCGGTCAGCGCATCGTGCATGGCCTGATGGGTCAGGCGTTGCTCGGCCCGCAGGCGTTCACCAATCTGCCCGAGCAACTTCTCGTTGACCTCGGCCAGCTCGCGGGTACGTTCTTCCACGCGCTTTTCCAGTTCGGCATGCGCCGAACGCAGCCGCTGCTGGTCGCGCTGACGGGCCAGGCCGGTACCGATGTTCTGTGCGACGAAGGTCAGCAGGCGCTGGTCATGCACGCTGAAAATGCTGTTCTCGCTGTAGCTCTGCACCACGATCGCGCCGACCACTTCGTCGTCGCGCAGCAGTGGTACGCCCAGCCAGCAGTGCGAACGCGCACCGGATTCACGCACTTCGCCACTGGCCAGCAGTGCATCGATCTGCGCGCGCGAGGCCAGCAGCGGGCGCCGGTTGCGCACCACGTATTCGGTCAGGCCCCGGCTGAAGGGCCGTGGCGCGCGACTGGCATTGTGCTCGTCCACCGAATACACGAAATCCAGGCCGTTGCCGGCCGGGTTGACCAGGGCGATGTAGAAATTGCGTGCGTCGAGCAGGCGCCCGACCACCCCATGCACCTGTCCGTAGAACTGGGCCAGGCTGTCGGCTGACATCGCCATCTCGGCAATGTTGTAGAGCGCGGTCTGCAGCTGTTCGGCGCGACGCCGCTCGGTTACTTCGTCCTGCAGGCTGTGGTTGGCCCGCTGCAGTTCCTGGGTACGCCGCTCTACCTGCTGCTCCAGCCGCACCTGCGCCTGGCGCCGGTCCATCGCGGTCTGCACATGCTGCGCAACGAAACCCAGCAATGCGCGCTCAGCCTCGCCATAGCGGGCCGCCTGTTCATAGCTCTGAACCACGATGGCACCGCATACACGGCCATCGCGCAGCATCGGCACGCCCAGCCAGTCCAGGCTTTCCGGCCCACGCTGCGGGTCGTGCTCCTGTTCCATCACCTGCGCCAGCAGTTTGCGCGAGGGACCACTGAGCGGTTTGCCATGGCGCAGCAGCGCCACGGTCAGGCTGCGCGGCATCTCGCTGGCGTCATGGCTCTGCGTGGGATCGGCGACGAAGTCATCGACCTGATCGGCGAAGTACAGGAACCGGATCTGGTCGCGCACATCGTCGTATTCCACGATGTAGCAGTTCTCGGCATACATCAGCGTGCCCAGCACACCATGCACGTGGCGCAGCATCTCGGGCATTTCCAGGTCGGCACCGGCCAGGTCTGCAATCTGGAACAGGGCCTGCTGCAACCGCTCGGCCTCTTCCAGTGCCTTGATCTGGCCGGCCTGGCGGCCGCGCTGCAGCGCCAGCTCCATCGCCTGCCGGGCAACGCCCCACCATGCCGGCGAAGGCACTGCGCCTTCGACCGACAACAGCAGGCGCGCACCATCATGTTCCCAGCCGTGCTGGCCATCGCCCGCGCCGGGTGCCGCCGCATCACCTCCGGCAGCCGCTGTCGGCCAGCCCCCCTGGCCACGACCGAGCTGCGGGTCGTCCCAGCCGACGCGGACCAAGGCCGTTTCCGGCAAAAGCGCATGCAACGCGCGCACCAGCGCCGTGCTCAGCACGGCCTCGTGTGGTGGCTCTTCCGCCGGTTCAGCATGCGTGGACAAATGACAATCTCTTGGCGCCGTCTGTGCGTCGCCTCCCCTGAGCCGCCGAGCATAGCGCGCCACCCGGGGGGCAATGGAAGCCCGTAAACCCCGAATCGTGCGCCCGTACGTTTTTCCTGCTGTCCGTAGCCCCTTCCGAGCCATGACCCTCGCCCTGCCCGCCCCCGCCACCGGCTATGCGCCATCGCCTGCAGGCCTTACCCTGTACGCCGTGGAAGCCAGCGCACTGCCAACCGATGAAGCCTTGATGCTGGCCTGGGCCGGTGGCGACCTGCGCGCATTCGAAAGCCTGTATGCGCGCCATCGCAAGCGCCTGTTCGGCTTCCTGCTGCGGCAACTGCGCGACAACGCGCTGGCCGAGGAGATCTTCCAGGATGTCTGGCAGCGGGTGATCAGCGCCCGCGCCGGCTGGCAGCCCGAGGCGGCGTTCAGCACCTGGTTGTTCCGCATCGCGCACAACCGCCTGAATGACCATTGGCGTGCCTCCCGTCATCGCCCCGCCGCGCCGGCCGACGCCGATCTGCGCCTGGCCGCGATCGAGGATGGGCAGACCCCGGAAGGTGAGCTTTCCGAATTCGAACAACGTCGCCGCATCCAGCTGGCGATGGAACAACTGCCGCCCGAGCAGCGCGAGGTGCTGCAACTGCGGCTGGATCAGGAACTGAGCCTGGAGGAGATCGGCCAGATCACCGGCGTAGGCCGGGAAACCGTGAAATCGCGGCTGCGCTATGCGATGGACAAGCTGCGTGCGGGATTGAACGCATGAACCGAGACGAACCGCTGACGCCGGAAGAACGCGAGCTGGCCCGGCTGCTCGGCCGTCGCGCCGAGCAGGCACCGCCCGCCGCACTGGACGCCGCCATCCTGGCCGCGGCCCGCGCGGCCGTGGACGCTCCGGCTGCCGATGCGGTCGCCTCTCCCGAGGCGCCGCGCACGCAGCGCACACGCCCGCGTTGGCCGGCGGTGTTCGGCATCGCCGCCTCGATGGTGTTCGCCATCGGCATCGCCTGGCAGCTGCGTCCGGAACCGCCGCCGGTTCCGGCCGGTGAGGCCGCTGTTGCTGCGGCACCGGCTGCGGCAGAAGACGTTGCGGCTGCCGATCAGGCCGCTGACAGCAGTGCAGCCGACAGCGCGGTGGCGGCTGCGGCACCGGCGGCTGCGCCCGCAGCGCCCGAGGCAGGCCCTGTTGCCGCTGCCCCGGCACCTGCACCGGCCATCGCGCGCACGCGCAAGCCTGCGCCGGCCGAGACCGCTGAAGCGCCGGCCCAGGCTGCACGATCGATGGCTGCAGATGCGGCCGCCGATACCTCCTTTGCGGCCCTTCCGCCCGTTCCGGCCGCAACGCCGGCAGCAGCGCCGCCTGCGCCACCGGCACCCGCCGCCTACTCGGCACCGGCACCGGCACCGGCATTCGCGCCGGTAGCGTCCGGGGCGCTGAAAGCACGCACGGCCGCAGCACCGGCAGTCAATGCCGCCGAAGTCGAGCGGGCGCAGGCGCTGGACCGGGTAGAAATCACCTCGATGAAGCGTGAGGCTCCCAGCCGTTCCGCACCAGGCATCATGCGCCGCGGCAGCGATGCGGGCCTGAGCGCGGATGCCGTGCTGGCCGAGGTAGACGCCGACGCACGACTGCCGCGTCGGCAGTGGCTGCAGAAAATCCGCACACGACGCGACGACGGCCAGCGCGATCTGGCCCGTGCCAGCCTGGAGCGCTATATGCAGCAGTACCCGGAAGCGCGCCTGCCACGCGACCTGCGCCCACTGCTGGACGACTGAAGCGGACGGGAATACCCGGCAACCCCGTAGAATGACGGGAATGCTCGATACTCTCGCCCAGCCGGTCAGCTACACGCTGGAAGTCAAACACAGCCGTTTCATCGCCCATGCCGCGCCGATCGACGGCGCCGCAGCGGCCATGGCGTTCCTGCAGCAGGTCGCGGTGGCCGATGCCACGCACAACTGCTGGGCCTACCGGCACGGGCAGGACTATCGCTCCAGCGACGATGGCGAGCCGGCCGGCACGGCTGGACGTCCGATCCTGGCGGCGATCGACGGCCAGGGTTTCGACCGGGTGATGGTGGTGGTGACCCGCTGGTTCGGCGGTATCAAGCTCGGCGCCGGTGGCCTTGTACGCGCCTACGGTGGTGCCGCCGCCGAGTGCCTGCGTACCGCGCCGCGCCTGCCGCTGCTAGCGATGGCCCGGTTGCAGCTGCTGGCCGGCTTCGAGGACCTGGGTACCCTGCACGCCAGCCTGCCCGCCTTCGGTGCCGAAAAGCGCGATGAACAGTTCGATGCCAATGGCGTGTGCCTGCGGATCGAATTGCCTGCCGATCAGGTCGACGCATTGAAAATCCGCCTGCGCGACGCCACCCGTGACCGTATCCGCATAGAAGACGACAACCAGGATGACTGACAAGGACGACGCCCCCGCTTCGACCCCGCCGCTGCGGCGCCTCGGCAGCCTGCGCACGCTGTGGCCATTCGTGCGCCGCCATAGCGGGCTGTTCACCGCCTGGCTGCTGGCCCTGGCGGTGTCTTCGGCCGCCACGCTGAGCCTGCCTCCGGCGGTGAAGCAGATGATCGATCATGGTTTCAGCAGTGGCGGTCAGATCAACCGCGCCTTCGCCCTGCTGATGCTGGTGGCGGTCGTGATGGCGTTGGGCACGGCCGCGCGTTTCTACTTCGTGTCGCTGCTCGGCGAAAAAGTCGTTGCCGACCTGCGCAGCCAGCTGTATGCCCACCTGATCCAGCTGGGCGCCGGCTTCCACGACCGCAGCCGCAGCGGCGAACTGGTCTCGCGCCTGACCGCGGACACCGAACTGCTGCGCAGCGTGGTCGGCTCGACCATGTCCGTAGCATTGCGCAGCACGGTCACTGTCATCGGCAGCCTGGCGATGCTGTTCGTCACCAGCCCGCGGCTGGCCGCATGGTCGCTGCTCGGCATTCCACTGGCGGTGCTGCCTATCATCATCGGTGCGCGCAAGCTGCGCACGGTCGCACGCAACAGCCAGGACCGCATCGCCGATGCCAACAGCCTGGCCAGCGAGACGCTGGGCGCGGTGCGCACGGTGCAGGCACATGCACGCGAGCCATACGAACGCGGGCGCTTCGACAAGGCGCTCGGTGATGCCATCGGCGCCGCCCGCCGCCGCATCGGTGCACAGTCGCTGGTCACCGCCAGCGCCATCCTGCTGGTGTTCGGCGCCATCGTCGGTGTGCTGTGGCTGGGCGCGCACGACGTCATCGACGGCCGCCTCAGCGCCGGCACGCTGGGTCAGTTCGTGCTGTATGCCTTGATCGGCGGCGGCTCGGTGGGCGCCCTGGCCGAAGTATGGAACGAGCTGCAGCGCGCGGCCGGCGGCATGGGCCGCATCGGCGAACTGCTGCAGGAAGACATCGAGATCCGCGCGCCGGCCCAGCCGCACGCGCTGCCGCAGCCGCTGCGTGGCGAGATCCGGTTTGACGACGTGGTGTTCCACTACCCGCAGCGACCGGACCAGGCCGCACTGGACCACTTCAACCTGCACGTGCGCCCCGGCGAGACCGTGGCGCTGGTGGGTCCGTCAGGGGCGGGCAAGAGCACGGTGCTTTCGATGCTGCTGCGCTTCCATGACCCGGCCAGCGGCCGCATCGACGTGGACGGCATCGACGTGCGCCAGGTCGACCCGGCCGAGCTGCGTGCGCAGCTGGCGCTGGTGCCACAGCAGCCTACGCTGTTCGCTGCCAGTGCCCGCGACAACATCCGCTATGGCCGCCTGCAGGCCAGCGACGCCGAGGTCGAGGATGCCGCACGAGCGGCCGAGGCCGACGGTTTCCTGCGCGCGTTGCCGCAGGGCTATGACAGCGAGCTGGGTGAGCGCGGTGCCCGCCTGTCCGGTGGGCAGCAGCAGCGTGTGGCGATTGCCCGTGCGCTGCTGAAGGATGCGCCGATCCTGCTGCTGGATGAAGCCACCAGCGCGCTGGATGCACAGAGCGAACACAGCGTGCAGCAGGCATTGGAACGGTTGATGGCGGGTCGCACCACGCTGGTCATCGCCCACCGCCTGGCCACCGTGCTCAAGGCCGACCGCATCGTGGTGATGGACCAGGGCCGCATCGTCGCCGAGGGCACGCACGCACAGCTGCTGGCCGAAGACGGACTGTACGCTGAACTGGCACGCCTGCAGTTCATCGATTGATGACGTCCGGCTAACATCGGCGCGGCCAAGCTGGCCGCGCAACTGCAGCATCCGCTGAAGGAGGTGCACGATGTCGTTCCGTCAGTTCCCCGCCGTCGACAGCAACGGCGAAAGTCACATCATCATCGAGTTCAAGCCCGAGGCGAATGGCAGCGGGCACCATTCCGAAGCCACGCCGCGCTACGAGCTGGATGATGGGCGGCCGCTGGTGCGCGATGGCCGCGAGTTCACCACCAGTGGCGGCGAGTTGAGGTTGACGATCTGAGGTTCGCCGGGCATGGCCCGGCGCTACCGGATTTCATTCCGCCCCGCTCTGGTGGGTGTCGACCTTGGTCGACATGCTTTTTGCCAAAGGCGGTCGAGCATGGCTCGACGCTAAAAAAAGCATGGTCAATTTTTCACCAAGCATCTTGACAGCCTTGGCTGCCAAGGGCTGCGCGCGGTTATCCACACCTTTGCTCAGAAACCATCCACATCGCCTGTGGATGAATGTGCTCAACCCAGCACCCGCCCAATGCCGCTGGCGTCCACCTCGGCCGCCGCCGTTGCGATCGCAACCGGGTCGCTGCCCGCCACGAATCCGATACGGAAATGCACTTCGCCGCCGGGCGTGCGCGAAGAATGGATCGAGGCCAGGCTGATGCGGTGCTGCTCGAACACGTTGAGCAGCTCACGCAGCGAGCCCGGCCGGTCTTCCGGCAGGTGCACCGACAACGCATTGCGCTCGGTCAGGTCAGCCAGCAGATAACCCACGCGTTCGAATGTGTAATTGCCGTCCGCAAGCGCCTGCTCGCCGAAGGCAGTGCGATTGGCCGACAGCAGCTGCTCCCGGAATGCAGCACGTGCACCGTCGTCACCCTGACCGACCTGCGCCTGCAGGGACTGCAGCTGGCCGACCAGCCGCTCCAGCATCGGCGCTACGTATGGGTTGCCGAACTGGATGTCTTCGTAGATCGCCGGGTTGAGCGACAGGATCCGCGAGATGATCGCCGTATCCAGCTCGAACGATGCCGACCGATACGGCATCATCGCGGCCAGATTGCCCAGCTGCGGCTGGTACTGGCGCAGCACGCCGGCCTGGGCCAGGTGAGTGGCATGCACCATCGCCTGTACCAGCGCCATCATCTGGTCGTGGTGCTGCGGCGTGGCGCGCACGCACTCAGCCTGCAACGCCGTGCACAGCGTATCGACCCACGGCTGCCACTGCTGCAGCCGCGCTTCGCAGACCACCATCACCCGGCCCTTCAGGGTCGGCGCCTTGGGCGGAGCCGTCATCGGGTGCAGGCCGACCACTTCGGCTTGAGAGGCCAACATCGCCTGGACCGGCGCTTCCTTTACCGAGGACACGTCCAGCCACAGCCGGTCCTGCTCGCGGCCGGCCGACTGCTGCACGTACTCGGCAATCAGAGCCGGCGTATGCCGGATCGGTGCCGAGAACACCAGCACGTCGGCCTGCGCCAGCAACTGTTGCGGCGTATGCGAGTCCGGATCGGCCGGATCGTGGCCGATCACCTGCAGCTGCATGTGCTGCTGGAAGAAGCGGGTCAGCCAGCGCCCGTAGGCGCCGGCACTGCCGATGATGCCGACCGTGCGCGGCGTACGTTCGAGCAGGCCGCTCATGCCACGCGTTCGGCGCGGAAGCGCGACCCTTCGGCCAGCGCGGCAGGCGCTGCGGCGATCACGTCGAACTCTTCGAAGCCGTTGTCCAGGGTCGCCTCCAGCGCCGCGTGGGTGCCCGCAATCGCACGCGAGATCGCCTGCTGCATCGATTCGCCGCGCAGCAGGAACGACACCACCAGCGACATCAGCACGTCGCCGGTACCGGCCACGTCCACCGGCAGCAGGGGCGAGGTCCAGCGCCAGGTCTCCTCGCGGCCGACCGCCAGGGTCACCAGTTCGCCCGGGTTGCCGCCCACGCTGTGCGCGATCACCCAGTGCGGGCCACGGTCCAGCAGCGTGCGTGCGGCGGCGATGGCATCGGCCTCGGCGAGTGCTGGCATGCCGGTCAGGCGATTCAATTCAAAGGCGTTCGGGGTCACCAGCCAGGCATGCGGCAACAACCGCTCTGCGAAGATCGCTTCCAGGCCCGGTTCCACGTAGGGGCCGGTGTGAGTATCACCGATCACCGGATCCAGGCAGTAACGCAGCTGCGGGCAGGCCGGCAGGATGTCGTCCAGCCAGTCGGCGAAGGCAGCACCGTTGGCCGTGCTGCCAAAGTAGCCGGAGACGAGCATCTTCGCCCGCTGCGGCAGGCCGCGCTCGTGGGTGCCCAGCAGCAGGTCGGCGAACCAGTCGGCGGGCAGCACACGGCCGCGGGTGGTGTCGTAGAACGGCGCATTGCTCAGCAACACGGTCGGGATCTCCGCCACGCGCACGCCGAGTGCGCGCATCGGCGGTACCGCGGCGCTGTTGCCGGCATGGCCGTAGACAAGTTGCGACTGGACCGAGATGACATCGATCGGCGACGGGCCGTCGGGCCGCTGGCGGCGGCCGTGGACCAAGTGGTTATCAAGGGATTCGCTCATGGCCGCATTCTACGCTCAAGGGGGTTTTCGGCAGGGCTTGCAGCCCTGCACCTGCCAAAGCTTCAAGCAACGGCAAAGGCAAAAGCCAAAGCGAGCTATCCGTGGGATGGCGGGGCGGTGTCGGAGTGCGGGGACGCCGTGAACCCGTCCATGGGGGCTTGGCCGCGGCATCCATGCCGCGGACACCCCGCACTCCGACACCGCCCCACCTTCGACAGGTTCACGCGGCTGTTGGTAACTGCGGCTGTTGTGCCGCACGGCTGTTGGTAGGTGTCGACCTTGGTCGACACATCTGTCAGACATCGAATGAATTCATCCACGCATGGCATGGATCTACCGTGTCGACCAAGGTCGACACCTACCAGAGCAGTAAGCCGTTCCGGCAGATCACGGAAAACTGTCGAAGGCGGGGTGGGTCCGGTTGCAGGGGTGTCCGCGGCATGGATGCCGCGGCCAAGCCCCCAGGGATGGGTTTACGGCGTCCCCTGCAACCGGACCCACCCCGCCAACCCACGGATAGCCCGCTTCTGCTGTTGACGTTGCCTCTGCAGGTGCAGGGCTGCAAGCCCTGCAAACCCACCCTCCCTCAGTGAGCAGCAGGCCGAGACGGCGGCAGCCATGCCGCCACGATGCCCAGCAGCGGCAGGAACGCGGTCAGCTGGTAGACGTACTCAATGCTGGTCTTGTCCGCCAGTAGGCCCAGCACGGCAGCACCCAGTCCACCCATGCCGAAGGCGAAGCCGAAGAACAGGCCGGACACCATGCCGATGCGGTGCGGCATCATCTCCTGCGCATACACCACGATCGCCGAGAACGCCGACGACAACACGAAACCGATCAGCACGGCCAGCACCGTGGTCCAGAACAGATCCGCATGCGGCAACATCAGGGCAAACGGGGCCACGCCGAGGATCGAGGTCCAGATGATCGGCTTGCGGCCGATGCGGTCACCCAGCGGGCCGCCGAGGAAGCCGCCGGCGGCGGACGCCACCAGGAACGCGAACAGGTGCAGCTGCGCCTGTGCCACCGGAATGCCGAAGTGGTGGATCAGGTAGAAGGTGAAGTAGCTGCCGATGCTGGCCATGTAGAAGTATTTGCTGAAGATCAGCACCAGCAGGAGCGCCAGCACCTTGGCCACGGTGCGCGACGGATGCCGCGGGGCCATCGACGCGGTGCTGGCCGGACGCGGGGTGCCCAGATGCAGCGCATACCAGCGGCCGACATAGGTCAGCAACGCGATGCCGATCAGGGCGGCGCCGGCAAACCACGATGCGGCATGCTGGCCATACGGCACGATCACCGCCGCGGCAATCAGCGGGCCCAGCGCGGTACCGAAGTTGCCGCCGACCTGGAACACCGACTGTGCAAAACCATGGCGACCGCCCGAGGCCAGCCGCGCGATGCGCGAGGCTTCCGGATGGAAGATGGCCGAACCAATACCGACCATCGCCGCCGCCATCAGCACCACCGCGTAGTTCGGTGCGAAGCCCAGCAGCAGCATGCCGCACAGGGTCGAGGCCATGCCGATCGGCAGCGAGTACGGCGCCGGGCGGCGGTCGGTGGCCATGCCGATCAAGGGCTGGAAGATCGAGGCGGTGAGCTGGTAGGTCAGCGTGATCAGGCCGATCTGGGTGAAGCTCAGGTTGAAGCCGCCCTTGATCACCGGATAGATGGCCAGGATCAGCGACTGCATCATGTCGTTGACGACATGCGAGGTGGAGATGGCGGCCAGCACGCCGGGGGCCACCGGGCGTGAGGTCGTTGTTGGAGAAGCCAGGGTCGACATGGACACAGTCAGGTTGGGGGCGAGCCACGCATGCTACGGTGACCTCCTCCTCCCTTCTGCCGCGTTCGGGTCATGGCATATCGCAAAAAGGACACCCCTTGCCAGGTCCGCGAGACTGCGCCGTGGAACGAGGTTCCGGTGCACCGCCCGGTGACCTGCCGCGCCCGCCATTACAAGCCCGGGACCCACATCGCGCCCCACCGGCACCGCCGTCACCAGCTGGTGTTCGCCATGTCCGGACTGATGGTGGTGCGTGCAGACGGCGGCCATTGGGTGGTGCCATCGACCCGCGCGATCTGGGTGCCGGCCGGTATGGCGCACGCCGTGGACTGCATCGCCGAGGTACACATGCGCAGCCTGTACGTGGAGCCGGACTTCGCGCCGCAGCTGCCGGACGAGGCATTTGCGGTACAGGTAGCGCCGCTGCTGCGCGAGCTGCTGCTGGCCGCCAGCCTGATCGAGACCGCGCATGTGGACGACAGCCGCGACGGCCGCCTGGTGCGCCTGCTGCTGGACGAGCTGCACCGCATGGACGTGCTGCCGCTGCACCTGCCCTCCCCCACCGACCCGCGCCTGCAGCGGATCTGCCAGCACATC
Organism: Stenotrophomonas sp. GD03877; assembly: GCF_029840555.1. Classification (NCBI taxonomy): domain Bacteria; kingdom Pseudomonadati; phylum Pseudomonadota; class Gammaproteobacteria; order Lysobacterales; family Lysobacteraceae; genus Stenotrophomonas; species Stenotrophomonas sp. GD03877. The sequence goes on along the minus strand of NZ_JAOCCT010000011.1, from coordinate 105,096 downwards.
CAGAAGCATCCCGGCGACGACGCCACGCTGCAGGATTGGGCGCAGGCGCTGCAGGTGGACGTGAAAACCATCCAGCGCCATTTCGCCAGCGAACTGGGCATGACGTTCGGCCAGTGGCGACAACAGGCGCGGCTGCTGGCCGCGATGGAACGGCTGGCCGTCGGCGACAAGGTCATCGATGTCGCGCTGGCGATGGGTTACGACAGCCCAAGCGCGTTCACCAGCATGTTCAAGCGGCAGCTGGGGCAGACACCGGCGGCGTTTTTTCGTTGATGCTAACGATCCGCGGGCACATGTGGATCGCGCATCAGACGAAATTCCCATGTATCACTGTCCACCAGCGGATAGTGCAACGGGAAAACCTGTCCTGCCACGCGTGCCTGCACCGGCACACCCTCGATCCGGCAACCTCCGGGCTGGTGGAATCCGACCAGCTCGGTAATGCTCAGATTGTCGGTGTCGTCCTCTGCAGAGAAGTACGCGGCAAACGCCGGATTGCCGCTGACACGACGCCGCAGTACGACCCGCCCAACGTCGGGTGCGTACCAGCTGATGCTTCGCTCCAGGCCCTCGACCACGCCATCACCTGCATTGGGCCTGTCCGCTCCGACAACTGCGCGCGCATTGGACTTCCGCCAGCGCGCTTCACGCTCGATGCGATAGGCGCTGATATCTCCCAGTGCAGTGCGCACGGTTTCGATGGCCGTTACCCGGCTCTGGCCCTGTTCTTCGTAGTCGTAACGATAACGGCCGGAACGCGCGTTGAACTCTCCGGGCTCCTCGAACCTGTCCTGCCACTGGTCACCCACCTTGAGCGGGAAGCGCAGCAGCACTTTGTCGCCCTTGCGCAGCGGATTGACGTCGGCGTACGTATCGATCCATTCACGCCGTAGAGTTCCCTCCGCGATCTCCAGTTCACGCTGACCGTTCTGGGCTACCTTCAGCAGCATTGGCGTCGCCGGGAAACCCGCTCCGCCGGAGTAGGTCCATTGCGTGCCCGGAGCTGATGTCGGCGCTTCCTGCGGGCCGGACAAGGGCGCGTCCAGGCGGCACTCTTCGGCCGATACCGTGCCGATGAAGGACAAGGCTGCAGTCAACGCCCCGCACAGAATGGCGCGAGGTGCCATGCGCGGTTCGAAATGCAGGTGCAGGATCATGTCGCGCATTGTAAGACCCTCGGACACGAAAACGCCGGGCATCGCCCGGCGCTACCGTTCAACGCTTGGGTTGAAAACTCAGGACGTCATCCGGTCCCAGAAGCCCTTCACGCCATCGATGAAGGTGGCCGACTTCGGCGAATGCTTGCGCGCTTCCTCACCGACGAAGGTGGCTTCGAACTGCTCCAGCAGCTTGCGCTGCTCGTTGGTGAGGTTGACCGGGGTCTCCACCACCACACGGCAGTACAGGTCGCCCTCGCTGCGGCTGCGCACCGAACGCACGCCCTTGCCACGCAGGCGGAACAGCTTGCCGGTCTGGGTCTCGGCCGGAATGCGGATCTCCGCTTCGCCGCCGAGAGTGGCCACGCGCACGGTGTCGCCCAGTGCGGCCTGCGAGATGCGGATCGGCACTTCGCAGTGCAGGTCGTCGCCATCGCGCTGGAAGATCGCATGCTCACGCACGCGCACTTCCACGTACAGGTCACCCGGCGGCGTACCGGCCGGGCCGGCTTCGCCCTCGCCCTGCAGGCGGATGCGATCGCCGGTATCGACGCCGGCCGGCACCTTCACCGACAGCACCTTGTCTTCCTCGACACGGCCATTGCCGTGGCAGGTCTTGCAGGGCTTGGCGATGATCTGGCCACGGCCGCCGCAGTTGTGGCAGGCCTGCTGCATGGCGAAGATGCCGCGCTGGATGCGCACCTGGCCACGGCCATGGCAGACGTTGCAGGTCTCGACCTTGCCGTCTTCGGAGCCACTGCCATCGCAGTCGCCACACTCGGCCAGGGTCGGGATCTCGATGCGGCGCTCGACGCCGCGCACGGCTTCTTCGAGGTCCAGCTCCATCACGTAGCCGATGTCGGCGCCGCGACGGGCCTGGCGCGGACCACCGCCGCCGCCGCCAAAGATGTTGCCGAAGATATCGCCGAAGATATCGTTCATGTCCGGGCCGCCCGGACCGCCGCCGCCACCCATGCCGTGCTCGAACGCGGCGTGGCCGTGGCTGTCATACATGCGGCGCTTGTTGCCGTCGGACAGTACTTCGTAGGCTTCCTTGCACTCCTTGAAGGAGGCTTCGGCCGCCGTATCGCCCGGGTTGCGGTCCGGGTGGAACTTCATCGCGCAGCGGCGGTAAGCCTTCTTCAGCTCGTCGTCGGTGGCGGTGCGGGCAACGCCCAGCACTTCGTAGTAATCGCGCTTGCTCATATCGTGAATCGGGTTCCGGAAAGTCGGGATTCGTCAAAGCGGAAGAGCGGAACCAGGTCCGCTCTTGCGTCGGGCGCCCCGACACGCCGGTGGGCGGTCAGGACCCTGATGCGACAACGGGACGCTGATGGCCAGCGTCCCGTGTCGGTCCGGATCAGGACTTCTTGTCGTCCTTGACTTCGGTGAACTCGGCGTCGACCACGTCATCCTGCGCCTTGCCTGCGTTGCCGGCTTCGGCACCCGGGGCAGCACCGCCCTGGTCGGCCGAAGCGGCAGCGAACAGCGACTGGCCAGCTTCTTCCAGCGCCTTCGACTTGGCTTCGATCTGTGCCTTGTCGTCACCCTTCATCGCGGTTTCCAGATCGGCCAGGGCCGCCTCGACCTTGCCGATCACTTCGCCACCGACCTTGCTGCCGTGCTCGGTGATCGCGCCGCGGGTGCCGTGGATCAGGGCGTCGGCCTGGTTGCGGGCCTGCACCAGTTCCTGGAACTTCTTGTCTTCTTCGCGGTTGGCTTCCGCGTCGGCGACCATGCGTGCGATCTCTTCCTCGGACAGACCCGAACCGGCCTTGATCTCGACCTTCTGTTCCTTGTTGGTCTTCTTGTCCTTGGCCGACACGTGCAGGATGCCGTTGGCGTCGATGTCGAAGGACACTTCCACCTGCGGCAGGCCGCGCGGCGCCGGCTCGATGCCGGACAGGTCGAACTTGGCCAGCGACTTGTTGAAGCGGGCCTGTTCGCGCTCACCCTGCAGCACGTGCACGGTCACGGCCGACTGGTTGTCCTCGGCGGTGGAGAACACCTGCGAGGCCTTGGTCGGGATGGTGGTGTTCTTCTCGATGATCTTGGTGAACACGCCACCCATGGTTTCGATGCCCAGCGACAGCGGGGTCACGTCCAGCAGCAGCACGTCCTTGACGTCGCCACCCAGGACGCCGCCCTGGATCGCAGCACCCAGTGCCACGGCTTCGTCCGGGTTGACGTCCTTGCGCGGTTCCTTGCCGAAGAACTCGGTCACCGCCTGCTGCACCTTCGGCATGCGGGTCTGGCCACCGACCAGGATCACTTCGCTGATGTCGCTCGAACGCAGGCCGGCATCGTTCAGGGCGACGCGGCACGGCTCGATCGACTTCTTGATCAGGTCTTCCACCAGCGCTTCCAGCTTGGCGCGGGTCAGCTTGATGTTCAGGTGCTTCGGACCCGACGCGTCAGCGGTGACGTAGGGCAGGTTCACTTCGGTCTGCTGGGCGCTGGACAGCTCGATCTTGGCGCGCTCGGCAGCATCCTTCAGGCGCTGCAGGGCCAGCGGATCCTTGCGCAGGTCGATGCCCTGGTCCTTGTTGAATTCTTCAACCAGGTACTCGATGACGCGGTTGTCGAAGTCTTCGCCGCCCAGGAAGGTGTCGCCGTTGGTGGCCAGCACTTCGAACTGCTTCTCGCCGTCGACGTTGGCGATCTCGATCACCGAGACGTCGAAGGTGCCGCCGCCCAGGTCGTACACCACGATCTTGCGATCCTTGTTGTCGCCCTTGTCCAGGCCATAGGCCAGCGCGGCCGCGGTCGGCTCGTTGATGATGCGCTTGACGTCCAGGCCGGCGATGCGGCCGGCGTCCTTGGTCGCCTGGCGCTGGCTGTCGTTGAAGTAGGCCGGCACGGTGATGACCGCTTCGGTGACCTTCTCACCGAGGAAGTCCTCGGCGGTCTTCTTCATCTTTTCCAGCACCTTGGCCGAGATTTCCTGCGGGGCCATCTTCTTGCCGTCGCTGGTCGACACCCAGGCATCGCCATTGTCATGGGCGAGGATGCCGTACGGGACGTGGGCGATGTCCTTCTGCACTTCGGCGTCGGTGAACTTGCGGCCGATCAGGCGCTTCACCGCGTAGAAGGTGTTCTTCGGGTTGGTCACGGCCTGGCGCTTGGCCGAGGCGCCGACCAGGACTTCGCCGTCCTTGGTGTAGGCGACGATCGACGGGGTGGTGCGATCGCCTTCCGAATTCTCGATGACGCGGGCCTTGCCGCCGTCCATGATCGCCACGCACGAGTTGGTGGTGCCGAGGTCGATACCAATGATCTTGCCCATGGGGGAGACTCCTGAGGATGCTTGTTGGGGTCAGTCCGGCCGTTCGGCCGGTGGATGAATACGATGTGGGGGAGGCTCGTGGAACATTCAAGCCATCTCCCGAACGCTGTGTTCAGCGCCTGGAAAACCTTGCCAGGCATGGCCTGGCTCGACCGGGGCCGGGCATCACCCGGCCCAGTCAATCAATCGGCGGCCACCACCACCAGCGCCGGCCGCAGCAGGCGCTCGTTCAGCAGGTAGCCCTTCTGGAACACGGTCACCACGCTGCCCGGGGCGGCGCCCGGGGCCGGCACCTGGCTGATGGCCTGGTGGTGTTCCGGGTTGAACGGCTGGCCAGTCGGGTCCAGCAGGACCAGACCGTTGTCGGCGGCAACCTTCAGCAGCTGCTTGTAGGTCAGCTCCAGGCCTTCGCGCAGCGGGTGCGGGTCGTCGCCGGCGGCCTTCAGGCCGGCATCCAGGCTGTCGAACACCGGCAGCAGCTCGCCGAGCAGCTTCTCGTTGGCGAACTTGCGGGCCTGCTCGATGTCACGGGCCACGCGCTTGCGCTGGTTCTCCAGGTCGGCGCGCTCACGCAGCGCATCGGCCTTGATCTGCTCGACTTCGGCGCGCAGGCGCTCCACTTCGTCGTTGACGCCGGCGGCGGCAGCCGCATCAGCGGCACTCTGCTGGGATTCGATATCTGGCTGTTCGTGGTTCATGTCTGGGTCCCTGGCGGTCACTCTCCGCCTCCACCCACCCTAGTGTGGGCGGGATGCTGCGTTTCAAGCGTCGGATGTTCCGGGAGTGCGCCCGGCCGGTGAAAAGGCCGCGCCGAGCACATCGGCGGTGGCCTGCACCAGCGGGATCATGCGGTCGTAGGCCATCCGCTTGGGGCCGATCACGCCCAGCACGCCCAGCACCTGGCCGTTGGCGGTGTACGGGGCGGTGACCAGCGAGACGCCCTGCAGCGGCATCATCCCCGTCTCCTCGCCGATGAAGATGCGCACGCCCGGCGCCTGGATGGTCCGCTCCAGCAGCTGCAGGATCTCGCGCTTGCTGGAGAACAGCTCGAACAGTTCACGCAGGCGCTCCAGGTCGGACAGGTCCTGCACCCCCATCAGGCGGGTCTGGCCGGCCACCAGCATGTCGTCGGCCGCTGGCTGCAGGGCCTGCTCGGCCAGCTCGATGCTGTGCGCCAGCAGCTGTTCCAGCTCGGAGCGGGCGTCGCGCAGTTCCAGAAGCAGGCGGGTGCGGATCTCGGCCATCGGCAGGCCGGCGAAATGGGCATTGAGGTAGTTGGCGACCTGCTCCAGCTGGCCTGGCGCGAACTCCTGCCGGGTCTCGATGACCCGGTTCTGCACCTCGTTGTCGGCGAACACCAGGATCGCCAGTACGCGGCGCCCGTCCAGCGCCACGAAATCGATCTGGCGGAAGGCGAACTGCTCGCGCCGCGGCGCGCTGACCACGCCGACGAAGTGGCTCATGGCCGACAGCAGCTCCGAGGCGCTGCCGAGCAGGGCCTGGGTGCTGCCGCCGCCAGCCAGTTCCTGACGCAACCGGGCCAGCTCGCCCTCGCCCGGCGGCTGCATCTGCAGCAGGCTGTCGACGAACACCCGGTAGCCGTGTGCGGTCGGGACGCGCCCGGCCGAGGTGTGCGGCGAGGCCAGCAGCCCCAGGTCCTCCAGGTCGCCGAGGATGTTGCGGATGGTGGCCGGGCTGACCTCCAGGCCGGCCACGCGCGCCAACGTCTGCGAGCCGACCGGCTCACCGTCCTGGATGTAACGCGCGATCAGCGTGCGCAGCAGATGGCGCGCACGCGGGGCAAGCTGGTCGGGAGAACCGTGCATGGAATCAACCTGTGAGACACGGACACTAGATAATGGCGGCGCATCACCTTGGCAAGTCATTGGACCTCCCTCGCCCACGTGCTAGCGTTGCGCGGCTGCTGATACCCCCTTACCCATGCTCAGACATCTTTCGATCAAGGATTTTGCCGTCGTCCGCGCCACCGAACTGGAGTTCGGGCCAGGCATGACCGTCGTTTCAGGCGAGACCGGCGCCGGCAAGTCGCTGATGGTCGACGCGCTGGGCTTCCTGTCCGGCCTGCGCGCCGACAGCGGCGTGGTCCGCCACGGCGCCGCGCGCGCCGAGCTTTCGGCCGAGTTCGCGCTGGACCAGCTGCAGGCCGCGCGCCAGTGGCTGGCCGACAACGAGCTGGACGACGAAGAACAATGCCAGCTGCGCCGCGTGATCCGTGCCGACGGCGGTTCGCGGGCGTGGATCAATGGCCGCCCGGTGACCCTGGCCCAGCTGGGCGACCTGGCCTCGTTGCTGGTGGAGATCCACGGCCAGCACGAACAGCAGGCCCTGCTGGCGCGCCCGTCGCAGCTGGCCCTGCTGGATGCCTATGCCGGCAACGAGAACGAGCGCCGCCAGGTGCGCCGCGCCGCGGCCGCATGGCAGGCACTGGTCGATGAATCGCTGGCGCTGTCGCAACAGGGCGACGTGAGTGACCGAATCGGCTTCCTGGAGCACCAGCTGCGCGAACTGGACCGCGAAGACCTGGAGCCGGAGTCGATCGTGGCGCTCGGTGCCAGCCATCGCCGCCAGGCCCACGCCAGCGCCCTGCTGAGCGCCTGCCAGGCCGCCAGCAACCAGCTCAACGGCGATGACGGCAGCTCCGCGCTGGACCTGCTGCAGCAGGTGCGCCACGAGCTGTCGCGCCTGATCGAACACGACCCGCGCCTGGGCGAGGTGGACGGCCTGATCGAGAACGCCTCGATCCAGCTGCACGAAGCCCTGTCGCTGCTGGACCGGGTGCACGATGACCTCGATGCCGACCCGGAGCAGTTCGAAGAGAACGAGCGCCGTCTCGGCCGCCTGCACGACCTGGCCCGCAAGCACCGCGTGCCGATGGACGAACTGGGCGCGCAGCGCGAGCGCATGCACGCCGAAGTGGAGCAGCTGCGCGGCGCCGACGAACGCTTGCAGCGCCTGGCCGGCGAGATCGACAAGGCCGCCGCCGCCTGGCGTGTGCAGGCTGAAGTGCTGACCGCCAGCCGTCGCAGCGCTGCTGCCGAACTCTCGGCCACCACCACCGGCATCATCGCCGAGCTCGGCATGGGCGGTGGCCAGTTCCTGATCGAGCTGGAGCCGCAGGATGCCGGCAAGCCCGATCCGCAGGGTGCCGAGCGCGTGGAGTTCCTGGTCGCGGCCAATGCCGGCCAGCCGCCGCGCGCACTGCGCAAGGTGGCCTCAGGCGGTGAACTGTCGCGCATTTCGCTGGCCATCGAAGTGGCCGCGCTGGACCTGGATGCGGTGCCGACCATGGTGTTCGACGAGGTCGACTCCGGCATCGGCGGCGCCGTGGCCGACATTGTCGGCCAGAAGCTGCGCGCCCTCGGCGAGAAGCGCCAGGTGCTGTGCGTGACCCACCTGCCACAGGTCGCTTCCAAGGGCCATGCCCATTACCGGGTCAGCAAGGCCCCGGTGGAAGGCATGACCCAGAGCGCGGTGGAAAAACTGGACAGCAAGGCACGCGAGGAAGAGCTGGCGCGCATGCTCGGCGGCGTGGAAGTGAGCAAGGAAGCGCGCGCCGCCGCACGCAAGCTGCTGCAGGCCTGAGGCCTGTTCACGGTTATCCACGCATCGCGTGGATCTACAACCCACCCGCACGGTAGTGCCGGCCGCTGGCCGGCAACCCAACACCGGTGGACGATGTTCGAGAGGTTGCCGGCCAGCGGCCGGCACTACCCGTATCACCCCAACGGCCGCTCCAGATCCACGTTCTCCACCAGGTAATCCAGGAACGCGCGCACCCGCAGCGGCAGGTAGCCGCCCTGTCCCAGGAACACCGCGTGCACCTCTTCCAGGTCACCGGGATTGGCTTCCTCCAGCACCGGCAGCAGGCGTCCGGCAGCGATGTCGGCCTGCACCTGGAACGCTGCCAGCCGTGCCATGCCCAGACCACCCAGCACCAGCTGCCGCAGTGCATCACCGTTGCTGGCGCGGGCATTGCCACTGGGCAGCACCATCCGCTCGCGTCCGTCCTGCAGCAATGGCCAGCCCTGCATCGCCCGGGCATGGCCGATGTCCAGCCGATTGTGCGACTGCAGCTCCTCAGCGTCGCGCGGCAGCCCATGCCGCTGCGCGTAGGCCGGCGCGGCCACGATCATCATCCGCGTCGCGCCCAGCCGCCGCGCCACCAGGCTGGAGCTCTTCAGCGGCCCGGCCCGCACCGCCACATCGGTGCGCTGCTCCAGCAGGTCGATCACCTCGTCGTTGAGGGTCAGGTCCACGCCCACCTGCGGGTTGCGCTCCAGGAACGCCGGCAGCAGCGGCAACAGGAAGTGCTGGCCAAACGGCACGTTGGAATTGACCCGCAGCCGTCCGCGCGGCTCGGCATGTGCGCTGGCGCAGCGTTCGGCCTCCTCCAGGTCGGCCAGCACGCGCAGGCCACGTTCATAGAACGCGCAGCCTTCCGGGGTCAGCTGTAGCTGGCGGGTGGAGCGTTGCAGCAGGCGCGTGCCCAGCCGCTGTTCCAGCCGGGCCACCAGCTTGCTCACCGCCGAGGGCGTCATGTCCAGGGTGCGGGCGGCGGCGGAGAAGCCACCGGTCTCGATCACCCGCACGAACACTTCCAGCTCGCCGGATCGGTTGATGTCAGGTCGCGCCATGGCAATGAATCCAGTTCACAGATGATTATCCATGCGCAGTCTAGTTCACAGATAACCACGGAATCACCATGGTGGTCCCTCCACCCGGGACCGCCCGATGAACCGCTTGAGCCACCTCACCGCCACCGCCCTGCTCGCCCTGTCCGGTGTCGCCAGTGCCGCATCCGCCCCGCACTGGGTTGCCAGCTGGCAGGCCAGCCCGCAACCGGTCTGGGGCGCGGATTTTCTGTTCCCGACCCTGGTCCCGGCCACGCTGCATGACCAGACCTTCCGCCAGACCGCGCGCATCAGCCTGGGCGGGCCTCGGCTGCGGGTGCGGCTGAGCAATGCTTACGGCACCCAGCCGCTGCGGATCGGGGCAGCGAGCGTGGCTGCCCGGGCGGGGGACACACCGCAGCCGCTCAGTTTCGACGGCCAGCCCGGGGTGCTGATCTCCCCCGGGCAGGAACGGCTGAGCGATCCGCTGCCACTGGTCACGGATGACCGGCAGGCACTGCAGGTCAGTGTCTTCGTGCCGGGGCCGACGCCGGTGCAGACGTTCCATTGGGAAGGCCGCCAGACCAGTTGGACTGCGCCCGGCGACCAGAGCCGGGCCCAGGCTCTGAGCGCGGCCAGCAGCACCACTGCCCGCCTGTTCCTGGCCGGCATCGAGGTCGAGGCCGCCGCCCGCGCACGTAGCGTGGTGGTGATCGGCGACTCGATCACCGACGGCGCCACCGCCAGCCTCGACCAGGACCAGCGCTGGACCGACCACCTGGCCGCGCGCCTGGCACCGCGGGGCATCGCCGTGGTCAACGCCGGTATATCCGGGGGGCGGCTGCTGCGCGACGGCATGGGTGAGTCGGTTCTGGCCCGCTTGCAGCGCGATGCACTGGATCAGCCCGGCGTGGCCAGTGTGATCGTGCTGATCGGCATCAACGACATCAGCTGGCCTGGCACCGCGTTCGCCCGCAACCAGGCCCGGCCCGCGCTGGCGGAACTACAGGCGGGGTATCGCGCCCTGGCCGAGCAGGCCCGAGGCCGAGGTATCCGGATCGTAGGCGCCACCCTGGCACCGTTCGCCGGCGCCCTGCCCGACACGCCGCTGGATGACTACTACCACCCGGACAAGGATGTCCTGCGCCGGCAGCTCAATGCGTGGCTGCGCACGGACAGCCCTTTTGACGCGGTGATCGACCTGGACGCCGCGCTGCGGGACCCGGCCGATCCGTCACAGATGGCGGCCGCCTACGACTCCGGTGACCACCTGCACCCGGGCGATGCGGGTAACCGGGCCATGGCCGAGGCGGTCGATCTTGAGGTGCTCATGGGGCCATCCACGCATGGCGTAGATCTACCGTAAGCAACGAAAAACCCCGGGCAAGCCCGGGGTTTCGTCGCATCCAGCTGGCCGGAACGGCTTACTTGCGCTTTTTGCGCACGTACAGCACCAGCGAGTGCTCTTCCAGCTCGTAGCCGTGGTCGGCAGCGATCTTGCGCTGCAGCTCCTCGATCTCGTGGCTCTCGAACTCGATGATCTTGCCGCTGTCCACGTCGACCATGTGGTCATGGTGGCCGCCACGGTCCAGCTCGTAGACGGCCTGGCCGCCTTCGAAATTGTGCTTGAGCACGAGACCGGCGGCCTCGAACTGGGTCAACACCCGGTAGACCGTCGCCAGGCCGATCTCGTCGCCATGCTCAAGCAGCTGGCGGTAGATATCTTCGGCGGTCATGTGGTGCTGGGCATTGCGCTGTTCAAGCAGCGCCAGGATCCGCATCCGTGGATGGGTCACCTTCAGGCCGACTTTTCGCAGGTCGTGGGTTTCCATAGGTCTCCGTTCATTGGCGATTTAGCGCCAGCTGCCTCGGATTGGGTCGCGGTGGCACGCCGGGAGTGTATCATCGGTTTGATTTCCCCAACCGCCAGTCCCGATGCGCAATCTCCTGTTGGTCGCCGCCGTCGCCCTGTCCACCACCGGGTGCGGCATCATCTACAAGCAACCCATCTATCAGGGCAACCTGATCCGGGAAGATGCCGTGGCCAAGCTGCAGGTCGGGCAGAGCAAGCAGCAGGTCACTGCGCTGCTGGGCACCCCGTCCATTCCGGACCCGTTCCACGCCCAGCGCTGGGACTACACCTCCAGCCAGCGCGTGAACCGCCTGGGCCGCACCGAGGTGAAGAACTTCACCGTGTTCTTCGACAATGACAACGTGACCCGCTGGGAAGGCGATTACTTCCCGGGTAACGACAAGGCCCTGGCCCAGCAGACCGTGCGCCAGTTCGGCCGCAATCTGCCGAAGGACAAGAAGAAGAAGGGTCGCTGACGCCCCCTGCCCGTCCGCACGGACGGGCGGCAGGAATCAACCGCCGAGCGCGCGACGCCGGCGGTTGTCCTTGGGGTCGGCCTGCAACGGGCGTAGCAGCTCGATGCGGTCGCCATCCAGCAGTACCTGCTGCGGGCGCGCCAGTACCCCATGCACGGCCGCCGCCGGGCAGCCGGCACCGCCTTCCAGCGCAGCAGCGGCAATGGCCTCGGCCACGGTCGCGCCCTCGTCCAGCTGCAACCGGCGCGAGAGCACCCGCTGCGGCCAGGCCAGCACCACCTCGACCTCGATCATTGCTCAGGCCTCGTCGGCAACGCGGATGAAGTCGTTGACCATGCGGTCGGCCAGGCTCTGGAAGCCCAACGCCAGCGCCGGCCCCAGCAGGCGCGAACTGGGCTCGAAGTCCAGGGTCAGGGTAACTTTGCAGGCATCTTCGGCCAGCGCATGGAACTCCCAGCGGCCATGCAGCTGCTTGAACGGGCCATCGCGCAGCTGCATGTCGATGCTGTGCGGGCGCTGCAGGGTGTTTTCAGTCTGGAACCAGGTGCTGAACGAGCCCAGGCCCAGATCCAGGCGCGCTACCAGTCGGTCCTCGCCCTGCTCCAGGATCTGGGCAGCCGAACACCAGCGGAAACGGCGCGGATAGGCCTGGACATCATTGACCAGGTCGAACATGCGCGCGGCCGAATGTTCGACCAGGGCGCTGCGGCGGATAGTAGGCATGAATACAGGACGTTTCGGCAATCGACCGGGCGGGCCCGAATCGGAGACAATACGGAAATGAGCAAGAACAGCGGCAAGGATAAAGCAAAGAGCGCGACGGCCAACAAAACCATCGCGTTGAACAAGCGTGCCCGCCACGAGTACCACATCGAAGACCGCTTCGAAGCCGGCCTGGCCCTGCAGGGCTGGGAGGTGAAATCGATCCGTGCTGGCCGCGGCAACATCGTCGACGCCTACGCCTACGTGAAGGATGGTGAGATCTTCCTGATCGGCGCGCAGATCACGCCGTTGATCCAGGCCTCGACCCATGTCGTGGCCAACGACCGGCGCGATCGCAAGCTGCTGCTGCACCGGAGCGAGATCGACAAGCTGGTTGGCAAGGTCGAGCGCGATGGCTACACGATCGTGCCCACCGCGATGTACTGGAGCAAGAACAAGATCAAGCTCGAAGTCGCGCTGGCCAAGGGCAAGCAGACCCACGACAAGCGCGATGCCGCCAAGGACCGCGACTGGGCGATCGAGAAGCAGCGTGTCATGCGTCGCGGCAACCGCGACGCGTAAGGCGGTTGCGCAGCACCCTGTAGGGTCGAGCCATGCTCGACTGCTTTGGCTTTCTGCAGAGCCGAGCCACGCTCGGCTTCGGCAAGAAGAGCAGCCGAGCGCAGGCTCAGCTCTACAAGACGCTGGTCACCCCGCCAGCATGCCCTGCCTGCGCACCCGCGGCGCCAGTGCCGCGTGCATCACCGCCAGGTGCATCACCACTGCCAGCTCCGGCGCGTAACGATCATCGCCCGAGCGCCACTGCTGGGCCAGCTGTGCGGCATCAGCCGGCAGCAACGCCAGCAGCTGGGCATCGTCCAGCGCGTCGGCCGCGCCCTGCAGCTGGCGGGCCATCTGTCGCGACTGCCACACGTGCACACCAATGCTCAGGCTGGCCAGCGACATCAGCACCACGGCCAGCCCGTGCTCGAACCACTGCGACAGCACTTCCGGCCCCCACAACAGGGCTGCCAGCACCGCCAGGCCCGGCAGGCGCCACCCCAGCCAATGGATGCGACCACGCTGCGACCAGTGCACCACCACCGCGCTGGCGACCAGTGCTGCAGCGGCCGTGGCCGGCAACTCGGTCACCCAGGTGGCCGCCAGCAGCACCGCCAGCACCGCCCATACCCAGCCCGGCGGCAACGCGCGTCGCTGGTAATCGGCTCCGACCGGCCCGATCAGCTGCCGCAGGCTGCGTTGTTGGCTTGCATCGGTCACCCACCGTCTCCGTGTCTGTCCTGGCCTGGATGGTCGTCGCCAGTGTGTCGCAAATTCGTGCCCACGAAGTTAGCAATCCGCTATGACAGACGCTCTACAACAAGTTGCGGATTGACAGCGCCTGCAGGACGACCGCAGACGCTCACACCATCGACAGATCCTTGCTGAGGAACACTCTGCTCGCCCCGGAAGGATCGCATGGCACCTCGCCGAACACGGTCCACCCCTGCTTCACATAGAAGTCCGGCGCCTGGAAGCTGAGGGTGTACAGAACGCCGGAACGGCAACCGCGGCGGCGCGCCTCATCTTCTGCGGCCTTCAGTACACGCGACCCAAGCCCGCTACCCCGGTATGCAGGCGGCAGATGGAACAGATCCACGAACCACAGCCCCAGCGAGGTCCGGCCTGTAAGGCCGCCGACGACCTTGCCACTGGCCGGATCGGTGACCAGCACAGCCAGCGTGCGCCGATCAGCATAGCCAGCAGCCTCAAGATTGAACTGATCCAGGCCGGTGCCAATCAATTCCAGTGCCTCGGTACTGGGTGCATCGGTTACAGCGATTTCAGGCTGCATGGCACCCCTCCATTGGCTGCATATCAAGACTCTGGATGCTATCAACTCTGCCACGCGCTAAGCGGTCCCGCTGCAGCCTTTGATGCTATTCCGGCGTTGCTCCAGCACAGACAGATGCTGCAGCGCTCAACAACGGGCCAGCCTCCAGCCGCGGCGCAGGAGCGGTTGCCGGGAATGCTGCCGCAATGGCCTTGGCGGCGCGATCCGCATGCGGCTGGATGTACCACGAAGACGCAGCCGACAGCGTGCCATCGCGAACCAGTCGCTCAAACCGATACTGCCCCCAGTAAATCGCCAGGGGTTCCTCAAGGGCATTCAATGGGTTTCGCAGCGTGAGCGCCGCAGGGCACAACCCCGCAAAAGCTTCAGCCAGCGCCCGGCGCTGCTTCGATGGCTGCCCTACCGAGAGGAAGTGGCTGTACTCGTGCATCACGATCGGCGCCCAGTCCTCCTCGGCATCGAAGGTCGAAAACAGAAAAATGTAGCCGCCCCGCAGCTTTGCCTGGGTCTGCGCCGCCTCCGGCCACCACAGGAAGCGCACCTGGAAGGTGGGCGGCGCATCCACGCCGAAGAAGGTCTTCATCTGGCCCGCAAGCTCGTCTACCCGCACCGACTTCAGTTGCCGGTCAAGCGCTGCCTGCTGCGCACTGAACGGTTTCCGCCCAGCCAACAGCTGTCGCGCGCGCGGGACGAAACGCGCGTAGTACTGGCGCAGCAGCACCTGATCGCTGTGGTTCTGGAGCGCAATCGCAGCCTCCGCGGCAATGTCGAAAGAAGCGGCATCCAGGAAATGGCTGGCGTAGGGATCGCCGTCACGGGTATCGGCACCGGCGAACAGCCGGTCAGCAGGCGCAGCCGTCGCCTCATGATCCTGTGCCACGAGGGACGTGCGTTGGCGGAAGGCCGCATAGGCGGCAAGCAGGCGGCGATCCCGATCGTCCAGGCCGAAGCGCCGCTCCCACGCCTTCTGGTAGGCCAAGGAGGTGTATCCCGGCAGCCAGTCCGGCAGGTTGTCGAGCAGGTTGAACAGGTCCAGCGAGGCACTGTAGCCAACTTCCACCGTCGAGCGCGGGGGCTCGGCGGCTACGACGGTCGGCATCTGCATTGCCAGGATGCCCAAGGCAAGCACTCCCGACCATAGAAGTCGCATCCAGCCGAAGCGTGTGGGAACGACCATGGAATGTCCGCAGAATGGCGCCCGGAAATTCGAGCACGTCGCCGCATGGGTGGCAACCTGCCAAACGACAGGGGAGCCGTACCGCCCTGCCTGGTGTCCGCGTGACTGTTCAGCGGGATTGGCGTAACATTGGCCTCGTTGGGCGGGTTCTTGGTCAACATTTGGTCAACCAAGAGCCTGAAAGCCTTGCAATACTTGAAGAAACCGGGGGTGCATTGTCCCCGTGACGCCATCGGCGCCGGTTTCCAAACCGCAGAAATAATGAAGCCCGTCAATGCCTTAGCTTGATGGGCTTTTTTGTTCATGACTGCCGCATGGGCAGGAATTGGCATAGATTGGCAGCAACTTACCAGCTTTCTTGCCAGCTTTTAAAGCTGGCATGATGCTTCTCTCACTGCGCGGGTGCATCCACGAGCTGCTGGCGCTCGTCCTCCAGATCTCTGATCGCCTTTCCCGCTAATCGCTGTAGTGCAGCGAATTCAGCCTCAGCACCTTGCCATAGTGACCAAGACTCCTTGGCGGAGTACGCGCCCACTGATTTCCAGAACTCGCCTAGGAACAGGTTGACCTGACCGGCAACATCTGGCGTATGAAGCCGAGTAGACAGTGGCAACAGTTGGGCTGCACAACGCTGCGCCTCAGATTCCAGTTCAGGGGCTACCAGTGCTCGGTGCCAACTCTCCTTGGGCTGCGGGGCGTTGAGCCTAGCGACTCGAAGGTCCCTGCCAGCTTGTAGAAGGTTCACAGCAGCGGCTTGGACTGCAATTAAGTTCGAGCGCTCGGCATCTAGTCGCCGCGTTTTAAGCAAATCGCGTCGCTGCTCCAGCCTCAAAGTCCTCTGAGCAGCATCTCTACGTCGTTCAATTGCATAGTCGAGCACCCACTTCAACAGGATGCCGAGAATCAGTGACACTACCGGCAAACCATACTTCCAGAAGTTTCCTGCGGACTCTACAGAAGGCGCCGCAGGCGCAATCAGAATTTCAATAGGCATCGAGCCCCCTTCATCCATGGAGAGTGCATATCGTGCCTGAACGATTTGACGAATCGCGCAATTCTTCAAATCGCAGGCGCAGGAGGACCTACCCCATCCACCCGAACGGTGGCTCAGTGTTTGCTCTGGCCAGCCTGTTGGCCCGCACAGCCGCCCGCCAGGTCGTGATCTTGGCGACGTCTTCCCTGAGCCGGGCCTCGTGCCTGGTGACCCAGAGCTCGGCGCCGGCGCGGCCTTGGTCGTAGTTGCTGCATCGGCGCGACGGACCACCTGGTCCACACCGGTGACGATCGAGCGTCGCAACCCAGCTCCCATCGTCGACACGCTGGGACAAGACAACTATCCAGACGCCTTCGTAGGCGATCACGGTCAGCGTATCGCCCGGCCGACTGGCAGAGCGGGTGGTCCAGTAGAAGGAGTCGGGAAGCGGCATGGCCGGCAGGATACGAATGGCGGTTGCAGCGGCTGCGATTGTGAGCACTCTATTGCCACGCCACCGTCGCTCCCCTCCTACGCCGCGAGCTGGTGCTCGTAGAAGGGGTGACGCTTGTCGTCGAAGATCCGATACAACGCGGCCAGGTCAGCCGGGTCCGGATGGAGCCAGGCGTCGACGTGCTCGGGCTTGATGTTGATGATCGTCCGATCGTGGCCAGCCGCAGCGACTTCGGGCTCGGGATCGTCGGTGATCGCCGCGAACGACAGGAGATCGGGCTCTTTCCCCGCGGGGTCCGTCCAGTACGACCACAGGCAGGCCACCAGCATCGGTTCGCCAGTGCGCGGGGTGAACTGCACCACCTGGTTCTTGCCGTCCGGACCTTCCACGTTCTCGTAGAACGTCTCCACCACCATCAGGCCGTGGGTGTGGCCGAATGCCGGCGCCCAGAATTTCTCCAGACTGTCCCGCCGCGCGTTGTAGGTGCCGGGGTAGCGTTGATCGTAGCTGGCTGGCTTCCCTGCCAGGCGGCACTGGTAGCGCATGGGCTTGATGACCAGCTTGCCACCCTCGGAAATGATCCCCGGGGCGTAAACCCCGGGGAAGATCCGGCTGTCACGGTCCTTCGGTTCGGAGCGTTTGAGGTCCGCCAGCTTGGCCAGGACGCGCTCGATCTTGTTGCCGGCAACCCGAACGTCGTTCTGAGCTTTCTTCGTTTCCTTGACCTGCAGCGCGCGCTCGGCATCGGCCAGGCGCTTGCGGTTGGCGAACAGCTCTTGCTCCAGCACCGCGGCCTCGGCCCGGTTCCACTGCTCGACCTCCGCCCACACCGCAAGCTCCGCCGGCGTGGCGCCGGCCCGGAAAGCGTCGTCCATGGCCTTCGGGGTCTTGGGCCGCTTCTTGCCCGGGTCGTGGGCGTACAGCGCTGCGAACTCCTGCAGGGACAGCGTGGCGCCAGTCATGCGGACCAGCTTCTGGTAGGCAGCTGTGATCTGGGCGGAATAGCACATGGCCGGATTTCAGCATACTGCCTCCACACCGCGGTGAGGATGTTCTCACGACAGATCTATCCCGAAATCAGCGGCTCATGCCCTCTCTCAGGCTTACTGACGCCAGACTCCTCATACGCCACAATCATTCACGCCTCCCTACCTCCACTACCAATCAGCTTCTCTGCCAATGCCGCCGCTTTCTCCTTCCTATTACCGAAGAACGCGTCGAGCACGTACTCAAACAACTCAAAGCAATCCAACAAGGCGTCTCGCTCTACGGCGCTACCATGAGAACCGAGATTCCCAACTATTCGCAACGCTTTAAAGATCGCCTTATGATCAGCATCACCCCCTTCAAACGATTTAATCCTAGCATCCAAACTAAGATATCGCCCAGAATTCTTCGCCTTCCGCGGAACTCGGAAATGATCCAGAAGGCATTCCAGCGCCGCTCGAAGGTGATTTGCTGAGGATCGCCGATCGGCCCAAAAACTCCAGCTGGCTCGCCGAATGCTATTAGCCACAGAATCTGGAACGCCCTCAGGAACTCTCGCAATAGACAGCGAAGGATTGAAGCACTTTGGATCCAGGAACCATTCCCATTCACCATCACCAATGGGCGTGCCATCTTCCGCAACTTCGCCAGGATTTTTCGACCAAGTGACGTCTCCCAGCACAGCCACCACCTCACCACAAATTTGACGATCACAGATCATCATCAAGTTGAACTTTGAAACCTCATCAGAAGGGTCCCACCAATCCTCACCAGCCTGAGCCTTCGAGTATTCGGCTTCAAATTTCTGGAGCGTCTCCGGCCTCGCCCTGAGAATTCCGATTCCACATGTCGGGCACGGGAAAGCTGGAAAGTTTCCTTCGAAATATGATCCCCACAAGAGGCTACGACAAGCGTCCATACCCTACATATTCCCATTACTATTCGATCAATAGATTCTGATGAAAGAATGAAAAATATTCAATCAGCGTTTGCTTGAAGCAGATCCCTTATCAGTCTAAGGGCAAGTCTCTCGCGATCTGGGTCACACTGATCAAAGGGACCGCCGAAGCGGCCCCTGGGACCTCAGAGGTCCGGCAAGCCCAATCGTCTCCGCATAGCCGCGAGGAGCACGAACGAGGTCCGCACCATCGCGTGCTGGTCGCGTGTCAGCTGGTCATACATATCCAGCACCTCCGGAGGGATCTGCCCTACCCGGCCTGCCTTGAAAGCCTCCATCGAGACCACCTGAGCCTTGTGGCGCTCATCTTCCATGACCTTCTCCAGCGTCTGGCGGCGGGAGTGCCGCCCCCGAGATGCCTTGGGTCCCACCTCTAAGCCTGTTGCAGGGGAAAGAAAACCAGCACCACTGTCCCTCGGTTGGGCTTTCTCCTGCGATCCCTTTCCACTGGCCACCACCTGCAAGTCCTTCTTGTCCATCAACCAATGCCCCTGTATCGATAGGGCCGGCACCATCGCCGGCGTCTTCACATTGGTTTCATCCAAGCAGATCCGATGGCGGCGCAAAGTTGCAGCAACTACTCCGTCACGGCTTTGTTCAGACGAGCGGCCAGCTTCGGGTTGAGGATGATGCCGGCCTCGGCCCTGGCGCTATAGCGGGCGCGGTTCTTGATGGACTGCTGCAGACCGCTCGAGGTGATCGCCAGCTCCGGGTTGGCCTTGTTGAAGGCGCCGATCTTGCTGAGCACCGAAGCCCGGTCGCTGGCGTCGCCGTTGCGCAGGGCCATGGAACAGGTCGTCGAGCAACGGCGAGGCACCGAGTGCACGGCCCGTGGACGGTGCGGCATCCGGTTTGCTTGCGACCAGCACCGGTGCGAGGCGACGTGCCAGCTGCTCGACGGCGATATGCAGCTCCTGCTGAGTTCGCGCCAGGTTCTTCACCGCGGATTCGATCGGGGTCTGCGGGTCCGCCAGTGGACCTGTACCAGCTTGCTGGTTCGACATGTTGCTCTCCTATGGCGCCGGAATGGCGCTCAAAGCTGGATTACGTTCGTGGCGTCGAGCCGGCGCAGGCACTGTTCGCAGGCCTTACGTCGCACGTCGCAGGTGCGGAGCTTGTCCGCCAACTGGCCGACCACGTCTCCACCGATGTTGTCCCAGGCGTCTGCAGCGGCAGGATCTGCAGTCACACGCACGCCGGTGTCTTCGCCGGCATCGACGCACGGGCGGAAGCACATCGCGTCACACTGCGCCGGCAAACGCTGCAGGTGCTGCGCGCAGCCGGCCAGCAGCATCAGTGCCGCGATCCCGGGGGCGTGGTGCAGCCGCATGGCCTCAGCGCTGCGGCCAGTGCCAACGGCCGGGGTGGCTGCCAGATTCTTCGCTGGCCTCGTCGCGGCTGGTCACCCACAACACGTCGTTGCCGTCCAGGAACACCTGGGCGTTGACCTGGCCGTTCGGCTGTACCGCAACGACCATCGCGGGCAACACGTCACCAGCGGCGACCTTGTTGCCGATGTGTGCTTGGGCCCCCACCGGCCAGGTGCTGTCGAGCAGCCGCTCCTGGATGGACGGACCGTCGGTCCGGCGCGCATTGATGCGGAGCGCGTCGGTGTCGCTAAGGGTGTAGTGGACGATCCGTCCGATCGAGGCCTTCTGGGTCACTTCGCGGTCCTGCTGGTCGGCCCGAGGGCCTGGTTGATGGCGTCGACCCGGGCCTGACCCGGGGCGCGGTTGGCTAGCAGCGGTTGCGCTGCAGCCGCTGCTCGGTAGATGGTCTTGGTACGCTCACCGCGCGCGGCGATCGCCTCCAGGCGCTGCAGCAGCTGGCCACTGTCGGACTGGGCCTGGCGCGCGATTCCGGCCGTCACCTCGAGCGTGTCTTCGAGGGTGGCGGCCCGCGCTGCAGCTGCTGCCTCACGGCGATCGCCGTACCGCCTGACGTTGAGCCACAGCGAGAGGCCCAGCAAGCTGGCCAGGATGGCCACCCACTTCCAGGCTGCCCACCAGGCAGAGATGACCGACCTGCTGATCACTGCAGGTGGCCCTGACAGGTGGCCATTTCCCACTGCCGGCGATCGATGATGCCGCCACACTTGGAGCTCCACTGCGGCAGCGTGCAGTCGCGCTTGGCACCGGCGATCGTGACGTAGCGCCACTTCCACATCTCGGTGCATGCAGCCTGGCGCTCGCCGGCGTTGAGCCGCTTCGCCGCGGTGCTGGCGCAGAAGGCCGGCGTGCCGATGTTGTAGGCGAAGTGGCCCCAGGCCTTGACCTCGTGGAACTCGAACTCGCCGCGGACGCACTGATTGACCAGTGGACTCCCACGTCCTGGTCAATCAACGGCCTTTGAATTGAGGTGCCCACAAGAACGCCCACTATGGGAATTCAAACCTACTTTCGGTTCCCGAGGCAACTGAGGTTCCTCATGAGGAAGAAATCTTCCTCATGAGGAACAAGTGAGGTCATGTGTCTGAACACTAATCACCAAGCCTAGCGAACTGCTGTAGTTGTCCTTCAACATTCCGACGTATTCCCGCCACATCGGGATCTCGGACTGGATGATACTCATCAGTCTCAAGCACATCTTGGTAGTCGGAGTCTGGCCAGAAAAACTCTTCGAGGGTTTTGAGTCTTGCCGATGCAAGTCCCAGCATCATCTTCTTTCTGGAGTCCTGCTCCGTCTCTAGTGCGAGTTCAAGCTTGCGAATTCTCTCGACTGCTCGCCCAGCTGAACGTGCATTCTTCAGGACCTTGTCATAACCATCCATCACGTCTTTCAGCGCCTGAGACGGCTGTTCCCCAAGGAGCGCCTGAACTCTGAAATGCATCGCAGCAAGTTGTGCAACAAGCTCTGTGTACTGCGCGGATCGCAGCTCAACCACAGCGTAGAAAGCTCGAGCAAAGTAGTGCTCATCGCTCTCATCTGGACGCCGCTCAACCAGGTCCAACTCCTCCTGCCACATGCTCGGCTTCTGTATGACCTCAATCGCGTCTAGCACCCGGTAGGCCAACGTTAGTCCTTCTTCGGCAACCGCTTGCTGCTTCCCCAGCTTCGCTTGCGTTTTCCAGCTTGAAAGACCCCACACGCCAACGCCACCGAGCACCAACGCGCCAACTCCCTGCGCGACTGCACCGAACCCCTGTGTCACTACTGGCCAATTGATCTCCAGTGCCCAGCATCCCATTCATTCCCCCCGCGGCATACGCCGTCTTTCCATGAAGGCGCGTCATGCACCTCCCTAACAAACCTTAACAAATGCGATAATCCCGGCCAATACAGGGAGGGTGTCGCAATGGTTGAGACGTTTCTCGGCTTGACGGATTTGCAGATGAAGGCGGTGACTGCCTTTGGTCAGTTGGCCCTCGCTACGACAGTGGCTTATATCGCCTTCCAGCAGTGGAAGACAGCACGTCACAAACTGAAACTCGACATGTTCGATCGCCGATTCGCAGCCCACGAGGAGCTCCGGCACCTCGCAACGTCGTTTCGAGGCAAACGGCAGATGCAAGATGCGGACGCAATCTTGGCGCTGGAGCCCACGTTCCGCTATCTGTTCGGGCAACCCAGCAGCATTTTGGTGCGGCACATGGCAGGAGTTGCGATGCGCGCCGCTGCGCAGACGAGCGCCGTTGAGACTCCGATTGGCCTACTCGGGCGAGATCCAGATCCCGTAAGCCTTGAGCGATGGAAGGAATCACAAGACAAGATCACCGCACTGATGACCGAGTTTCACACACTCCATACCCAGGCCACCGCAGCCACTGCCGACCATCTCACCCTCAAGCACTGACTATCGCTAGCTCTCGGCGTTCCACAGCGCCCTGCGAAATCCCCGCCTGCCACTATGGAGCGCCTCCAGCAGGACTGCGCTGGCGCACTTGTGGGCCTTGATGTAGTTGCCCTTGCGCATCTTGGCTGACTTGGCCAGACCGACGAACGGCTGGCGCCGCTCCGGCCACACCAGTTCGTGGGCTGCGTCGTAGATCACCAGGCGCAGGCGCCAGCGATCGGCGGGCTTGCCGAGGTCCAACGGCCGCGGTCGCATTGAACGCACGTCCTTGGCCACCTGACGGTAGGCAGCGAGGGAGAGCCTCGCGATCGCCGCCGAACCCATCCTCGTCGCTACGGCGAGCGCGGTGTGCTTCTCCAGCGGATTGCGCATGTAGCCGACCGCGCCGGCGATGTCGCTGCTGCCCAGCGGCGCCAAGGTGCTGCGCCCTTCCACCGGCATCCGGTAGCTGCCTCCTACCAATAGGCGCGACAGCAGCTCCAGGACATCACCCTTGCCTTCGTCGTCGAATCCCTCAGCACCTGGGCATAGGCCTCCGGGTGCTGGTCCTCGAAAGCCGGCAGGGTCCCGCGGGCCCACTTCCCGCCGCCGAGCTGCTTCAGCCATCCGTCGGTCGCACAGAAGCGGCGCGGATCCACGCCATGCGCACCCACAGCGTCCGCGTAGCCCGGGCCGTCAAGGGCGCCTGCTGCGCCGGCGGCGGCGTCTGCCTCTGCAGCAGCGTCACGGAGCTCGTCCTCTTCTGCTCGACGTCGGACGCGTTCGGCAGCAGAGCCTGAATTGTTGGCATGGTCGGTCCCCTCGGGTTTCGGTGTTACGGGCAGTGCCAGGCCTGCAGCCATCGTCTGGCGCAGGGAGCGGTTGAGGTCGTGGTCGTCGGCGGTGAGCTGGCGGAATCGCGGCTGCAGCTCCAGCCAGCTGCTGATCGTCATCGGCTTTCCCAGCACACGGCGGTGCCGCACGAACCTGGCCAGGACTTGCGGGTCCAGACCCGCCGGCAAACGGGGGATGCCCATC
The DNA here is from genome assembly GCF_029840555.1 of Stenotrophomonas sp. GD03877. Classification (NCBI taxonomy): domain Bacteria; kingdom Pseudomonadati; phylum Pseudomonadota; class Gammaproteobacteria; order Lysobacterales; family Lysobacteraceae; genus Stenotrophomonas; species Stenotrophomonas sp. GD03877. Next base: position 81,778 of record NZ_JAOCCT010000011.1, on the reverse strand, counting down.
AGCTCGCGATTGACCTCGTCGACGCTGAGCTGCGGCATCACCGCTTCGTCGTCGCGCGCCTGCGCGTTTGACGATTCAATGACCTTTACTGACCTTTCATGACCTTTAGGGTCCGTCTCGCGGACCGGTTGAGTACGCGAGACGGACCGGTCAGGTCCGCCAGACGTACCGGTCGAGTCCGCGAGACGCACAGGTCGTTCTTGCGTACCGGTATCTCCCGCGTACCGGTCGGCGCCCTCAGTCTCTTCCGACCCGTCCGTGACGCGTACCGGTTCAGCCTCCGTAACTACTGCCAGTTCAACTTCGCCACGGGCCTGCGGACCTCAGAAATGATCGGCCTCTGCTGGTCGGACATCGACTGGCGCAAGGGAACGGTCAAGATCCGGCGCGCCTGGGTGATGGGGAAGATGAAGGCCCCGAAAACCGAGTCCGGCGTGCGTGAGGTGCAGCTGCTGCAACCTGCGATCGATGCCCTGAAGGCTCAGCGCGCCCACACCGCCACCGCTGGCGAGTTCGTCTTCCACGATCCCAGGACGAACGCCCGGTGGGGGTCGGATCAGAGCATCCGCGCCAGCGAATGGCAGCGCGCGCTGCGCAAGGCTGGGGTCCGCTACCGTTACCCGTATCAGATGCGCCACACCTTCGCCTCCCAGGCGCTCAGCGCCGGCGAGAACGTAATGTGGGTGGCACGGCAGATGGGGCACCGCGATTGGACGATCACCGCCAAGAAGTACGGCCGGTGGATCCCATCAATGGTGCCAGACGCTGGGGCTAAAACTGCGGGAGTATGGTTGGCCGCATCTGCGGCGGCCAACCTAACGCAAGGGGTAGAAATTTAGCCACGCGCGACACCTCCGGTCCAACTGATCCATTGGACGATCAAGATTTCGGCCGGAATTGCACCACATTCTCCATTCGCGGCGGCATCAGCTCTGCAGGAGTCGCTTCCAAAGCACTTGCCAAGATTGGCAGAGGAAGCCGAGCTTCAGCAGCGAACTGATGGAGCGGGATACCCGCCTCAGCTGCCAAGTAGTCAGCCGCGCGACGGAACAGCCGGGAAGTCTCTCTCTGAGCATCATCGCCTGGCTCTGTGCGGCTCCAGTTCCTCTGCCGCTTCTGGATGTTCAGATACTTCACCTGATCCTGGCTGAGGATACCAAGCACCTGCAGCCTCTTAATGATCGCCGCGACGGAAACACCCCACCTCTTCTTCAGCAAGAGCAGTGCATCCAATGAGGTGCTATAGACATCCTTTAAGAAGGACTCAGCCGGTAGCATCAAGGCACCTGCAAACCGCCAAGCTTGGTCTTCCACCAATCGGAATGTCTCGAGGTCCAGCTCACCCTCAACGGAAATGGACTCATGGAGCACCAGATGACCAAATTCATGCGCCACGTTCAACCGCGAGCGATCCCGCGTCGCGTCGGATGAAACTACGATAAAAGGTCTCTCACCGTAGTAAGCAGACAGTCCATCCATTCCGTCCGGCAACGGGAAGTGCATCACAGGAATCGATCGATTCTCCACCAGCAGCGTTACGTCGGAAATCGGCCCCAATCCCAGACCGAGCTCTTTGCGGACCGCATTAGCAACTTCTTCAACCTCATCGCCGCTCAGCGATAACGGGTCGACATCCGGCGAGATCTTCGGAATGTCTGCGTCAGCGTAATCCACATGCTCCTGCATCGCATCCATAACCGCAGCAGCCATATCCAAGACCGCAGCTGCACGCTGCTGATCCAGGATTGTGTCACGCGTGCGGCGAAGTGAACGATAGTGAACCAAGGAGCGCGGGCTGCGCTCAACTGGCCCCACCCCCCTCCAGAAGAACTCGATTGGAAAATCCAGTTCTGCGGCGATTCGCAGCAACGTCTCAGGCGCAGGCACGCGGTCCCCGTTCTCAAACTGGCTCAACCCCTGCCGCGTCACGTCCGTACGCGCGCCCAGATCCGCCAGCGTCATGCGACGCAGCGCGCGGGCCTGCTTCAGACGCCGTGGTTCAAACTTAGCTTGCACGATTGCCCTGCTCTGCGCGCTCTACGGCCTTGCGCTTAAATGCCTCATTCAGCCTATCTTGCACCTCTTCAACAGCTCCCTTCAAAGGGGACTGCATATCCAAAATCAGAGGCGCCAGTCTTGATGCATGCTGATCACGGTTCGGGATCTGCAGCAACACAAATTTTGGCTTGGTCACGCCTGCGTGCACAAGCTGCACGTAGGCACTCTTCTCCACAAGACTCATGTCGGGCTCTTCCCCGGTAGCCGCGAACAGATCAGGCGTGCGCATCACAAGCTCTGCACGCGATGCGGCCTTGCGGACCGCTCGGCTCCCATTGGCACCTGCGTAATGGGTGGTGAAGATGGTCTGCCCAACTTGGAGCTGCAAGAAGCAGTAGTTGCGATGCCGATTCCACGCAGTAGAGGTGAAAAAGAGCCTCGTCTCCGCTGCCTTCGCCTCCAATGCGTGCTGGACTGAGATGTCTCTCAAATAGCTAAGACCTCTTCGACCTTGAACAAAGCCGCCGAGCATCGGAGTGGAGGCAGCCAATTTTGCCAGGGCCGCGTAGGCTTCAGGGACCGCTTGCCCGAGCGCTTCACAGTGACGCTCGGTAACGCCACAGTGCTCCAGAATCTGAACAGTATCCATCAGTTGACAAAACCTCTGGTTTGGAAGGGACCGGTTGACACCACTGGTGTCCGCAAATTTCCACCAAACACCCGACTTTGTCAACAAGAACGTTCTGCAGATCCCATACAATCGGCGGTGGCGGGTGTGGAAGCCGTGCTTGAAAACTGAATACGTCCGCCCCTGGCCCGTGACTGTTCATGAAGATTGCCGTACTATCCGTCTCGTTGGGCAGGGTCACTGCCAGCTTTTTGCCAGCATTGACCCCAAAAGCCTTGCAATACTTGAAGAAACCGGGGGTGCATTGGTTTCGACGGGGGTTGTGAAGTCGCCTGGCGCATGCCGAGGGGGTAGCTTTCCTCGTAAATCCAGCTGCAAAACTCTAGTTGCCAACGACGACAACTACGCTCCGGTCGCTCTCGCAGCCTAAAAACTGCGGTGCGTGACCTTCTGCCGACTTAGGCGGAGCCTCGAAACTGCTTGTGTCCATGCTCGCAGCGTAGAGTCATTATCATGGAATCGCGCTGGGCGGCTGCCTGTCAGTCCGGCACTAGAACACAACAGGCTGGTTCCCGGGTGCGCTTTGCACACCGTGCTGCTCGGGGATGAGATTCAACGGTGAGCTAAGCATGTAGTGCTGGGGATGGAGTGCCTTCGGACGGCGGTTCAATTCCGCCCACCTCCACCAACGAACGGTTCGTCAAGGACCGGAGAAGCCCGGAAATTCCACCAACGTGGGTTTCCGGGCTTTTTTATTGGCTGCTCTACGTCGCTACGAAGTTCGACGTCGCGGCGCAATCGCGGTCCGATGCCGTCAAGCAATGTCGGCACCGCGCATCTTCTCTCGCTTTCTACATCACTAAATCACTTCAGAATTTTCCCACCCTCTCCTTGGGGGGGATGTGTCCGCGAAGCCGTTCGTCCCTGGTCGCCATCAAGAGGAGACCACGGAGCACCCGCACCCTTCACATGAAGCCGCGCCCGAGGGCACGGCCTGTTCGACACATCTTTCACAAAGGAACTGTATCCATGCGTACGTCGCTTCGGGTTTCCCTCGCCAGCGCCATCACCCTGGTTCTGGTCAGCGCCCCCGCCTTCGCCCAACCCACCGAACGGGTATGGACGCGAGGCATGGCCAGCAACGAGCAGTACAGCAGTTTCATCGTCAAGTACCGGGACGGCAGCAGCAAGCGCGTTTCGGCCACCACCGCACAGGATGCGCTGAAGAAGCGCCTCGGCATCCAGCAACGCAGCAAGCGCTCGATCGGCGCTGCGCCGGCCCCAGCCGTGACCCACCAGCGCCGCATGGGCGGTGGCGCCGACGTTGTCACCACGGACAAGGCGCTGGATCTTCCGGAAGCGCAGATCCTGATGCAGCGCATCGCCGACGATCCGGACGTCGAGTATGTGCAGCCGAACTACATGATGAGCGCGTTCACCACACCGAACGATCCGCGCTACGGCGAGCAGTGGCACTACAGCAATCCGACCAGTGGTGCGCGCCTGCCGGCCGCGTGGGACCGCTCCACCGGCCAGGGTGTAGTGGTGGCTGTGGTCGATTCGGGGTATCTGAACAACAACGACCTGCAGGCGAACCTGTTGCCGGGTTACGACATGATATCGTCCACCCGCCCGTTCAGCGATTGGCAGTGCATCATCGGGGGAATGAATCCCGGCTGTGGTGGCTCCGACGATGGCGACGGACGCGACGCCGATGCCTTCGATGCCTCGGGCATTGCACACGGCACGCACGTCGCTGGAACGGTCGCGGCGGTGACCAACAACCAGATCGGCGTCGCCGGCGTGGCCTACAACGCGAAGGTCGTGCCGGTGCGCGTACTCGGCAACCAGGGCAATGGCGGTTCCGCCGACATCATCGACGGCATGCTCTGGAGTGCGGGTATCAAGGTGCCCAACGTCCCGGCCAATGCCAACCCGGCTGAAGTCATCAATCTCAGCCTCGGCGGCCGCCGGGCCTGCTCGCCGGCCGAGCAGGATGCAATCGACGACATCACCGCGCAAGGCACGATCGTGGTGGTCGCCGCCGGCAACAGCAATCTGGATGTGTCCGAGTTTGCTCCGGCGAACTGCAAGGGCGTGATTGCGGTTGCCGCCAACGACCAGGGCGGTCGTCGTGCGTTCTACTCCAACTATGGCGCAGGCATCCACATCACCGCACCCGGTGGTGAAACCTGGTCCTGCCGCGCGTCCGTCGGCGAGTTCCTGCCGCTGGCCACACCGCCGAACCAGACCAACTGCGCACCGACCCGCCAGCATCCGGCACAGGGCATCCTGTCCACCGTGGGCAACAACGCCTTCGACTTCATGTCCGGCACCTCGATGGCGGCGCCGCACGTCGCCGGCATCGTCGCGCTGATGCAGGCGGTGGCGCCGGTGCCCAAGACCACCGACCAGGTCAAGGACATCCTGCGTCGCACTGCGCGCCCGATCGCGGCAGCAAACTGCCCGGGGGGTTGCGGGCCAGGCATTGTCGACGCCGCAGAAGCGGTGAAGGCGGCCAGCAACTGATGGCATGGCGCAGCGGCCCGGCAAGGTCGCTGCGCCTTCGTCGCGCATCCGATCTGTACACGCAGGCAACATCAGCAGGCCCATAATCCGGTTCCGCGCCCGGTGCCGGGCGCGCTGCTCCGTCACGTACAGAAGGACCTGCAATGAGAACCAGAAACACCGCGTTCGCCGTGGTCATGACCGCTCTGGCCGCGACCTCGGCTACCCACGCAGCCCCGCCTGCCATCGCCCCCGCCGGCACCGCAACGCTGGAAGCCCTCCTGGCCTGCAAGGCAGGTTCGAACTTCAGCGAAGCCGAGGCCATCGATGCCCTGCAGGCAGCCGGCCTGGCCAGGAAGCCTGGCGGCACATTCGAGCCGGAAACCACGCCAGTCGCCCTGTTCGGCGGTACCGTCACCCATGCCGATGTGAATGTCGCCGAGGGCGAGAAGAGCGTCTTCGTCTACTTGAACGGTGTCGATCCGAAGCGCCTCGCCAAGACCTGGTCGGTGACCACGGTCAACGAATACGCCAACACCGAAGAGCCCTCGTACGTGAAGCGCATCGACAAGCGCCACACCCTGCACGTGATTGCCGGTGACGATTACGAAGGTTATTCCGCCGCCGTGAAGTGCCAGATCGCGCCGTAACGGCCTGACCCGCGCTACAGCCAGCGCCGTACTCGCTGGCGGAAGGCTGCGTATGCCTCAGGAAAGCGGGCCGACAGTGCTCTTCCGGTACGATCTGCCACCGGTTGATGTACAGCACGAACAGCGGCACAGCCAGCAGTGCGGCCAGGTTCTGCAGGTACAGCATGGCGCCTGCCAGGATAGTGGCCTGGCCCAGATACATCGGGTTGCGCGTGTAGCGGTACACGCCGTGCGTGACCAGCACGCTCGACGTCGCCGGCCGCAGGGGGTTGACCGTGGTGCCCACGCGCCGGAAGGCCAGCTTCGGCAGCAGGTTCAAGACCACGCCGAAGGCCATCACCAGACCCGCAGGCAACTCAGGCATGGGTAGCTGCAACGCCCCGCCCGGCTGCCATCGGCTGCCCAGATAGCCGATGGCGGCGCACAACAGCATCGCAAGAGGCGGAGGAACACGGGTCTCAAGCCAGCGCATCGCAGCCCTGCATTCATCCTGTTCACCCCAGTGTCACACGGAAATGCCTGAATCGCCCGGTTGGCGGCACTTCCGCGCTCCAAACCGACCGCCCGGTATCTTCCGCTTTGACATGTCGACCGCTAGAGTGGCGCCACCGCGCAGGAGGATCGTATGGCAACCACGGGCTTGGGCTTCATCGGCCGCACGACCCTCATCATCACCGTGTTGCTCACCCTGGTCGGCTGCGCCACGTTGCGCCAGTTCGGGCCGTCGGTGCAGGTGGCCTCGGTCACCCCCGGCCAGTACATCGCCCTGAAGCGCGGCGACATCCTCACCACCGGCAAGCTCAGTTCGGCCACCATGGAAACCCTGCGCGTGGCCGGTCTCGACGAAGGCGTCTGCGCCAAGTCCGGCCTGCCCTGCATCGAAGCGATGGAAGGCAGCATCGTGGTGCGCGAGGAGGACAAGCGCTCAAGCCTGGCCGAGCTCTGGCTGCAGTATGCGATGACCCTGCCCGCGCCCAAGCGCGAGTACTCCACCTCCGGCCGTGCCAAGAGCGCGATCACCGAGCTGGATGCCGATTTCCAACCGCGCCTGGACGCGTGGATGCAGGTCGCGCGCCAAGCCTACGCCTATCTGTTCTTCACCGAGCGCACCGCCAACCAGCGTGGTTTCGAAGACCGCCAGACCCAGGTGCGCGACTACTACAACCTGGCCGTGCAGGAAGCCTCGGTGCAGTTGTACAACGCGTATGCCACCGGGCGCGTGCACAGCCAGGCCAGCCATTTCCAGCTGGGCCGCTGGACCTTCGTGCTGGCACCTTCAGGCGAGGCATCGCCGCTGGATACGCGTACCCCCACCGAACTGGTACCGGCGGCCTCGCTGTCGTTCACCGGCACGCTGCGCAGCGTGCATCGCCGCGATGGCTTCGGTGCCGAACTGGTGGCCGTGATGGAGGATCCGGCCGCCACCACCGCCACCACGCCGCCGGCCACAACACCCGCCGCGCAGGCCGCCACACCGGTGACGCAGAGCTGGAGCGAGATGCCGTCGCCATCGATGACGGTACTGCTGCGCTTCTCCGGAAAGAACCTGTGGGAAGTGCTGCACGACGACGAGCCGGAACTGGAGATCCACGATCCCTACCAGGTCACGGAAGTCACCCTGCATGGGCAGCAGGTGCCATTGGCCGCGAACTTCACCGCAGGCTACGCATTGTGGCTGGCGCGCTCCAACTTCAGCCACCAGTCGCTGCGCTCGCTGTTCGGCGGCAAGGGCGGCATCGACACGCCGCATCTGTACATGATGCAGCCCTACGATCCGAACCGCCGCGTGCTGCTGATGATCCATGGCCTGGCCAGCAGTCCGGAAGCCTGGGTCAACGTCGCCAACGAGCTGATGCGCGACGACGAGATCCGCCAGGACTTCCAGGTCTGGCAGTTCTACTACCCCACCAACATGCCCATCGCGATGAGCCACGATTCGATGCGCCACACGCTGGATGAGGTGTTCAAGCATTTCGACCCCAGCGGCAAGGCGCAGGCTTCGCATGACATGGTGCTGGTCGGGCACAGCATGGGTGGCGTGATCGCGCGGCTGATGATCTCCTCTTCCGGCGATCATCTGGTCGACACCCTGCTGGAGACTGCGCAGATGACGCCGGCACAGCGTGAACTGCTGCGTACCAAGGGCGCACCGGTACTGACCTTCCTGCCGGAGCCGGAAGTATCGCGCGTGGTATTCATCGCCACGCCACACCGCGGCACCGATGTGGCGGGCACCCGCCTGGGCCGCTGGATCGGTCGCCTGGTGCGGTTGCCGCTGACCGTGCTGGAAGACGTCGCCACTATCGCCAACGACGGCCAGATCGATCGCAACGACGGCAAGCACGGCTACCAGATGAACAGCATCCAGAATCTGGACAAGGACGATCCCTTCGTCCGCGCCGTGGCCGACCTGCCGATGTCGCCGAAGGTGCACTACCACTCGATCATCGCGCGGGCCAAGGCCGATGGTCCGCTGGAAAAGACCGACGACGGGCTGGTTCCTTACTGGAGCTCGCACCTGCCGCACGCGGATTCGGAGAAGGTGATCGTGTCCGGGCACAGCGTGCAGGAAGCCACGCCGGCCATCGTCGAACTACGGCGGATCCTGCATGAAGACATGCAGGAGCACGACCGGCAGAACCAGTAACGCACAGCGTGGCGGCATCACGGCAGCGGTATCCGGGCTGACCGGGACACCGCCACCGCGGCAAGACCGGGAAACTCAGCCTTGTCCGTCGGACGCAGCTTCGGTGATCAGTTCGGCCACCGCTACCGGCTGCGATGCCAGCGATGCATGACTGGCATCCAGCGTGATGCTGGCACGTGGCTGCATGCGCGCCGCCATGCGCCGCTGGTTGTCAGGGTGAATCATGTGGTCAGCGCTGGAGACCTGATACCAGCTCGGCTTGTGCCGCCACGCCGGATCACTGACGGCATCACCGAACGTGCTCGCCAGCGGCGCCTTCTGGGTGACCGCCATCACCCGCGCCTCGTCGGCCTGCAGGTCCTGGCAGAAACTCTCGTGGAATTTGCCGGGTTGCAGCCACAGGTAGCCGTCGCTGTCCGGCGCCAGATTGGCCGCCGCCTGCGGCAGCCGTTGCTGGGTGATGCCGCCAGGGCTCTCGCCCGCATCCGGCGCGAACGCGGCGATGAAGACCAGGCCGGTCACGTTGGGTTCGTTTCCGGCTTCGGAGATCACCGCGCCCCCATACGAATGGCCGACCAGCAGCACCGGCCCCGCAACCTGGCGGATCATGCGCCGGGTCCGCTCCGCGTCGTCGGCCAGCGACGTCAACGGCAGCTCCACGGCATGCAGATCGTGGAAGCCCCGGCGATCAAGCTCCAGGATCACCTTGGCCCAATGCGCGGCGCCGCCCCAGAAACCATGAACCAGAATGATGCTTGGCTTGCTCATCTTGCAGAACTCCTCACTTGGATGGGATCGTTGCCCGACAGCCATCAGCGCTGCCTGAAGCCACCCGACCAGACTACGGATCGCCCCTGCCAGCGGCGATGCACGGACTCCTGAAAACCATGCCAAGGCTCCACACCACCGAATCGCTTCAGGCCGGCTCCGACGCCTTGTTTGCGATCTTCCAGGCCTCGCGCATGCACGGCGGCGACATCACCCGCCACGTCGTGCAGCCCGGTGGATCCCGCATCATTGCCGGGGGGCGCGGCTGCTTCCATTTCATCGAACAGAGCACGGCACGCCTGCATGCGGATGCCGCGGTGGTGCCCCTGCAGACCGGCGAGCTGCTGTTGATGCCGCATGGCCGGACACATCGCATCGACTGTGCCGGCGACGCCCCGCAACCTGCCCATCTGACCACGGCATCCTTTGGATTTGATGGCCCGGGCAGCCAGCTGCTGCTTGATGCCCTGCCCGGCTGGCTGCATGTTCCCGGGGTTGACCGGATGCCGAACGGATTTCCCGCCAGCTCAGCCGATTGGGTGGCGGTAACCCTGGGCGCAATCCAGGTTGAAGCGGCCCGGCCCACGCTGGGTAGTGGGCTGATGCTGTCACGCCTGCTGGACCTGTTGTTTGTCTGGACGCTGCGCTACTGGCTGGGAACCTCCAGCCCCCACAACTGCCAGCGTCTGCACGCACTGGCCGACCCATTGATCGGGCGGGCACTGGCGTTGATGCAGGCACACCCCGCACAGGCATGGACGGTCGAGTCTCTGGCGGCAAGCCTGAATCAGTCCCGCTCGAACTTCGCGCAGCGGTTCAGCCTGGCCACCGGCATGTCACCAATGCGTTATCTCGCTGGATCGCGATTGCAGCTGGCCGCGGAGCTGCTGCGCAGCGGAAACCGGCGGGTTTCGCAGATCGCCGGAGACGTCGGGTATCTCTCCGAACCAGCATTCAGCCGTGCGTTCCGCCGTGCTTTCGGCATGAGCCCGAATGCCTGGCGTCAACAGATGGCAGCGTCGCGCGAATGAGGGGAAAACCCTCATCGCGCCTGCGCATCAGCCCTTCTATGCTGGCTCCACTACCCCACTGGAGGTCCGCATGAACACGCAAGAACCCAGCCGCCATCCCAGCCCCGACCCGGCCGAGCGCGACGCCTTCTTCCCGTCTCCGTACTCGCTGTCACAGTTCACGTCGGCGAAGAGCGACCTGTCCGGTGCCGACTATCCCGACGCGCGCCGCGACGGCCGCTGGAAGGTGCTGATGATCGCTGCGGACGAACGCTATCTGCCCACTGCCAACGGCCACCTGTTCTCCACCGGCAACCATCCGGTGGAAACCCTGCTGCCGATGTACCACCTGGACAAAGCCGGCTTCGACATCGATGTGGCCACGCTGTCCGGCAACGCCGCGAAGTTCGAGTGGTGGGCGTTCCCGCGCGAGGACAAGGAGATCGGCGGACTGTACGACCGCTACGAGGCCCGCTTCCGCCAGCCACTGCCGTTGGATGAGGTGGTGGCAGGCCTCGATGCCGCATCGGATTATGCAGCCGTGTTCATTCCCGGTGGCCATGGCGCCCTTATCGGATTGCCGCAGAGTCGCGCGGTAAAGGCAGCCCTGCACTGGGCGATGGCCGAGCAACGCCACATCATCACCCTCTGCCATGGTCCGGCCGCGTTGCTGGCCGCAGGCGTCGACGAGGCCGACGGTGGTTCGCTGTTCCGCGGCTACCGCATCTGTGCCTTCCCCGATGCAATGGACCGGCAGACGCCGGAGATCGGCTACATGCCCGGGCAGCTGCCGTGGTTCTTCGGTGAACGCCTGGCGCAGCAGGGCGTGCAGATCGTCAATGACGGCATCGATGGCAGCGTGCTGCAGGACCGCCTGCTGCTGACCGGCGACAGCCCGCTGGCCGGCAATGCGCTGGGCAAGCTGGCCGCGCGCACGCTGCTCGACGCACTGGCCGGGCGCTGACCGGGATGGGCGATCTGGTGCAGGCGTTGCTGGAACTGGAACGCGCTCGCTCACTGAGTTCGGTGGGCGCGGTACTGCGCAGCATCTCTGCACCACTCGGCTACGATCGCGTGCTGGTGTTCGCCACCGGCACGGGGTTGGAGCGCGGTACCCAGCGCGTGTACTGGATCGAGGGCGACTGGTTCGGCGACGGCAGCAGTACCGACCTCGCGCGCTACCTGCACGCCTGTCCGGTCAATCGCCACGTGCTGGACAGTGACGCGCCGTTCTTCTGGAGCAAGCGCCAGGGCGTTCGCGGCGAACGCTATCAGGTGGTGAAGCAGCCTCGTGGTGAAGGCCTGCACGGCCTGCAGGTGCCGGTGTTCGGCACCACCGGCCTGGAAGGCGCGATCAGTTTTGCCGGGACAGCGATCGATGCATCGGCCAGCGCGCGGCTGCTGCTGGATGCTGCTGCAGCTGCAGCATTCCGTGCCGCACGCCGGCTTGCAGAGACACCCGGCGAACTTTCCGGACGTACGTTGAGCACGCGCGAACGCGAGGTGCTGCGCTGGGTCGCCGCCGGCCGTCGCCAGGCGGAGATCGCGGCCACGCTGGGGCTTTCCGCTCGTACAGTGGAAAATCACCTGCGTCGCGCGCGCCAGCGTCTGGGAGTGGCAACCACCGCGCAGGCGGTACGCGCTGCCAGTCGGCGCGGCGAGATCGAGGACTGATCCGGGCGAGACACTTCCGGCGGCCTGGCTCGCGTGTTACACACGCCATGCGCATGTGCGCGATTGCAGAAAGCAAGGATGATGCTTATGAAACTGCAACTGGCTTCGATGGCGGCACTGATTGTGGCGTTCGCTGGAATGATGTCGTCCGGCACGGCGAGCGCGGGGGGGGCCGACCCAGCCCGGCAGCATAACCCGCTGCGAACCGTTTGAAGTGGAGCGTTATCGCTTCCACCAGCATTGCATCGTGACCATGCCCGACGTGGACGGTGAGATCTTCCTCAGCGAGTACTGGATCGACGAGTACGGCAATCCCTATCTGATGTAAGCCCCCCATCGACAAGGAACGTGAGGATGAGACTGCATCAAGGTTTTCCGGCATGTGCGATTGCCGCCGTGCTGGCCGTGGCCGCACTGGCTCCGGTCGGCACCACGATGGCGGCCGAAGTCGTCGAGGTCCAGGAGGAATGCGTGCCCTTCCGCATCGCTGGCAACGTATTCCACCAGCGCTGCACGTCGTACGTGATCTACGACGACGGCACCCGCGAAGTCACCGGCCATTACAACCGTGACGAGAACGGGATGATCTACGACCCCTGATCGCGTCCGCGCGATCCGCCGGGCGGCGCCTTCACCGCCCGCCCGGCATCTCCCAGCCGCCCGTCCCGGCATACCACTGCCCCCGCCTTCCATGGCATGCTCCATGAAACCGTTTTCATGGAATGGAGGGATTCCACGATGTTGTCGCGTTTCCGTCGCCCGGCGCTGAGTGCGCTGCTGGCGCTTGCTCTGCCTGCCGTTGCCTGGGCCGTCACGCCGGCGCCGTTGAAGGTGATGTCATTCAACGTCCGTACCCCGGCTGACACCGAGCCGGGCAAGCGCTGGCCCGACCGCCGTGATGCGATGGTCAAGGTGATCCTCGACGCGCACCCGGCGGTGATCGGCACCCAGGAGCTGGTGAAGGAACAGGCCGACTACCTGTCAGGGCACCTGCCCGGCTACCGCTGGTTCGGTGAAGGCCGCCGCGGTGGCAGCGGCGATGAACACATGGGCGTGTTCTACGAAAGCAAGGTGCTGGCCATCGAGGAATCCGGCAACTTCTGGCTTTCGGATACGCCGGACGTCCCTGGCAGCATCACCTGGGGCAACCTGTACCCGCGCATGGTTACCTGGGCCCTGTTCCGGCGCCTGGACGACGGCCGTCGCTTCTATTTCATGAATACCCACCTGCCCTACCGCGACGAGGACGAACCACGCCGGGTGAAGGGTGCCGAGCTGATCGGCAAGCGCCTGGAAGCACTGCCGGCCGACCTGCCGGTGGTGTTGACCGGTGACTTCAACAGCGAGCCCGGCGGTGACACCTACAAGGCGTTCACCCGCCTCCTGCTGGACACCCGTACCCAGGTGAGGGCTCCGCAGGGCCCGCGCCTGACCTTCCACGACTTCACCGGCAAGGCCACCGTGCAGCTGGACTGGGTGCTGGTGCGCGGCTTCCATGCGCGCAGCTTCCTTACCGATGATCGTCGCATCGATGGCGTGCTGCCGTCGGACCACTTCCCGTTGGTGGTCGAGCTGGACTGGCCGAAGCACTGATTCTCTGCGGCAGCCGTGGCTACGGCGGCGGCTGCCGCGACAACAGCCGGTACAACGCCTGGTGCTGGTTGCGCGCCTGGCAGATGCGGGCGCCGACGGCAAGGAACACGGCAACGCCGATCAGCCCGAGCCCCAGCATCGGATCGGGCAGCCGCAGGAAACCGATGGCTGCGGCCATCGTCGCCAACACCATCAGCACTACGACCGCTACCGACAGCCCTGCTCCAGGTGGTCCCGGATCACCAAACAGCATGCGCTGGGTATCGCGTTTGTCATCGCTCATCGCCTTCCCTCCTGGACTCTGCCCCACTAGTTACACCGCAGGCCCCGGTTCTGGCAGAGTCAGAAACGTCATGACTGTGACAACGTCCACAGCACGCGACGCGCTACCCTTCCTCCATTCCCAATCTGCGGAGGACGTCATGGCGCACCAGAGCCGTCTGGCCGGATTCATCATCGACTGCCAGGACACGCCCGCTGACGAAGGCGCACGCTTCTGGGCGGCCGCACTCGGCCTGCAGGCGCAGCCATCGTATGCCGAAGATGGCGCCGAGTACGCCGACCTGCAGGGCGCGCCCGCAGGCCTGAACGTGGAAGTACAGCGGGTCGCTCACCCATCGCGGGTGCACCTGGACATCGAGAGCGACGACATCGATGCCGAGGCAGATCGACTGGAAAAACTCGGCGCGCGCCGGATCGGCTTCGTCAAACGCTGGTGGGTAATGGAAGCACCGACCGGCCATCGCTTCTGCATCGTGCGCATGCGCGAGCGCGAGGTGCCTGCCAATCACTGGCCCTGAAAAAAGAAAGGGACGGAAGCCACTGCTTCCGTCCCCTGCGGTTACTCCACCTGCGCCACGCTCGGCGGCTGCGGTGATTGCCCCCAGCCACCCAGTGCCTTGTACACGCCCACCACGCTGACGTTGACCTCGGACTCGGCGGCCGCCAACGCATCATCGGCCGCCAGTTGCGTGCGCTGCGCATCCAGCAGGGTCAGGAAGTCCTCCGAGCCCTCGCGGTAGCGGATCTGCGCCAGCGACTCAGCGCGGCGTGCCGCCTGCGCCTGCTCGACCACGATCGCCAGCCGCGCCTGCTGCTTGGAATAGCGGGTCAGCGCGTTTTCGGTGTCTTCCAGTGCCAGCAGCACGGCTTGCTCATACTGTGCTGCCACGCCTTCGGCCTCGGCCTTGCTGGCGCGCAGGCGTGCACGCACGGTACCGAAGTCAAATGCCGCCCAGCTCAGCGATGGGGTCAGCGACCAGGCCTTGTTGTTGCCATTGACCAGGCCACTGGCATCGCCGCCGAGGAAGCCGACGAAGCCGGACAGCGACAACCGCGGGAACAGATCCGCCGTAGCCACGCCGACGCGGGCGGTCGCGGCCGCCAGGCGACGCTCCGCCACGCGCACGTCGGCGCGTTGGCGCAGCAGCTCGCGGGTATCGCCCAGCGGCAGTGCCTTGGCGAATGCCGGCACTTCGTGCGGCGCAAGCATGGCGGTCAGCGTCTCCGGCCGCTGGCCCAGCAGAACCGCCAGACGATTGCGCGACTGCGTTTCGGCCACTTCCAGCAGCGGGATATCGGCCTCGATCGCCTTCAGCCGCGCACGACTGCTCTGCACGTCCAGCTCACTGCCGGCGCCCAGCTCCCAGCGCGCCTCGGTCAGCTTCTGCGTCTCGCGCAGATTGACCAGGGTGTGCTGGGCCACGGCGATGCGCTTCTGCGTGCCGCGCAGCTCGAAGTAGTTGCGCGCCACTTCGGCAGCGATCAGTACCTGCGCGTCGGCTAGGTTGGCCTGCTCTGCGTCGAGGTCGGCGCGCGCGGCTTCTGCAGCACGGCGCTTGCGGCCGAACAGATCCAGCTCCCAGCCGGCATCGAAGCCGAGCTGGTAGCTTTCACTGAACACCCGCTGCCCACCCAGCTGCGGATCGGGTTGCTTGCGGCGGTCGTAGCTACCGCCTGCGGTGATGTGCGGCGCCTGGTCGAAGCGGCTTTCGACGAACACCGCGCGGGCCTGGCTGACGCGGGCCACGGCCACGCGAAGATCCAGGTTGTCCGACAGTGCGCCATGCACCAGCTGTTCCAGCACCGGATCATCGAACTGCGCCCACCAGCTGGCGACCGGCGAGACGGTACTGAACACCGGCTGTTGTGCGCTCTGGAGGACCACCGGCTCCTGCATCGGAGCCTTGTAGTTCGGGCCGACGCTGACACAGCCTGCCAGCACCAGGCTGGAGACGGCCATCGCCAACGTGCGGATCACCATGGCAGCACCTCGCCCAGGTAGGTGAAGCTGCCACTGGCGCCGGATTCACCGATCAGCGCCATTTCCACGCTGGAACGTGCGCCTTCGCTGATTTCGATTTCGCCGTTGCCGCCGTTCATGTCGGTCTTCACGTAACCCGGATGCACGGTGTTGACCTTGATCGGGGTATTGCGCAGTTCGTAGGCCAGGCTCAGGGTCCAGCTGTTCACCGCTGCCTTGGAGGCGTTGTAGGCCGGCACCTTGAAATCGTAGATGCCCGACGCCGGGTCGGCGTGCAGGGTCTGCGAGCCGAGCATGCTCGACACGTTGACGATACGCCCGGACTTGGCCTGCTTGACCAGCGGCAGGAACGCCTGGGTGACCGCCACCAGTGCATACACGTTGGTGTCGAAGGTGCGCTTCCAGGTATCCAGCGACTGCTCCGACGGCGCCTGCGCCGGGTTTTCGATCATGATGCCGGCGTTGTTGACCAGGATGTCGAGGCGCCCATGGCGCTGGCGTACCTGTTCGACCGCTTCGGCGATGCTGGCTGCATCGGTCACGTCCAGCTGGATGGCTTCCACCGGCAGGCCCTCGGCCTGCAGCTTCAGTGCCAGTTCGACGGCGGTCTCGCGCTTGCGCCCGGCCAGCAGCGTGTGCACGCCGGCCTGCGCCAGCTGGCGCACGGTTTCCAGGCCGATGCCGCGGGTTGCGCCGGTGACCAGCGCGATCTTGTTCTGATGGGTGTTCATGGATTCTTGCCTTGTGAGGGGGAAGCCACCGCCGGCCAGTGACCGGCGGCGACGGGGTTCCATGTCAGTGGTGGATGGTCGGCTCGCCGTGCTGCACCAGCTGGCCACCACCGTTGCGGGTGACGAACTTGCGCAGTGCCACGTAGAACACCGGGGTCAGGAACAGGCCGAACAGGGTCACGCCCAGCATGCCGGCGAACACGGTGATACCAGTCACCGAGCGCACCTCGGCACCTGCACCATGCGACAGCACCAGCGGCACGGTGCCGGCAATGAAGGCGATGGAGGTCATCACGATCGGGCGCAGACGCAGGCGGCAGGCTTCCAGTGCCGATTCAACGATGCCCTTGCCGCCCATTTCCAGCTCTCTGGCGAACTCGACGATCAGGATCGCGTTCTTGCACGCCAATCCCATCAGCACCACAAGGCCAACCTGCACGAACACGTTGTTGTCACCACCGGTCAACCACACGCCGAACAGCGCGGACAGCAGGGTCATCGGCACGATCAGGATCACCGCCAGCGGCAGCGACCAGCTCTCGTACAGCGCAGCCAGCACCAGGAAGGCCAGCATGATCGCCACCGGGAAGACAATGAAGGCCGCCTTGCCCTGGGTCGCCTGCTGATAGCTCAGGTCGGTCCATTCGGTGGTCATGCCTACCGGCAGCACCTTGCCGGCGATCTCGGTCAGCTTGTTCATCGCCTCGGCGGAAGACAGCAGGCGCGGGTCGGCTTCACCGGCCAGGTCAGCCGCCGGATAGCCATTGAAGCGCAGCACCGGGTCCGGGCCGAAGGTCTGCTTGATGGTGACCATCGAACCGATCGGCACCATCTCGCCGCGGTCGTTGCGGGTGCGCAGCTTGCCGATGTCCTCGACCGTCTCGCGGTACGGACCGTCGGCCTGGGCGATCACCTGCCAGGTACGACCGAACTGGTTGAAGTCGTTGACGTAGGCCGAGCCGAGGTAGGTCTGCAGGGTGTCGAACAGTTCGGTGAGCTGCACGCCCTGTGCCTTGGCCTTGACGCGGTCGACCTCGGCATCCAGCTGCGGCACATTGGCCTGGTAGCTGGAAATCGGGAAGGCCATGCCCGGCGTCTGCGCAACAGTACCCTGCATCGCCTGCACGGCATTCTGCAGCGCGCCGTAACCCAGGTTGCCACGGTCCTCGATGAACATCTGGTAGCCGTTGCCGTTGCCCAGGCCGAGGATCGGCGGCGGCATCATCGCGAAGGCAAAGCCCTCCTGCAGGCCAGCGATCTTCTGGTTGATCTCGGCGTTGATCTGCGCGGCGGTACGACCATGGCGCTCGGCGAACGGTTTGAGCGGAATGAACGCCACACCGGTGTTCGGCGTATTGGTGAACTGCAGCGCGTTCAGACCCGGGAACGAGATGGTGTGGGCCACGCCATCGGTTTCCTGGGCGATCTTGGCGACCTTGCGCAGCATTTCATCGGTACGCGCGATCGACGAGCCTTCCGGCAGCTTCACACCCGCGATCAGGTACAGCTTGTCCTGGGTCGGGATGAAGCCCGGCGGCACCAGCTTGAAGATCACGCCGGTACCGACCAGCAGGATCGCGTAGACCACGAACACCGCGCCACGACGGCCGAGGATGCGGGCCACGCCACGCTCGTACTTCTCCGAGCTGGACTTGAAGAAGCGGTTGAACGGACGGAACACCCAGCCGAACAGGCGGTCGATCAGGCGGCTCGGGCCGTCCTTCGGGGCACCGTGGGCCTTTAGCAGGCGCGCGGCCAGGGCCGGCGACAGGGTCAGCGAGTTGATCGCCGAGATCACCGTGGAAATGGCGATGGTGACCGCGAACTGCTTGTAGAACTGGCCGGTGACACCGGACAGGAACGCCATCGGCACGAACACGGCACACAGCACCAGCGCGATCGCCACGATCGGGCCGGACACCTCGCGCATGGCCTGGTGTGCCGCCGCGGTGGGCGACAGCCCTTCCTCGATGTTGCGTTCGACGTTTTCCACCACCACGATCGCGTCGTCGACCACGATGCCGATCGCCAGTACCAGGCCGAACAGGCTCAGCGTGTTGATCGAGAAGCCCAGCAGGTACAGCGCGGCGAAGGTACCGACCACCGACACCGGCACCGCGATCAACGGGATGATCGAGGCACGCCAGGTCTGCAGGAACAGGATCACCACCAGCACCACCAGCGCGATGGCTTCCAGCAACGTGGAGACCACGGCCTTGATCGAGTCGCGCACGAAGATGGTGGTGTCATACACCGCTTCGTACTTCACATCGGCCGGCATGGCCTTCTGCATCTCGTCCATCGTCGAGATGACCTGGTCACGGATCTCCAGCGCATTCGCACCCGGCGACTGGAAGATACCGATACCGACGGCATTCTTGCCATCCAGCTGCGAGCGCAGGGTGTAGTCACCGGCACCCAGTTCCAGACGGGCCACATCGGCCAGGCGTACGATCTCACCGTCCACACCGCTCTTGAGCACGATGTCGCCGAATTCCTTTTCGGTCTTCAGGCGGCCCTGGGCATTGATCAGGGTCAGGAACTGGCTGTTCGGCAGCGGTTCGGCACCGAGCTGGCCGGCCGAGACCTGCACGTTCTGTTCGCGCATGGCGCGCACCACGTCACTGGCAGTCAGGCCGCGCGAGGCCACCTTGTCCGGGTCCAGCCAGGCGCGCATGGCGTAGTCGCCGCCACCGAAGATCTGCGCGTCACCCACGCCCGGAATACGCGCCAGCGCATCCTTGACGTGCAGGCGCGCGTAGTTGCGCAGGTACAGGGTGTCGTACTTGCCTTGCGGCGAGGTCAGGTGCACCACCATCAGGAAGGTCGGCGACTGCTTCTGCGTGGTCACGCCCTGGCGGCGCACGTCTTCAGGCAGACGCGCCTGCGCCTGCGCCACGCGGTTCTGCACCTTCACCGCCGCCGCGTCCGGGTCGGTGCCCGGGCGGAAGGTGACGGTCATCTGCAGCACGCCGTCCGAGCCGGCAACCGACTTCAGGTACATCATGCCTTCTACGCCGTTGATGGCCTCTTCAAGCGGCGTGGCGACGGTCTCGGCAATGACCTTGGGGTTGGCGCCCGGATACACCGTGCGCACGACCACCGACGGCGGCACCACTTCCGGGTACTCGCTGATCGGCAGGATCGGAATCGTGATCAGGCCTGCGGCGAAGATCACGATCGACAGCACCGCCGCGAAGATCGGCCTGTCGATGAAGAAACGGGAAAAGTCCATGGAGGAATTCCTGGGAAAGGCGTTCGGCGGGCAACAGCCGGCCTGCCCCTCGTCACTTTGACGAAGGCAGGAACGGCTGCCGCTGGCGCCGGCAGCTAAGCGGGGACGCGGATCAGTGGTTCAGTGCGGCAGTCGCATCGCGGCCCGGTGCCGGCGGCGCGGCCTGCGGCTGCATCGCCACCGCCTTGGCCTGCACCGGCATGCCCGGCATGAAGACCTTCTGCACGCCGTCGATGATCACCTTGTCGCCGGCGGCCAGGCCGTGCTCGACAATGCGCAGGCCATCGGCGGTGCGGCCGAGCTGGATGTCACGGCGCTGGGCCTTGCCATCCTTGTCGACCACGTACACGTACTTGCGATCCTGGTCGGTCAGAACAGCCTTCTCGTCGATCAGCAGGGCCTGGAACTGGCCGCTGCCGAGCAGCTGCACGCGGGCGAACAGGCCTGGCGTGAACTGGCGATCGGCGTTGTCCAGCAGCGCGCGGACGCGGATGGTGCCGGTGCTGCGGGCGACCTGGTTGTCGAGGAAGTCGACCTTGCCCGAATGCGGGTAGCCCTCTTCGCCGGACAGGCCGACCTTCACCGGCAGATCGCTGTCACGCTCGCTCGGGCGCTCGCCCTTGCGTGCCATCTGGGCGTAACGCAGGAAGGTGCTTTCATCGGCATCGAAGTAGACGAAGACGGTATCCAGCGAGACCAGCGTGGTCAGCACGCTGGCGCTGTCGCCGGCGGTGACCAGGTTGCCGGCGGTGACCATCGCGCGGCCGGCACGGCCGTCGATCGGCGCACGCACCTTGGTGAACTCCAGGTTGAGGCGGGCCGCATCCAGCGCAGCCTGCGCCGCCTGCACGGCGGCACCGGACTGGTCGGCTGCAGCGCGACGCTGCTCGGCCGTCTCGGTGGAAATGGCCTGCTGCTCGGACAAGCGCTTGGCACGCTCGGATTCGCTGCGGGCCAGCGTGGCCTGGGTGCGGGCGCGGGCGAGTTCGGCAGCGGCGCGATCGTACTCGGCCTGGTAGCTGCGCGCGTCGATGGTGAAGAGCACTTCGCCCTTCTTCACTTCCTGGCCTTCGACATAGTTGACCTTGTCGATGTAGCCGGACACGCGCGGGCGCAGTTCAACGCTCTGTACCGCTTCGACGCGGCCGCTGAACTCGTCCCACTGGCTGACCTGCTTGACCAGCACCGGCGCAGCGCTGACCTGCGGCGGCGGCGGCGCACCGGCTTCTTCGGCGTGGCCGCCGCTGCAGGCCGCAAGCACGGCGGCGGCGAGGATCGACACGCCGACCATCGCAATGCGATGGCCGAAACGATGTGGAGTGGAATTGGGGGAAGTCATGGCATGCATCCGTACGGAGGGGTGGTACAGCTAGATGAGAACGTGTTGCAAAAACAGGCGGCGTATCCTGCGACCTCAACCATGGTCGAGGTCAAGCGACGCCCGCGGTATCGCGCCAGAGGGGAGGAACGTCCAGGTGCAGCAGGCCGCGCGGCAATTCGGCATCACTGCTGTCGCAGCGGACGATGGCGCGGTTGTCGCGGCAGCCATCAAGCAGGGAGACCACGCGGCGGCCGACCAGCAGCGAGCTGGGCCACTCGATGCAGGCATTGGCCGCGTTGGCAGGCGTACACACCGGGCTGCAGACTTCCAGCATCTGCGCACGCACGCCCAGCGCCTGCGCTTCCTGGTGCACCACCTGCGCGTACATGCGCAGCGCGGCAGTAGTGATCGAGGTCTCGCCGTAGCCCGCCCATGGCTTGGCGTTGGCCGGGCTGCCGATCATCACGTAGCGGCGCGCATGCACGTTGTCCTGCAGCAGCGGCAGCAGATGACGCACCGCGTGCACGTGCGGCATGAGGTCGGCCTGCATCGCGCCCAGCAGTTCATCGCCATTGCGGTCGGTCACCCGGCCGCGACGGTAAGGACCACCCATTGCGGCGATCACGGCGGCCAGCGGACGCGGGCGATGCGCGATGCGTTCGGCCAGTGCGCGCGCCGAGCCGTCATCGCTGAGCGAACCCAGCAGCGTCTCCAGGCCCGGCTCGTCGGCGAACTGCTCATGCAGCGCCGCCAGCCGGCCCGGATCGCGACCGACCACCAGCACCGGGCTGCCGGCTTCCAGCAATGCACCAACCACGCCCTGGCCGACGGCACCGGTGCCGCCGAGGACCAGGACTTCGGGCGTCAGCATCCCATTCACGGGACATTTCCTCCCAAATCCGGGATAGTCCCGATTCGACGCAGCCGGTCGCCCTTGTGCGGGACCAGGCGGATGGCACCGCCACGCTGCTGACGCATGGGCGCGGTAAACTCACGAAAGTCCTTGTGTACCAAGGAACTCGGGCGGACTTCAACGGTCATTGCCAGGTCCAGGCTGCTCTGGCCGGCGTTCCGGAGACGGGCAAGAATGTTGCGCAGGCTCATGGCGGACGGGCTCCAATTAACGAATGGCGCCACGATAGACCTCAAACCTTTACTTGATTAGTCCTGATTAAGGGGAATAATCATCCCGCTCCCGGTCCAATCGTTCTGTCACGATTGTGCCATCCCCGACGTCCAGGATCCCAGACCATGTCCCACGATCTCAACGAGACGCTGATCTTCGTCAAAGTGGTCGAGCAAGGCAGTTTCATTGCCGCTGCCAAATCGCTCGGCCTGCCCAAGACCACGGTCAGCCGCAAGGTGCAGGAACTGGAGACGCGCCTGGGTGCGCGCCTGCTGCACCGGACCACGCGCCGCCTCGGCCTGACCGAAGCCGGTTCGATCTATCACGAACATTGCCAACGCATCGCACGCGAGCTTGAAGAAGCCGAGAGCGCAGTGAGCCAGTTGCAGTCCGGGCCGCGTGGCTGGCTGCGCTTCACTGTGCCTTACTCGATCGGCATCACCTGGATTGCGCCGCTGCTGGGCCAGTTCCATGCCCAGTATCCAGAGATCCGCCTGGACATGCATATGGGCAACGAGAAGCTGGACCTGATTGCCGGCGAAGCCGATCTGGCGCTGCGCGTGGGTGCCCTGCCCGATTCCAATCTGGTCGCGCGCAAGCTCGGCAGCCTGCGCACGCAGGTGTTCGCCAGCCCAGCCTACATCGAACGTTATGGCGAGCCGCTGCATCCGGAAGAATTGCAGTTCCATCGCATCCTGGCGATGCGCAAGCCGTACCACACCGGCAACTCGCCGCGCTTCACCTGGCAGCTGGGCGAGAACGGCGGCGAGCTGCGCGACTTCCCTGTTACCCCGCTGATGACCGCCAACGACATGTCTGCGCTCAATGGTGCGCTGGTGTGCGGCGAAGGCCTGCTGCTGACCGGCGACGTGATGGCCAAGCCGTTCGTTGAATCGGGCATGGTGCGCCGCGTGCTGGCCGGCTGGACCGGCCCGGAAGTGGACTTCAACGCCGTGTTCGCCGGTGGCCGCCTGGTCTCGCCGAAGGTGCGTGCGTTCGTCGACTTCCTGGTCGAGAAGCTCAACTTCGACGCCAACTACATGCTGGCGCAATGCCCGGGCGCGAAGCTGGCACAGCAGCAGAAAGAAAAGGAAGACGCTGCGCTGGAAAGCAGCGGCAAGCGGATCCTGGAGAAGGTGGCCGCTTCGGCGGCATGACCGAGGGTATCCACGCATGGCGTGGATCTACCCGAGCGCGCGATGCCGCTTTCTGTAGCGTCGAAGGTAGCGGCAGGAGCCGCTACCAACGTCGCTTGCGACGGCCCGACGGGTGCCGGTCAGGACGACCGGCATAGCCATGCTCGACTGCCTTTCGAACGGCGCCGACCAAAGTTGGCATCTACCAGAAGAGGTAGCCGAGCGTGGCTCGGCTCTACAGGCGCTATCGGCGTGCCGAGCAATGCTCGGCACCCACAAAAATGCCGCCTGCAAGGGCGGCATTTCCGTTCCGGCCGATGGCCGGAACGGCTCAAGCAGTAACGCGTAGCGTTACTGCTTGAGCGGAATCACACGGATTTCGACGCGGCGGTTCTTTGCACGGCCGGCATCGGTGCTGTTGTCGGCAATCGGGTACGACTTGCCGGCGCCAAGCGTTTCGATACGCACGCTCTGCACGCCCTGGCCGATCAGGTATTGCGCGACCGAGTCGGCGCGTTCCTTCGACAGGCGATTGTTGACCGCGTCGCTGCCGATGCTGTCGGTGTGACCGACCACTTCGATCATGGTCTGGTTGTAGTCGCGCAGGGTGCCTGCCACGCCGTTGAGCGAACCGTAGAACTGCGGCTTCAGGGTCGCCTTGCCGAAGTCGAAGGTGATGCCGTCCGGCAGGTTCAGCATGATGTTGTCGCCCTGGCGCTGCACATCGATGCCGGTGTTGGCGGTGCGCTCGCGCAGTGCGCGTTCCTGGCGATCCTGATACTGGCCGACCGCGGCGCCGCTGAGCGCGCCGATACCAGCACCAATCAGGGCATGCTGGCGGCGCTCGGTGGCGCTGTCGCCGGTCAGCAGGCCGGCGGCCACGCCGATGGCGGTACCGATCAGTGCGTTGCGGCCGGTGCGGTTCTGCTGCTCGGTCGGGTTGCCGTACTGGTCACTCTGTACGTAGGAGCCGCCGGTGGCGCAGGCCGACAGGACGGCCGCACTCATCAGGGCCAATGCGACGTTGCGGGTGGTGTTGCGGATCATGAGGTTCTCCTTGGTTTCCGGTCGGCCGGCGGCCTGCGGGCGCAAAGAGAATAAACAGCCCGATGCGATGCCGGAATGATGATCGGGCACGCCGACAGGGCCGCGTTCAGCTAACTGACCGGATCACTCAACCCGCACTTTACCCCGCTCCTGACTGCCGGTAGGCAGCCAGCGCGGCATCGCGGCCAGCCGCCAGATCCACCAGCGGCGTACGCGGATAGCCCGGGGCATGCGCCGCCAGCAGCAGCGGATGCTGCCACGGCGCGAAGCGCGCCTTCACCGGCAGCGCCGCCAGTTCGGGCACCCAGCGGCTGATGTAGCGGGCCTGCGGGTCGAACTTCTCGGCCTGGGTGACTGGGTTGAACACACGGAAGTACGGCGCGGCATCGGCACCGGTCCCAGCCACCCATTGCCAGCCCATCGTGTTGTTGGCCAGGTCGGCATCGACCAGGGTGTCCCAGAACCAGCGTGCGCCATGCAGCCAGTGCGCGCGCAGGTGCTTGCACAGATAGCTGGCCACGATCATCCGCACCCGGTTGTGCATGTAACCGGTGTGCCACAGCTCGCGCAGGCCGGCGTCGACGATCGGCACGCCAGTGTTGCCGCGCTGCCAGTCGTGCAGCTGCGCTGCACTCGGTTTGGCCCACGGGAAACGGTCAAAACGCGGATTGAGGTTGTCAGTCGGCGTCTTCGGGAAGTGATGCAGCAGGTGGTAAGCGAAGTCACGCCAGCCCAGTTGCCGCAGATAGCCGTCGATGTCGGCGTCAGTGCCCGCACTGCGCAGGCCTTCCAGCGCATGGGCAATACGCCACGGCGCGATCTCGCCGAAATGCAGGTGCGGCGACATTCGCGAGGTGCCCACGCGATCCGGCAGGTCGCGCTGCTCACGGTAACCGCGCAACGCGCCATCCTCAAACACCGACAGCGCCTCCAGCGCACCGGCTTCGCCCGGCTGCCAGTGCTCCCAGAAGCCGGTATCCCAGTCCAGCGTCGGTGCCAGCTGGAGATCATCCAGTGCGAGGCTGTCGACCGCGTGTGCCGCCAGTGCCTTCGGTGCGGCATGCAGCGAAGGCAGGCGCCAATGACTGAGTACGTTGCGCCAGTACGGCGTGAATACCTTGTACGGTTGGCCCTGCTGGGTCGCGATATCCCACGGCTCGAAAAGCAGGCTGCCATTGCAGCTCTGCGCGTCGATGCCCTGCTCGCGCAGCGTGCGCTTGATGGTGGCGTCGCGTGGTTGGGTGGCAGGTTCGTACTTGCGGTTCCAGTACACGGCTTCGGCGCCGGTCTGCTCGATCAGGGCCTGCAGCGTCGGCAAGCTGTCACCGCTGCGCAGCACCAGCGAGGAACCCCGGGCGCGCAGGTCGGTATCCAATGCCGCCAGGGAACGGTGCCGCCACGCATCGGAGGCGGCACCCGGCGCCCACTCGCCTTCTTCGTGCGGCGCATGGATGTAGACCGGCACCACGTCGTGACCGGCATCCAACGCGGCCTGCAGGGCCGGATTGTCCTGCAGCCGCAGATCACGGCGAAACCATACCAACGCTACCGACACATGCACCGCCTTCATTGTGGAAGGCGCACATGATAGCCAGCGGCGGTGAAGGAGATGCGCGCGCCCGGCCATCCACGCGTGGCGTGGGTCTACTGCTTGAATCGCTCCATCGCTTCACTGATCAGCGCGCGCGCCTCGGCGGCGTTGCCCCATCCGTTGAACTGTACCGGGTTGCGCCCCGCCGGCAGGTCCTTGTAGACCCGGAAGAAGGCCTCGATGCGCTGCCGTTCGATCTCTGGCAGATCGGCCAGATCGCGGATGTTGGCGTAGCTCGGATCAACCTTGTCGGTCGGCACGCCGATGATCTTCTCGTCGTGCTCGCCGCCGTCGATCATCTTCAGGTAGCCGATCGGCCGGAAGCGCACGATCACGCCCGGATGCAGCGGTTCGCGGGTCAGCACCAGTGCATCCAGCGGATCGTTGTCACCGGCCAGGGTGCGCGGCATCGAACCGTAGTTGGCCGGATAGGCGACCGGCATCGACTGGAAACGGTCCACATGGACCAGGCCATCGTCCTTGATCTCGTACTTGGTGAAGCTGCCGGCCGGAATCTCCACCGCCAGATTCACCTCCTGCGGGGCCTGCTTCGGCTGCGCCACCAGGAACGGATGCAGCACGGTATCGGCGGCGGTCACTGCACTGGCCAGCAACAGCAGGGCGGCGCCGATGGCAGCGTGCGGAAGGATGCGACGGGGCGTGGTCATCGGTGCGTCCTCATTCCCAGCAGCGGTCGGCACGACCCTTGGCGGTCTGCGCGCGCGGGCAGCCGCGTGGCGTGATGCGGCCTTCGGTCAGCTCCGTGCGCTGCTTGCCACCCTTGGCATCACGGCGCAGTTCGAAGGCATCGTAGAGACGGCCGGTCACGGTGCGCGCTTCATAGCGCAGGTGCTGCGGGTCGATGTTCAACACCTGGAACAACTGGGTGTCCTCAGCCACCGGGTCCATCGTCCTGCGCGCTTCGTCGGAAAGGCGATACTGCTTCGGCCCCGCCACGGTGACCACATACTGCGGCGTCGCGGCCTGCCCTTCACCACGGCGACCATAGGTGTGATCGTGGCCCTGCAGCACCAGGTCGACGTTGTGGCGGCGTACCACCGGCAGCAGCAGGTCACGCAACGCGGCGTTCTCGCGTCCTTCGCGCGGCGAGTAGAACGGCTGGTGCAGCAGCACGATGGTCCACGGCTGCGGATTGCCGCCCAGTACCTTGTCCAGCCACTGTGCCTGTGCCTTGGCGGTGCCCAGGTCGAGTGCCGAAGTGCCATCGACCACGGCCACGCGCACGCCCTGCGCATCGAACCAGTAGCTGGTCTGCTGTGCGGCGCTGGCGCCATTGCCCGGCAGCGCGAACGTCACCGGCCAATGCTTGCCCAGCACGCGGCGTTCCTGCGGGGTGTCCTCGAACTCCTCGAAATACTCGTGGTTGCCGATGGCCGGGGCCACCAGCGTTTCCTGCGCCAGCCAGCTGGTAGCAGCAAACCACTCTCCCCACTCGCTGTCATCCATGTTGTCGCCGCCGCTGACCAGGTCGCCGGCAAACAGGCTCATGCGTGCCTGCGGTGCGGCCTTCTGCGCGGCACGCACTACCCGGCTGACATGGCTGACGTTCTTGTTCTGGGTATCGCCGAAGTACAGCAGGGTCAGCGGCTGGTCGGCGGCGGCCAGCGTGCGCAACTGGTTCCAGGCGCTCCAGCTGCCATTGCCCTGCACGCGGTAGACGTACTGGGTATCCGGCTGCAGGCCGCTGATGTCGGCGCGATGATGATGCGACAGACCGTTCTCGGTCTGCAGCGCACGGGTCGTTGCGCGCACCTGGCGGATGCCCTCGATGGCCGGTGAATCAGCGGCCAGGGCGATTTCCAGCAGCGGTGCCTGCACGCTGCCATCGGTACGCCAGGCGACAGCGAATCCATGGCTGGGATCGACCGCCGGCGAGGCGACGATGCGGTCAGGTACCGTCGTTGCTGCGTAGTGGCGGCTACCCGCCGCCACCTGAGTATTCGGTTCGGCCGCTGCGAACGACAGTGACGGCAACGCCAGCAGCAAGCCCAGCGCCAGCGTGCGCATCACGCAGTGCCCGCTCATGCGCCACACTCCAGCGGCAGCGCCAGCTGCTTGGCGATGCTCTCCCAGTCGAACGCCACCACGCCCTGGTCATCGTGCACGGCATAGAGCGCACCGTGCGGGAAGCGCGCGCTGGGTTGCTGCATCATCCAGATACCATCAGTGTTGGCCACGGCATTGCCCTGGAACGCGCCGACCGGCTTCAGCGTGTGCCGGTCGAACAGGTGGAACACGCTGCGCTGCTTGCCCTGTTCGGTGGTGATCCACCAGCCATCCTTGCCGCAGGTGCGCAGGGTCACGCCTTCGGCCTGGGCCTTGAACACGTCGCGGCCGAAGGTGGTACCGGTGAAGCGACCTGACAGGGTGTAGACCTTGAACTCGCTGGCGTAGCTCTCGTCCTCTTCGGCAATCAGCAGGCGGTCGTTGTCCGGGTCGCCCCAGATCGATTCGACTACGCGTAGTGCACCGGCTTCGCTGGTGTCACCGATGCTGGCGACGAGCTTCGCCTCGACCTTCGCATCGTCGCGGCTCACGTGGTATTGGCGCACGCGCTTGTCCAGTTCCGCCAGCGGCGGCAGGATGTCACGGCCCTGCGCATCCTCGCCGTTGTCCCAGGAATCGGTGACGTAGACGCTGTAGCCATCGGCAAGGCGGTCGACCCACAGCCCGTACGGCTTGCGCAGGTCCTCCGCAGCGAACGTCGCCAGCGGTGCGAAGTCCGGCAGGCTCAATACCTGCACGCGATGATTGTCGCGCTCCACGATCCACAGCAGATCGTCGATCACCGCGATGCCGTTTGGGCGGTCGAACTGCCCCGGTGCGGTACCGCTGCTGCCGACGTCACGCAGGTGCTGCCCGGTGCTGCCGTCGTAGACCACCAGCTTGTCGGTGGCCTTGGCGGTGGCGATCAGCCACAGCGCGCCGTCCGGCGCGCGCCAGGCCGCCGGCGAGTCGATGTTGTCGGCCGGGGTCATTGGTGACAGGAAGGCTTCGGCGATGGTGGTCACCACGCGCTCGCCACTGGCGGCCGGCGCGGCCGCTCCCGCAACCGGATCGTTGCCGGTGGCCGGCGTGCAGCCAGCAACCAGCGTGGTGGCCAGCGCCGCGGCCAGGACAGCAATGCCACGCCCCATCACAGCGCCACCTTCAGGCCCAGCGCATAGGTGCGGCCGTACTCTTCCATCTGCAGGGTGCGCGAACGGGTGCCCTGGTACAGCTCCAATGGCTTGTCCAGCAGGTTCTGCGCTTCGAAGTACACGCTCACGCGCGGGGTGAACTTGTAGTCCAGCGAGAAGTCGAGCTGGGTGTTCGGCGCGACGTAGATGTCGAAGGCGCGGCCCTTGCCGATGCTGTCCAGGTACTCGCTGCGGTACACCGCCGCCAGCCGCGTACTCAGACCGTACTTCTCATAGCCGATGTGGGCACTGTAGACGTGCTTGGAGGCGCGCGGCAGGGTGAAGTCCTCGCCTGGGCGGTCCTTGATGCCAGCATCGAACTCGGTATCCAGCCAGGTGCCACTGGCACCGACCAGCAGGCCATCAAGACCGTCCGGCAGGAAGGCCAGCTGCTGCTGCCAGTTGAATTCCGCACCACGCACGGTGGCCTTGCGACCATTGATCGGCTGGGTCACGTCGAATCCACCGTAGGCCGGATCATTGGTACGCACGGTTTCCACAATGTAGCCATCGATCGATTTGTGGAACAGGCCCAGCGAAACGATGCCGCTGCTGCCGATGTACTTCTCCACCGACAGGTCGATGTTCTTCGATTCGTACGGATCCAGTTCCGGATTGCCCAGGCGCACTTCCTCGTCACCGCGGCTGTAGCCCACGCGCGGTGAAATGTCACCGAACGAGGGGCGCGATACGGTCTTGTTGGCCGAGGCGCGCAGCACCCAGTCGTCTGCAGCGTCGTAGCGCAGGTGCAGGCCCGGCAGCACGTTGGTGTAGCTGCTGTTGGCCACGCGCGGGGTGACGGTGAAGCTGCGGCCGTTGGCCGCCACGTCCACCTGGTTGCCGGTCGCCTTGAACTGGGTGTTCTCCACGCGCACGCCGCCGATGATGCGCAGTGCACCGATGTCCCAGGTGCCCATCGCATAGCTTGCGAAGATGTCTTCGCTGGCCACGTAGTCCTCTTCCAGCGAGGTCATCGCGTTGCCACCGACGTCCTGCGGACGGGCACTGTACTGGCCGCCATTGGCCGCCCAGAAGGCACGCATCGCGGTCGAATCCATGCCATCACCCAGGTTGCCGTGGCGGTGTTCGGGCGAGGAGGTGCTCCAGCTCGACAGCGCCACCTTCGGGCCGACACGCAGTTCGCGCTCATCCACATTGACGTCGCGGTCGCGCCAGCGGCCCAGCAGGCCGAATTTGATGCTGCTGCTGTCGCCGTCGAAGCGCACGTTGACCTGCGCGCTGTGCTCCTTGTCGTTCACCTGCTTGGGCGAAAGCACGAAGCGGTCGAACGCGTAGTTGCTGTTGTCCAGCCACTGCGGATTGTCGAAGCTGTAGCTGGGCAGGCGGCTGCTCTGGTCCAAGGTGCCGTTGAAGGCCTTGCCGTTGAGCTTGAAGCGCGCCTCCATCTCGTCATTCACGCGCTCTTCGGTACGGGTGTAGCCAACCCTGTAGTCGACCACGGCGTTGGTCAGCTTGTTCTCGCCCCCCAGGCTGGCCGCGAAGGTGTTTTCCTTCTTGGTGCGGTAGCGCATGCGCTTGTCGATGGAATCCTTCGGCATGCCATCCAGGCGGTACTGGTCGGTGCCGGTCTTGACCATCTTGGCGTCGTCGAAGTTGAAGATCACACGCTGGCGGGTTTCGGCATCGTCGAACTGGCTGTACAGCGTGCGCAGGTAGTACTTGCTGTCTTCGTTCGGGCGCCAGTCGAGGTTGAGGTTGGCGCCGATGCGCTTGCGCTCGATCTCGTACTTGCGGTGCTGCAGGTTGATCGCGGTGACGTCGCCAGGTGCGGCGTCATCCTCGCCGTCATACTCCACTTCGGTGTTGTCCGACTCGAACTTCCGCTTCTGGTAGTTCACGCCCAGGGCCACGCCGAAGGTGTCGTTGAACACTTCGCTGTAGTTGAAGGCGGCCTTGGGGCTGGTCTCGCCGGACAACTGCTGGTGGCTGCCTTCGATCTTGCCACGCAGGCTGCGACCGTCGCGGTCGAAGGCCGAGGCCGATTCCACCAGCACGGCGCCGCCGATGGCATCACCGGGCATGTCCGGGGTCGGCGACTTGACCACGCGCAGGCGTTCGGTGGAGTCGGACGGGATCACGTCCAGCGGCGCGGCACGGCTGGAATCCTCCGGCGTGCCGATGGCGATGCCATCCACGCTGACGCTGTTGAGATTGGCATCCAGGCCACGAATGACCACGAAGCGGCCCTCGCCCTGGTCGCGGGTGACGCTGATGCCCGGCAGTCGCTGCAGCGACTCGGCCACGTTCTTGTCCGGGTACTGGCCCAGGGCATCGGAGGACACCGCGTCTTCGATGGCGTCGCTGCTGCGCTTGAGGTCGACCGCGCGGATCTGCGATTCGAGCTGGGCGCGCACTTCGATGCGGTCCAGGTCGACCGCGTCGGCAGCCACGGCGCCGGTGGCGGCTACCGCCTGCTGCCCGGCGGCATGCAGCGGTGCTGCGGCCCCCATCGCCAGGGTCAGGGTGATGGCAACGGCCAACGGAGTCTTGATATGCACTGGGAATCCCCATTCCTGTTAAGAATGGGTCTGCACGGTATGTCCGCAAGGTTGCATGGCCGTGACATGCATCTGCACATTTCATGTACGGCGGCTCCGGCCCGGTTTGGGATTCGACACGCCAATCCGGCAAAATGGCGCCCTCTCTCCTTTTCCCCCTTCCCGACCATGAAGATCGTCGAAGTGCGCCACCCGCTGGTGCAGCACAAGATCGGCCTGATGCGCAATGCTGCGCTCAGCACCAAGGATTTCCGCGAACTGGCCAACGAGCTGGGCACGCTGCTGGCCTACGAGGCCACCGCCGACCTGGACACCGAGCCACACACCCTGCCCGGCTGGGCCGGCCCGGTCACGGTGCAGCGCATTGCCGGCGCCAAGATCACGGTGGTGCCGATCCTGCGTGCCGGACTGGGCATGCTCAGCGGCGTGCTGTCGCTGATCCCGGCCGCCCGCGTCAGCGTGGTGGGCCTGCAGCGCGATGAGGAAACCCTGCAGCCGGTGCCCTACTTCGAGCGCCTGACCGGCCGCCTGGAAGAGCGCGACGCGCTGATCCTGGACCCGATGCTGGCCACCGGCGGCACGCTGATCGCCACCATCGACATGCTCAAGCGTGCCGGCGCCCGCCGCATCAAGGGCATTTTCCTGGTGGCCGCGCCGGAAGGCATCGAGGCGGTCAAGGCCGTGCACCCGGACGTGGAGATCTACACCGCGGCCATCGACGCCCAGCTCAACGACAAGGGCTACATCCTGCCAGGCCTGGGCGATGCCGGTGACCGTATCTTCGGTACCCGCGTCGGCTGATACGGCGAACCGGGGTCAGCATCCTTTCACAGCGGAAGGGATCTGACCCCAAGCGCGGCCTACAGGCCGGCCGCGAAGGCTTCCAGCTGGCCGATGACCGTGTTCCAGCCGTCGAAGAAGCCCAGCTGCTCATGCTGGTCACGCAGGGCCTTGTCCGGGTGCATCACCCGCGCGGTGTAGCGGCAGCCCTGCCCGTCATCCTCCATCGTGATGACGGCGGTGAAGCCCAGCCAGGGTGACTGCGGTCGCCAGCCTGCGCCCAGCATCGAAGTGAACACCAGGCGCTGCTGCGGCACGATTTCCAGGAAACTGCCCGGATTGTCACTGCTGCCGCCGTCCGGACCCTGCATGAAGGTGTGGAAGGCGCCACCGGGGCGCAGGTCGAATGCGCGCACCTCGGTGGTCCACGGTTTCGGGCACCACCACTGGCGCAGCAGTTCCGGGTCGGTCCACGCCCGCCACAAGGCGGCACGCGGTGCATTCAGCACGCGGCTGATGACCAGATCGGTGTCAGGGTTGTTGCCTGCGTCTACGGCCATGGGCCTGCTCCTGTCGGTGAAGGGTTTCAACGAAATCGACCATGCGGTCGGCGCGCGCTTCCCATACGGCACGTTGTTCGGCCAGCCACTGCTCGGCCTCCCCAAGCCGCGTCGGCACCAGTTCGCAGGTGCGTACGCGCCCCCGCTTGTGGCTGCGCACCACGCCGCTGCGCTCCAGCACGGCCAGATGTTTCATCAGCGAGGGCAAGGCCATCTCGAAGGGCTCGGCCAGCCTCGACACCGTGCGCGGCCCATGCCCCAGCACAGCCACGATCGCGCACCGGGTCGGGTCGGCCAATGCCTGGAAGACGTCCTGAATGGCTGGATCATACTTACCCATATGGCTAAGTAATACGCCGATCTGAACGTTGCCGCAAGCAGGCGCGGCAATGGCGTGGTTCTTCACGTGGCCTTGCAGGCGGGAAGCGAATGCTCCGCGCACCCGCCACCCTTGGAGCTCCCGATGAAAGCCTCTTTCCTGCTGGCCGCCGTCCTGCTGGTCGGCCTACCCCTGGCTGCCAATGCCACCACTCCGCAGCAGCAGCGCATGGCCGAATGCTCAGCCAAGAACAAGGGCTTGAAGGGGGATGCCTACAAGACTGCACAGAGCTCCTGCCTCAGCGGCCATGCCGCCGAGACGAAGGCCGCGACAACGCCGCAGGAACGCATGCGCAAATGCAACGCCGATGCCGGCACGAAGAAACTGGCGGGTGACGCGCGCAAGACCTTCATGAGCAGTTGCCTGAAGGCGCCGTAATGGTCGCATCCGGATAAAACACCGTCCACGCATGGCGTGGACATACCGCCATCAGTGAAAGGCCGGGCATTGCCCGGCCTTTCCATTACCCCAGGGCGCGTGCCTTCAGCTCGCCCTGTTCGTGCAGGGTCACGAAACGCCCCTTGTCATCCCTGCCCAGCTGCGCCAGCGCAACCTGCGGGTCGTGGGTGAAGAACAGCCGCACGTTGCGCGCCAGCTTGTCTTCAAGGAACTGCCGCTTTTCGTCGATCAGCAGCTCGGCATTGCGGTCGTAGCCCATGGTGATCGGCACGTGTACCCATGAGCGCCCCGGGATCAGGTCGGCACAGAACACCACGCCACCGTTCGCACTTTCGCCGGCATGCGCGTGACCGACGATCTCGGCCAGCATCAGCCCCGGTGTATGCCCGTCGCTGTAGCTGAAGCGTACGCTGCGGCCGAGCGCCTTCGAGTACTCCCCGTCCACCACTTCCAGCCGGCCACTGGCCTGCAGCAGGCCCGGCAGTTCCGGAATGAAGCTGGCGCGGTCGCGTGGGTGTGGCTGCACGGCGCGCTGCCAATGCTGCGCGCCGACCACATAGGTTGCGTTGGGGAACAGCAGCTCGGGCTCACGCCCTTCGCTCCACGCCGCCAGCAGGCCGCCGGCATGATCGAAGTGCAGGTGGCTGAGCACCACCACGTCGATATCCTCGTGCTCGAAGCCGGCTTCGCGGAGCGAATCGATCAGCACATGCTGGCTTTCCTGCACGCCGTAGCGCTCGCGCATGCGCGGGTCGAAGAACGCGCCGATACCGGTTTCAAACAGCACGGTTTTGCCTTCCAGCGGGCTGGCAAGCAGCGCACGGCAGGCCAGCTCGATGCGATTGAGCTCGTCCGGTGCCGCCCATTTTTCCCACAACGCGCGCGGCGCGTTGCCGAACATCGCGCCGCCATCGAGGCGCTGCGAGTTTCCACGAATTGACCAGAGTTTCATGTGTCGATTATCGGCGCCGGCTCGTTAAATAATCGCTAGAAGGGAAACAGAAAACCCCGCCGGCAAAGGCGGGGTTTCGATAATCAGCCGGATTGCCGGCCAGCAGCCGGCACGACCGGATCAGCGCGCCGGGACGACCTGGGCACTGCCCACCGGATTGCGCGGGTCGCTGCCGCCGAACAGCTTGTTCGCCTTGCGGTCCCATTCCACGGTCTGCAGGTTGCCCCACACATGGCTGGACCCGCGGCCGCCTGCGGCCACATTGCCCGGCAGGTCGATCTTGTGACCCATCGCCTGCAGCTGCTTCACCGTCGCCGCGTCGAACGCATCGTCCTCGGCTTCGATCAGGTCCGGCAGCCACTGGTGGTGGTAGCGCGGCAGCGCGGCAACCTGCTGCGCATCCAGGCCGTCGTCGTAGCCGAGGATGCCCAGCAGCACCATGGTGATGATGCGGCTGCCACCCGGGGTGCCCAGCACCACCACCTTGTCGGCGTTCTCCATGAAGGTCGGGGTCATCGAGCTGAGCATGCGCTTGCCCGGCTTCGGCGCATTGGCCTCGTAGCCCATCACGCCGAACGCATTGGGCGTGCCCGGCTTCAGCGCGAAGTCGTCCATCTCGTTGTTCAGCAGCACGCCGGTGCCCTTGGGAATCAACCCCGAGCCGTACAGCAGGTTGACGGTCTGGGTGGCGCCGACGCGGTTGCCGTCGCGGTCGATGATCGAGAAATGCGTGGTCTCGTCGTCTTCCAGCGGGGTCGGATTGCCCGACAGCAGGTCGCTGGGCGTGGCCTTCTCCGGATGGATGGTAGCGCGCAGGCCCTGTGCGTAGTCCTTGCTGGTCAGCACCTTCTGCGGGATCTGCACGAAGTCCGGATCGCCGAGGAAGAAGGTGCGGTCGCGGTACGCGCGGCGCATCGACTCCACCACCAGGTGGGTACGGTGCGCCGGGTCCATCTTCCTGATGTCCCAGCCTTCCAGGATCTGCAGCATGCTGGCCAGTGCGATGCCACCGGACGACGGCGGCGGCGCGGTGGTGATCTTCCAGCCGTTGTAGTTGAACACGATCGGCTCGCGCTGCTTCACCCGGTAGCCGGCCAGCTCTTCGGCGCTCCACTTGCCGCCAGCCTGCTTCACGCCGGCCAGCAACAGCTTTCCGGTCTGGCCCTTGTAGAACCCATCGAAGCCACCCGCGGCCAGGCGCTCCAGCGTCTGTGCCAGCTCCGGCTGCTTGAACAGGTCACCGGTGGCGATCGGCTTGCCGTTGCGCAGGTAGACCTCGCGCGTGCCGGGATAGCGCTCCATCACTTCTCGGCGCGACGCATAGCCCTTGGCCATGCGGTCGTACACCGGGAAGCCTTCACGCGCGATGCGGATCGCCGGCTGCAGCGAAGCCGACAACGGCAGCTTGCCGTGCTTGGCCGACAGCTCGACCAACGCTGCAGGCAGGCCGGGAATACCCGCCGACCAGGCACCGTTGACCGAACGATCACGGTCCAGGTTGCCCTGCTTGTCGAGGAAGGCCTGCGGGGTTGCCGCGGCCGGCGCGGTCTCGCGCGCGTCCAGCATCACGTCCTTGCCGGTGGCCGCATCATGCAGCAGGAAGAAGCCGCCACCGCCGAGGCCGGAACTGATCGGCTCGACCACCGCCAGCGTGGACGATACCGCCACCGCAGCATCGAAGGCGTTGCCGCCCTGCGCCAGGATATCGATACCTGCCTGGGTGGCCAGTGCGTGGCCGCTGGCAATGGCCGCGCCGTCAGGACGCTCGGCGCGGGACGGGCTGTCGGCCCAGGCCATCGGGCTCAGCAGCAGGCCGAGCAGCAACAGGGGGCGGACGATCAGCGTCTTCATTCGGATGGGGGCTCCGCGTAGAGTTCGGGGTGATCGTGCTGCAGCTGGCGCAGCTTGGCCAGCAGCTGGTCTTCCGTTTCCACGATCTCCGGGTCCGGGTCGATGCACTCGACCGGGCAGACGACCACACACTGTGGCTCGTCGAAATGACCCACGCATTCGGTGCAGCGCGCAGGGTCGATCACGTAGATGGTTTCACCCATCGCAATGGCCTGGTTCGGGCAGGCCGGCTCGCATACGTCGCAGTTGACGCAGAGCTCGTTGATTTTCAGCGACACGGCGATACTCCTCGCCCGCGCCCTGGGACAAAGGACCGGCCAGCGCGGGCGCGCGGGCCGGTCAGGTCATCAGCGGCACCCTTGCAGGACGCCGCCCGGGCCATGCCGGAGCATGGCCGCCATGGCTCGGTATTACTTGGCTTCGACGAAAATGTACTCGGCACCGGTCGGCTGGATGGCAGCCTGCACGCGGGCGTTGTCGGCCGACTGGCCGATGAAGACGACGCGCACGCCCTTCATCGAATCCGGCGACACGTCCTTGAACACGGCCTGGATCATGTCAGCCATCTTGCCCGAGGCCGAGGAACCGAAGGCCAGCATGTTGCCCGGCTGCACGCCACGGGCCACGGCCTGGGTCGCGCTCTCGGTCTGGCGCTCGTACTTGGCCTGGAAGTCCGGGTCCGATTCCGGCGAGAGGTAGTACAGGAACGGGCTGTTGGTGATGTTGCCCATGTTCTGGATCGCCACTTCCTGCAGGTACTTCTTCCAGCCTGCATCGTCGTCCTTGGACGGAGCGACCAGGGCCTGCTTGGCCTCGTCGACCGGAGCGGCCTCTTCCTTCTTGCAGGCGGTGAAGGCCAGGGCCAACGAAGCGATCAGCATCGCGCGCATGGTGGTGTTCATGGGTTTCCTCCCGGAATGGTGCGTGGTGTTGTACGTAATGGGGTGCGGGTACAGCAGGGCTTACGACTGTGCCGCCTTCGCTTCGCGGACCTTGCGCAGGGCTTCGAGCACCGCGGCCGGCACGAAGCCGGACACGTCGCCGCCCAGGCGCGCGATCTCGCGGACCAGCGAGGACGAAATGAAGCTGTGCTGCTCGGCCGGGGTCAGGAACAGGGTCTCGACCTCGGGGATCAGGTGACGGTTCATGCTGGCCATCTGGAACTCGTACTCGAAGTCGGACACCGCGCGCAGGCCGCGCAGCAGTACCCCGCCCTGGACCGAACGTACGAAATGGGCCAGCAGGGTATCGAAACCGATCACCTCGACGTTGCTGTGGTGGCCGAGTGCGCCACGTGCCAGCTGCACGCGCTGCTCCAGCGGCAGCGCCGGGCCCTTGGACGGGCTCTGCGCCACGCCGACCACGACCTTTTCGAACAGCGGCGCGGCCCGGCTCACCAGGTCGATATGACCGTTGGTGATGGGGTCGAACGTGCCGGGATAAACGGCGATGCGGCGGTTGGCCACGGTCATGGGCGGTTGCAGATGTTCAGATGAGGTCAAAGTGTAGCAGTGGCGCGGCGGTACAGGGCAAAGCGCACCTCGCGGGTGCCGCCCTCGCGGTGCAGCAGCCAGTCCGGCGGCAGCACCGGCGTGTGACCGGCCGGCGATTCCAGGTACAGCCAGGCATCGGCGGCCAGATGCCGCGGCAGCTGCGCCAGCACGTCCTGCCACAGGCCATCCGCGAACGGTGGGTCGATGAAGACCAGATCGGCCTGCTGTGCCGGTGCGCCCTGCAGCCAGCGCAGCGCATCGGCCTGCACGACGGTGACCTGGTCGTAGGCCTGCAGCTTGGCCACGGCCGCGGTCAGATTGCGTCCCAGCTGCGCGTCGCGCTCGACCAGAGTGGCGTGGGCGGCGCCGCGCGAGACGGCTTCCAGGCCCAAGGCGCCACTGCCGGCAAACAGGTCCAGCACCCGCGCGCCGCCCAGTCTGGGCATCAACCAGTTGAAAAGGGTCTCGCGCACGCGGTCGCTGCTGGGCCGAAGCCCTGGCAGGGTCGGCACCGGCAGGCGGGTATTGCGCCAGCGCCCGCCGATGATGCGGACCTGACCGTCATTGCCCCCACGGCCGCTCACCGGCGCCCCCGGCGGGAGGTATTCGAGAATTTCAGCATGAGCGGGATTGTAGTTCGGCCGGGCGGCGCCCGGCACCCGCAGAAGCCAAGGCAGCGGCCGAAGCAACGGCAAAAGCCGGCTATCCGTGGGTTGGCGGGGTGGGTCCGGTCGAGGGGGACGCTGCAAGTACGTCCATGTAAGCTCGGTCGCCGCATCCATGCGGCTCACGCCCCCTCAACCGGACCCACCCCGCCTTCGACAGTTTCCTGCGATCTGTCGGAACGGCTCTTGGGGTCAGATCCGTTTTCCTGCGGAAAACGGATCTGACCCCAGTTTTATTTCGATATCTGACAGAGGTGTCGACCAAGGTCGACACCTACCAACAGCCGCGTGAACCTGTCAGAGGTGGGGCGGTGTGGGTTGGCAGGACCGTTGGCGCCATGGATGGCGCCATCGAGCCCCAGGGACGGGTTCACGGCGTGTCCTGCCAACCCACACCACCCCGCCATCCCACGGATAGCCCGCTGTTGCTGTTGCTGTTGCTTCGGCCTCTGCAGGTGCAGGGCTGCAAGCCCTGCCGAACAACCCCTTGATTTCGGGACAATCATCCCTACCCCTTGGCGAGGCCGCACGCGCTGGCGCGGCATTGCACATGGAGCCTTAATCGATGACCGAGACCACCCAGACCGAAACCCTTGGCTTCCAGACCGAAGTCAAGCAGCTGCTGCAGCTGATGATCCACTCGCTGTACTCCAACAAGGAAATCTTCCTCCGCGAGCTGGTCTCCAACGCCGCCGACGCCGCCGACAAGCTGCGCTTCGAGGCCCTGACCCAGCCGGCCCTGCTGGAAGGCGACAGCGAACTGCGCGTGCGCGTCAGCTTCGATCCGACCGCCCACACCATCACCATCGAAGACAACGGCATCGGCATGAGCCGCGCCGAAGCCATCGCCCACCTGGGCACCATCGCCAAGTCGGGCACCGGCGACTTCCTGCGCCAGCTGTCCGGCGACCAGAAGAAGGATTCGCAGCTGATCGGCCAGTTCGGCGTCGGCTTCTACAGCGCCTTCATCGTCGCCGACGAAGTCGAAGTGACCTCGCGCCGCGCCGGCCTGGCCGCAGCCGAAGGCGTGCGCTGGACCTCGCGTGGCGAAGGCGATTTCGAGGTCGCCACCATCGACAAGGCCGAGCGCGGCACCCGCATCGTCCTGCACCTGAAGGAGGGCGAGCACGACTTCGCCGATGGCTGGCGCCTGCGCAGCATCCTCAAGAAGTACTCGGACCACATCGGCCTGCCGATCCAGATGCCGAAGGAAGGTGGCGAAGAAGGCGCTGCGGTCGAATGGGAGACCGTCAACCGCGCCAGCGCGCTGTGGACCCGCCCGCGCACCGAAATCAGCGACGCCGAATACACCGAGTTCTACAAGCATGTGGCGCACGACCATAGCGACCCGCTGGCGTGGAGCCACAACAAGGTCGAAGGCAAGCTGGAGTACACCTCGCTGCTGTACGTGCCCGGCCGCGCGCCGTTCGACCTGTACCACCGCGACGCGCCCAAGGGCCTGAAGCTGTACGTGCAGCGCGTGTTCGTGATGGACCAGGCCGAGCAGTTCCTGCCGCTGTACCTGCGCTTCATCAAGGGCGTGGTCGATTCCAACGACCTGTCGCTGAACGTCTCGCGCGAGATCCTGCAGTCCGGCCCGGTCATCGATTCGATGAAGGCGGCGCTGACCAAGCGCTCGCTGGACATGCTGGAGAAGCTGGCCGCCGACAAGCCGGAGCAGTACGCCACGTTCTGGAAGGAATTCGGCCAGGTGCTGAAGGAAGGCCCGGCCGAGGACTACAACAACCGCGAGAAGGTGGCCGGCCTGCTGCGCTTCGCCTCCACCCGCGGCGAGGCCGATGCGCAGACCGTGTCGCTGGCCGATTACATCGGCCGCATGGCCGAAGGCCAGGACAAGATCTACTACCTGACCGGCGAGAGCTACAGCCAGGTGCGCAACAGCCCACACCTTGAAGTGTTCCGCAAGAAGGGCGTGGAAGTACTGCTGCTGACCGACCGCATCGACGAGTGGCTGATGGGCTACCTGACCGATTTCGACGGCAAGGGCTTCGTCGACATCGCCCGTGGCGACCTCGACCTGGGCGCGCTGGAAACCGAAGCGGACAAGCAGGAGCAGGAAGCGGCAGCGAAGGACAAGCAGGGCCTGGTCGAGCGCCTGAAGACGGTGCTGGGCGATGACGTGGCCGAAGTGCGCGTGTCGCACCGCCTGACCGATTCGCCGGCGGTGCTGGCCATCGGCGAACAGGACCTGGGCCTGCAGATGCGCCAGATCCTGGAAGCCAGTGGGCAGAAGGTGCCGGACAGCAAGCCGGTACTGGAGATCAACCCGGGTCATCCGCTGATCGCCAAGCTGGATGCCGAAGCCGACGGCGCACGTTTCGACGACCTGGGCCGGGTGCTGTTCGACCAGGCCGCACTGGCCGCCGGCGACAGCCTGAAGGACCCGGGCGCCTATGTGGCGCGCCTGAACAAGCTGCTGCTGGAGCTGTCGGCCTGATCGAGGCGGTGGTCGCCGGGCATGGCCCGGCGGTGCCTTGGTAGAGGCCCACCTTGGTTGGCGCCCCAATAGCGTGCCAACCAAGGTTGGCACCTACCAGGGCGGGTCAAGCATGCCAACCAGGGTTGGCACCCACCAGGGGCGGCGGTTCGCGCTTGCCGAGGGGGTTCAGGCTTCGCGATCCAGCAGCGAGCCCAGCATCTGGTCCTGGCGGCGGATCACCGTGGCATTGGCGGCGAAGGCCACCACCTCGGCTTTCGCCGCCAGCAGATCACCCAGCGGTGCGCGGGTATCGGCGCCAATGGACGTCACCGAAGCCTGCACCCCGCCCTGCTCCACCGCACTACGCTGCAGCTGCAGGCGTTGGGCATCGGGAGTCGCCAGGTTGGCCACGTTGTGCGCGGCCACCTGCACGCCCTGCTGGGCCGCACGCATCCCGCCGAGGGCGATTCCCATCACGTTGTTCATGGCGGTCTCCGGGCCGCACTGCGCAGCCCTCCGGACCGGTTAACGGCCGGCAGGCCGCGACCTTGAGTCCACATCGGCCCGACAGGCCCGAGTGGTAGCATATCCCTCTGATTTCAGCGCCTTTTGCCAATGCTCAGTTTTTTCCGCCGCAAGAAGCCCCAGGATGCCCCCGCAGCGGAGGCACCCAAGACCCAGCACTACTCGGCTGAAGAGCTGGCGGCGGCGTTCCCGTCGGCCGCACCGGTCGAGGACAAAGAGCCTGCACCGGTAGCCGTACCGGCCGCGCCTGCGCCGGTCGAGCCGCCGCCGGTAGCCGTCGTTCCGGTCGCTGTCGAGCCTACCCCTGTGGTTCCGGCGCCGGTCGTTCCCGCTCCGAGCGCTCCGCAACCGGCTGCCCGGATCGACGTCGCCCCGGTGGCGGACCCGGCCATCGAACCGGCACCCGCACCACTGCCTGAGCCCACCCCGGCACCGGTCACCGACGACCTGCCTGCCGCCGCCTCGGTTGACGCCGTTCCGGCGCCTGCCGGCAAGCCCGGCTGGCGCGAACGCCTGCGCAACAGCGTCATCGCGCGCAGCTTCGGTGGCCTGTTCTCGCGCAACCCCAAGCTCGACGACGACCTGCTGGACGAGCTGGAAACCGCACTGATCACCGCCGACGTCGGCGTGGGTGCCACCACCGACCTGGTCGAGGGCCTGCGCAAGCGCATGAAGTCGCGCGAGTTCGCCGACGCCAATGCACTGCTGGCCGCGCTGCGCGCCGAGCTGATCGCAATCCTGCAGCCGGTGGCCAAGCCGCTGGTGATCGACCGCAACGCCAAGCCCTTCGTGGTGCTAACCGTCGGCGTGAACGGCGTTGGCAAGACCACCACCATCGGCAAGCTGGCCAAGCGCTTCAAGGACGATGGCCACAGCCTGATGCTGGCCGCCGGTGACACCTTCCGTGCCGCCGCCGTGGCCCAGCTGCAGGCCTGGGGCGAGCGCAACGGCGTGGCGGTGGTCGCGCAGGGGCAGAACGCCGATGCCGCTTCGGTGGCGTTCGACGCGCTGCAGGCCGGCAAGGCCCGTGGTACCTCGGTGCTGATCGCCGACACCGCCGGCCGCCTGCACACCCAGTCCGGCCTGATGAACGAGCTGGGCAAGATCCGCCGCGTGCTGGGCAAGATTGATCCCACCGCACCACACGAAGTGCTGATGGTGATCGACGGCACCACCGGCCAGAACGCGCTGTCGCAGCTGCGCCAGTTCAATGCCGCGGTGAACGTGACCGGCCTGGTGGTGACCAAGCTGGACGGCACCGCCAAGGGCGGTGTGGTGTTCGCGCTGGCCCGCGAGTTCGGCATTCCGATCCGTTTCGCCGGCATCGGCGAGCGCCCGGAAGACCTGCG
Organism: Stenotrophomonas sp. GD03877; assembly: GCF_029840555.1. Lineage (NCBI taxonomy): Bacteria > Pseudomonadati > Pseudomonadota > Gammaproteobacteria > Lysobacterales > Lysobacteraceae > Stenotrophomonas > Stenotrophomonas sp. GD03877. The sequence goes on along the minus strand of NZ_JAOCCT010000011.1, from coordinate 38,740 downwards.
CGTGTTCGACCCGGAAGCCTTCGTCGACGCCCTGCTGCCCGAAGCGCTGGGCGCCTGATACACCCGTGCAACCAGCCATGGGGCGGCTCTACTGCAGCCTGGTAGAGCCACCCCACGGGTGGCTGCCTCTCTGGAACACCGATGCCTCGCCAGCCGCACGCCAGCGCCAGCACTGCCCAGGAAGACGGTTTCGTCGCCCGCCTGATGCACTGGTTCGACGACCACGGTCGCCACGACCTGCCCTGGCAGCACCCGCGCAGCCCCTATCGGGTCTGGCTGTCGGAAATCATGCTGCAGCAGACCCAGGTTGCCACGGTCATCCCGTACTTCCAGCGGTTCCTGCAGCACTTCCCGACCCTGCCCGACCTCGCCGCCGCCAGCAACGACGCGGTGATGGCGCAGTGGGCCGGGCTCGGCTACTACGCCCGCGCACGCAACCTGCATGCCGCTGCAAAGCGCTGCGTGGAACTGCACGACGGCGACCTGCCGCGCGATTTCGATGCACTGCACGCCCTGCCCGGCATAGGCCGCAGCACCGCTGGAGCAATCCTCAGCCAGGCCTGGAACGACCCGTTCGCGATCCTCGACGGCAACGTCAAGCGCGTGCTCAGCCGCTACCACGGCATCGACGGCTTCCCGGGCCTGCCGGCCATCGAGAAGCAGCTGTGGGCGATCGCCGAGGCGCACGCAGCGCAGGTGCCGGCCGGGCGCATGGCCGATTACACCCAGGCGCAGATGGACCTCGGCGCGACCGTATGCAGCCGCGCCAAACCGGCCTGCGTGATCTGCCCGCTGCAGGACGCGTGCTTGGCGCGCCGCGAAGGCCGCACTGCTGAACTACCCACGCCCAAGCCCAGCAAGACCCTGCCCGAGCGCGAAGCAGTGGCCCTGCTGCTGCGCGACGCCCAGCAGCGCGTGCTGCTGCAGAAGCGGCCGGACAACGGCATCTGGGCGCAGCTGTGGACGCTGCCGCAGGCCGACGCCGGCAGTGTGCTGCAGGACTGGTTCGATGCGCATGTTGAAGGTTCGCTGGAAGACGCCGAGGAGCTGCCCGCGCTGCAGCACACCTTCAGCCATTACAAGCTGCACCTGCAGGTACTGTCGCGGCAGGTGCACGGCCTGCGCGTGGAAGAACCCACGCTGCGCTGGGTCGCGAGCGATGAACTTCCCGCGCTGGGCCTGCCTGCGCCGATCCGCAAACTGCTCGACGGCGCCACGATCAAGACGTCGAAACGAACTTCCAAGAAGCCCCGCAACCACGAGTGAGTGCCATGCCCCGAACCGTCTTCTGCCAGTACGAACAACGCGATGCCGAAGGTTTGGACTTCGTGCCCTACCCCGGCGAGCTGGGCCAGCGCATCTTCAACAACATCGGCAAGCAGGCCTGGGCCGCCTGGCTGGCCCACCAGACCATGCTGATCAACGAGAACCGCCTGTCACCGCGCACGCCGGAGCATCGCGCGTTCCTTGAAGGCGAACTGGTCAAGTTCCTGTTCGAGAAGGACGCGGAAAAGCCGGCCGGCTTCACTCCGGAAGCCTGACAACAAAAAGGGGACGGAGGGGATTAAGTCGTTTGTGGCACAAACGACTTAATCCCCTCCGTCCCCTTTTTTGATCATTTGGCCGGGGAGGTCTCCGCCTCGCGCTCCTGCACCTGCGCCTGGCGCAGCTCCTGCTCGGAGGCACGCAGTGCCTTCACGTCCAGCTTGCGGATGCTGTTGATGAAGCACGGCATGCGCGGGCCGCCGGTGGGGTCGCGCACCAGCACCTTGTCAAAGCGCGCCGAGACACGGTTCATCTGGCTGGTCAGGCCGATGGCGGTGGCATACGGCAGGTCCTGGCAGGGGCCTCTCAGCTCCAGCAGGTAGGCCTCGCTCGGGCGCGTCCACACCGCCAGCGCGCTGTCACCCAGCTCGGTCCAGCCATTGAGGGTGCCGAAGAACTGCATGTCGTTCTGCGGCGCACCGGCGTGGGCACGGTAAAGGTCAAGCTTCTCGGCGCTGCTGAGCCGGCCGGTGGTGGCACAGGCGGCCAGGGCCAGGCAGAGGCCGGCCAGCAGAAGCGGGGTCTTCATGGCGATCTCCTCGGGGAACCTGCTGCGATCATGCGCCGGCCGATGTGCGGCCGGCGCGATGGCAGGTAAACCCGTTCAGGTGCGGGGAGGCGGCCGTTGCCGGCCGCTCAGACGTCGGCGTGGGCCAGTGCGTGCAGGCGACCTTCGCGCAGCTCCAGAACCCGGTCCAGGCGACGCGCCAGGCTGCGGTCATGGGTCACCAGCACCAGGCTGGTGTGACGTGCACGATTCAGCTCCAGCATCAGCTCGAACACCGTTGCAGCCGTGCGGTCATCCAGGTTGCCGGTCGGCTCGTCACCGAGCACGCAGGCCGGATGGTTGACCAGTGCTCGCGCCACCGCAGCACGCTGGCGCTCGCCGCCGGACAGCTCGCCCGGCTTGTGGTCCAGGCGGTGGCCGAGGCCGACCGCTTCCAGCAGCGTGGTTGCCCGGCTGCTCGCTTCGGCCACCGCGGTGCCAGCCAGCAGCACCGGCATCATCACGTTTTCCAGCGCGGTGAACTCCGGCAGCAGGTGATGGAACTGGTAGACGAAGCCCAGCGCCTGGTTGCGCAGCAGGCCACGCGCGGTATCCGACAGCGCCGACATACGCTGGCCGGTCACATAGACCTCGCCCGCGGTCGGAATGTCGAGGCCGCCCAGCAGGTGCAGCAGCGTGCTCTTGCCGGCGCCGGAGGCACCGATGATCGCCACGGTTTCGCCGGCGGTCACGGTCAGGTCCAGGCCATCGAACACCGGGGTCTGCATGCGTCCTTCGGCGTAGGTCTTGCCCAATGCTTCGGCACGGATCACTTCATCGCCGCGGTTGAAGACCTTATTCATAACGCAGGGCCTCCGCCGGCTGGGTGCGCGCTGCCCGCCAGGCGGGATACAGGGTGGCCAGGAAGCTCATCAGCAGTGCGACCACGGTGATCGCCACCACGTCGCCGGTCTGCATGTCGGTCGGCAGGCCGGTGATGTAGTACACATCCTCCGGCATCAGCTTGACGTTGAACACGCTCTCGATGGCGCCGAGGATGCGCTCCAGGTTGAGGGTCAGGGTGATGCCACCGATCAGGCCGGCCAGCGTGCCGAAGATGCCGATCAGCGAGCCCTGCACCATGAACACCTGCATCACGCCACCCGGGGTCAGGCCGAGGGTGCGCAGGATGGCGATGTCGGCCTGCTTGTCGGTCACCAGCATCACCTGCGAGGACACCAGGTTGAAGGCGCCCATGGCGATGATCAGCGACAGCAGGATGCCCATCACCACCTTCTCCATGCGCAGCGAGTGGTAGAGGTTGGCGTTCTGCTGGGTCCAGTCACTCACGCGGTAGGCACCACCGAGGTTCTGCGCCAGATCCACGCCCACTTCCAGCGAGCGGTCCATGTCGTGCAGTTTCAGGCGCACGCCGGTGGCACCGTCGCTGCGCAGCACGCGCTCCAGGTCCTTCATGTTGGCGAAGCCGACGCCACGGTCGACTTCGTTGTAACCGGCCTCGAAGATGCCGCTCACGGTAAAGCGTTTCATCCGTGGCACCGCACCGGCAGGCGTGCCCTGCACTTCTGCAAAGGTCACCAGAACCTGGTCGCCGACATCGACGCCCAGCCAGATCGCCAGCTCCTTGCCCAGCAGCAGGTTGAAGCTGCCCGGCGTGAGGCTGTCATAGCTGCCCTTGGTGACCTTCTTGTCGATCACCGACACCTTCGGCTCCAGCGCCGGCTCGATGCCCTGGATGATCGCGCCCTGCACGCGCGGGCCGCTGATCATCGATTGGATCTCGATGTACGGCGCGGCACCGGCCACGCGCGGGTCCTTGCTGGCCACATCGACCACCCGCATCCAGTCCGGCATCGGCTCGCCGTCACGGCTGATGGTGGTGTGGGCGGTCATCTGCAGCAGGCGGCTGCGGATTTCCTTCTGGAAACCGCTCATCACCGCCAGGGTGGTGATCAGCACCGTGACGCCGAGCGCGATGCCCAGGATCGATGCCATCGAGATGAAGGAGATGAAGCCGTTGCGGCGCTTGGCGCGCAGGTAGCGCAGGCCAATGGCCACGGGAATGGGTTTGAACATGCAGGCACGCCGGTCAATTCAGCTTATGGTGCCATCGACCGGGGCCGACGGGAAACGCTACGTGCGGCCACGGCCAGTCGCAGTTCACGTCGCTGCCCGGAATCGAGCACATCCGGCCAGAACAGCAGGCGCCGGCGGCGCCGATCCTCACGCCAGAGCAACAGCAGCCAGGGGCCACGCACGACCAGTTGTGGCGCATCGACGTCCTGCCCGGCCACCTGCAGCGGCTCGGACGGTACCGGCAGAAGCACCTGCACGCGTGGCCTGCGCTGGCGCCAGGCCAGTTCGGCCAACCCGATGCCCTAGGCCAGCAACACCGCGGGAATCAACAGCCGCGGCGGCAGATCCGATGCGCGCAGCAGCCAGGGTGCGGCCAGCAGCACCGCCAGCTGGGCGGCGGCCTGCAGCCGCGAGGGGCGCCACTCAAGGCTTGAGGGCGAGGATCTTCTGTATGAGGGGGATCGCGTGCGCATGTGGGCAGGCCTCATAGCCCATGAACCAGCGCCACAACTTATCGTCCTCGCAATCGAGCAGGAACAGGAAAACCTCGCGCTCTTCGGTCGGCGCAGTGCTCCATTCACGGTCCAGGTAGCGACCGAACAGCTGGTCGAGTTCGCGCATGCCGCGGCGGCAGCGCCAGCGCAGCTTCTTCAGCAGAACGTCTTCTTCCATCGTGTTTCTCCAGATACAGCAAAGCCACGCATGGCGTGGCTCTACTGGGGTGGCACAGCCACACATGGCGTGGCTCTACCCGGTACAGCCAGGCCTGATCAGGCGCGGCGTTCCATCATCAGCTTCTTGATCTCGGCGATCGCCAGCGCCGGGTTCAGGCCCTTCGGGCAGGTCCGGGCGCAGTTCATGATGGTGTGGCAGCGGTACAGCTTGAACGGATCTTCCAGATCGTCCAGGCGCGCACCGGTGTCCTCATCGCGCGAATCGATGATCCAGCGGTAGGCCTGCAGCAGGATCGCCGGGCCCAGGTAACGCTCGCCGTTCCACCAGTAGCTCGGGCAGCTGGTCGAGCAGCAGGCGCACAGGATGCACTCGTACAGGCCGTCCAGCTTCTTGCGGTCTTCCGGCGACTGCAGGCGCTCGCGGTCCGGCGGTGCCGGGGTCTGGGTGCGGATCCACGGCTTGATCGAGGCGTACTGCGCGTAGAAGTGGGTCAGGTCCGGAACCAGATCCTTGACCACGTTCATGTGCGGCAGCGGGTAGATCGGCACTTCCTTCTTGCCGCAATCCGAAATGGCTCGGGTGCAGGCCAGGGTGTTGGTGCCGTCGATGTTCATCGCGCACGAACCACAGATACCTTCGCGGCAGGAGCGGCGGAAGGTCAGGGTCGGGTCGATCTCGTTCTTGATCTTGATCAGGGCGTCCAGGACCATCGGGCCACAGGCATCCAGATCGACTTCATAGGTATCGGTGCGCGGGTTGCTGTCGTCGTCCGGACTCCAGCGGTAGATCTTGAAGGTGCGCACGTTCTTGCCGCCGTTCTTGACGGGGAAGTGCTTGCCCTTCGTGATCTTGGAATTCTTGGGGAGTGAAAACTCGGCCATGGCTGCTCTCGTTGGCTCAGGCGGCCCGCGCCCTTGGGCGCGGATTGCATGGTAGGCGGGGTCGGATCAGTACACGCGCGGCTTCGGCGGCACTACGGACACGTCGTCGGTCAACGTGTACATGTGCACCGGACGGTAGTCGAAGCTGCACTTGCCCTTCTCGTCGACGCTGACCAGGGTGTGCTTCTGCCAGTTGACGTCGTCGCGGTCCGGGAAGTCCTCGTGCGCATGCGCGCCGCGGCTTTCCTTGCGCTGTTCGGCCGAGTTGATCGTCGCCACCGCGTTGAGCAGCAGGTTGTTCAGCTCGTAGGTCTCGATCAGGTCCGAGTTCCACACCAGCGAACGGTCGGAGACCTTCACGTCCTGGAACGAGTCGAAGATCTTGTCCATCTTCTCGCAACCTTCCTTCAGCGTCTGGCTGGTGCGGAAGACCGCCGCGTCGGCCTGCATGGTGCGCTGCATGCGATCGCGGATGACCGAGGTCGGGGTATCGCCGTTGGCGTGGCGCAGCTTGTCCAGCAGGCCCAGCGCCTTGTCGCAGGCATCAGACGCCAGCGGCTTGTGCGACGCGCCCGGCTTGATGGTCTCGGCGCAGCGGTTGGCCACCGCACGACCGAACACCACCAGGTCCAGCAGCGAGTTCGAACCCAGGCGGTTGGCACCGTGCACCGACACGCAGGCGGCTTCGCCGATCGCGTACAGGCCCGGGATCACCGCGTCGGGGTTGTCGCCATCCTTGCGGACGACTTCGCCGTGGTAGTTGGTCGGGATGCCGCCCATGTTGTAGTGCACGGTCGGGATGACCGGGATCGGCTGCTTGTGCACGTCGACGCCGGCGAAGATGCGGGCGCTTTCGGCGATGCCCGGCAGCTTGTCGTCGATCACGCCCGGGCCGAGGTGGGTCAGGTCGAGCAGGATGTGATCCTTGTGCTCGCCGACGCCGCGGCCTTCGCGGATCTCGATGGTCATCGAACGGCTGACCACGTCGCGCGAGGCCAGATCCTTGTAGTGCGGTGCATAGCGCTCCATGAAGCGCTCGCCACTGCTGTTGCGCAGGATGCCACCTTCACCGCGGACACCCTCGGTGATCAGGCAGCCGGCGCCGTAGATGCCGGTCGGGTGGAACTGCACGAACTCCATGTCCTGCATGGCGATGCCGGCACGCATGGCCAGGCCGCCACCGTCGCCGGTGCAGGTATGCGCCGACGTGGCGCTGAAGTAGGCACGGCCGTAGCCGCCGGTGGCCAGCACCACGCCCTGGGCGCGGAACAGGTGCAGCGTGCCATCGGACATGTCCAGGGCCAGCACGCCGCGGCAGGCGCCTTCCTCGTCGAAGATCAGGTCGAGCGCGAAGTACTCGATCATGAAGCGCGCGTCGTGCTTCAGCGACTGCTGGTACAGGGTGTGCAGCATCGCATGACCGGTACGGTCGGCCGCCGCGCAGGTACGCTGCGCCGCCGGGCCTTCACCGTACTTGGTGGTCATGCCACCGAACGGACGCTGGTAGATCTTGCCTTCGGCGGTGCGCGAGAACGGCACGCCGTAGTGTTCGAGCTCGATGATGGCCGGGATGGCCTCACGGCACATGTATTCGATGGCGTCCTGGTCGCCCAGCCAGTCCGAACCCTTGATGGTATCGAAGAAGTGGTAACGCCAGTCGTCCTCGCCCATGTTGGCGAGTGCGGCCGAGATACCGCCCTGGGCGGCAACGGTGTGCGAACGGGTCGGGAAGACCTTGGTCAGGCACACGGTCTGCAGGCCCTTGGCGGCCAGGCCGAACGTGGCGCGCAGGCCGGCGCCGCCGGCGCCGACCACGACCATGTCGTACTTGTGTTCGGTGATCTTGTAAGCGGACATCTAATCTGGATTCCTGTGTTGGTGCCTGGGCTCAGGCAACGCCGAGGGCGATGCGGCCCACCGCAAACACACTGACGATCATGCCGAGCACGGCGACGAACTTCACCGCGGTCTGCAGCACCAGGGCCAGCAGCGATTCGTGGATGTAGTCTTCCAGCACGACCTGCATGCCGAGCTGCGCGTGCCAGAACATGGCGATCAGCAGGCCGATCAGCGGCACTGCGTTCCACGGCTTGGCCACGGCGGCGGCGGCGGTCGCGTAGTCCGAGCCCAGCAGGCCCAGCACGAAGACCAGGAACCAGATGCCCAGCACCACGAGCGCGGCGGCGGTCAGGCGTTGGTGCACGAAGTGCTCGGTGCCGGTCTTGGCCGAGCCAAGGCCGCGCACGTTCTTCAGCGGGGTACGGAACTTGCTCACGCGGCACCTCCGAACATCACATAGGCCCACACCAGCAGGGTGATCACCAGGCTGCCGGTGACCGACAGCCAGCTGCTGCGGATGAAGGCGGGGATGCTGAAGCCGATAGCGAAGTCCTGCACCACGTGGCGGATGCCATTGCACAGGTGATAGGCGAACGACCATGTCCACGCGAACAGGAACACGCGGCCATACCAGGCCCCGGCATGGCCGGTGAAGCAGTTCCAGGACTCGGGCCCCATCATCAGGGCCAGCAGGCCGGCAGCGATGATGAGGGCACCAACAGACAGAAAGACGCCAGTGGCTCGATGCAGGATCGAGGTGGCCATCTGAATCTGCCAGCGATACACCTGAAGGTGCGGGGAAAGTGGGCGTTGTCTGGTCGCCATTCGCTGGGCTCGTTGTCTCGGCTGGGCGGCACACGGCCGCGTTGGCTCAATGCTGATCAGAAATCGATGCAGCGTCCGTTTTTCTCCCAATCGCCATACCGCACCGGATCAAGTCCGCCGCGGCCGCCGAATTCCTCTGCTTTTTCCTGTTCCACGGGCACGGGTGCCGCGGGGACCAGCGGGGCTTCAGATTCGTCGTCGGGAGTGGGGGTTGTTTGGCCTATCATGTTCGGTCTCGCAACGCACAAATTTTAGACCTCGTTCACGTGCCTGACAACCTGCCCCCTGCTTTCGTCGGATATCCGCGCCTGCCCGGCCACCAGTTGCTGAGCCTGCAGGGCACGGATGCGGCCGTTTTCGCCCACGCCCAGTTCAGCGGCGACGTCACTGCCCTGCCCCTGCTGCACTGGCAGTGGAGCGCCTGGCTGAGCGCAAAAGGCCGCACCCTGGCGGTGTTCCAGCTGCTTCGGCTGGCCGACGACCACGTGATGCTGGTGCTGGCCGACGGCGATGCCGATGCGATTGCGTCGCAACTGCAGCGCTTCGTGTTCCGTCGCAAGGTGAAGGTGCAGGTGCGCAGCGATCTGGCGGTGGCCGGCGCCTTCACCGCGCCCGAAGCCGCCAGCAACGCCGCGATTGCGCACGCCGCAGCGGACGGCTGGGAACTTGACCTGGGCAGCGATGCGCTGCCGCGCACCCTGCGCATTGGCGCAGCTGATGCATTTGCCGCCGGCAGCGAAACCGATGAGGCCGCTTTCGCCCTGGCCTGGCGCCAGGCCGACCTGCGCTACGGGTTGCCGCGACTGGAAGAAAGCCAGCGCGAAGTGTGGACCCCCCAGCAGCTGGGCCTGGACCGCCTGAACGGCTACAGCGTGAAGAAGGGCTGCTATCCCGGCCAGGAAATCGTCGCGCGCACCCACTTCCTCGGCAAGGCCAAGCGCGCGGTGCAGCTGCTGCATGCCGCAGCACCGGCGCAGGCCGGCGATGGCGTGCAACAGGACGGCGCAGCGCTGGGCACGATTGCCAGCGTGGCGGGTGAACTGGCGCTGGCGGTGCTGCCGCTGGAGGCCAGCGACGCCGAGCTGCAGGTGGGTGGTGCGGTGGCGCAGCGTGTGCCGCTACTGGATGGACTGGCGCGCTGAGGTTCACGCCGGGCACGGCCCGGCGCTACCGCCGCCATGGTGGGTGCGGACCGTTGGTCCGCACCGCAACGAAGCAGCCGAGCGTGGGTTCGGCTACAGAGTCAGAGCCGCTCGCCGGTTTCCGGGTTGAAGAAATGCAACCCCTGCGGGTGGATCGCCACGCGGATCTGCTCGCCCACCGCCGGCAGCGCCTGCGGCGCCACGCGCATGGTCAGCGCATGCTGGCCACTGCTGAGGTTGACGAAGATCTCGTTGCCGACCGGCTCAATGCCTTCGATGCGCGCAGTGAACGCATGCGCATCATCGGCGGCCGCCGGCTGCAGGTGCTCCGGCCGCACGCCCACCGCGATCGGCTTCTGCAACCACGCCGGATCGATCGTGGCCTGACCCAGCGGTGCACGCCATTCGCCGTCGACCACGGTCACGCCACCGGCATCGCCCTGCAGCGTGCCACGCAGCACGTTCATCGCCGGGCTGCCGAGGAAACCAGCCACGAACAGGTTGGCCGGGCGGTCGTACAGCGCCATCGGCGTATCGATCTGCTGGATGATGCCGTCCTTCAGCACCACGATGCGCTGGCCCAGGGTCATCGCTTCAACCTGGTCGTGCGTCACGTAGATCATGGTGGTGCCCAGCTTGCGATGCAGCTGCGCGATTTCGGTGCGCACGCTGTGGCGCAGCTTGGCATCCAGATTGGACAGCGGTTCGTCGAGCAGGAACACCGCCGGCTCGCGCACCAGCGCCCGGCCCAGCGCAACACGCTGGCGCTGGCCGCCGGACATCGCCTTGGGCAGCTTGTCCATCATCTCCGTCAGGCCCAGCGTCTGCGCCGCTTCGGCGATGCGCTTGTCGATGGTCGCCTTGTCATGCCCGCGCAGCTTCAGGCCGAAGGCCAGGTTCTCGGCCACGGTCATGTGCGGATACAGCGCGTAGCTCTGGAACACCATCGCGATGTCGCGATCCTTCGGCGCCACGTCGTTGACCACGCGATCACCGATGGTCAGCGTGCCGCCGCTGATTTCTTCAAGGCCAGCCACCATCCGCAGCAGGGTCGACTTGCCACAGCCGGACGGACCGACCAGCACCATCAGCTCGCCATCGGCGACCTCGAAGCTGGCGTCCTTCACCGCGACCTGGCCGTTGTCATAGACCTTGCGCACACCCTGCAACTGCACTTTTGCCATATCACCTATCCGGTCCGCCCGAAGCCGGGCTGTCTTTTGGGACTGCCTCGGCCCTCCCGATGGCAGTGATGATTGCGCGCTTGCGGCATGACGGCGAGCACTGCAATCGAATACAGTTGCCCATTCTGCCATGTAAACGTTTTCACGTGGCACTATCCGATGATCGGTGCGCACCGATCTGCGTCGGCGGTGGAACGAAGCTTCCGCCGGGGCAGTGGTTTCGAATGGAACGGTCTCCCGCTACCCCGGAGATCGCCCCTGACGAACCTCGGACAGGCAGTTGCGCGGATGTCCCCCGAACCCAGCCATGAAGCGATTGACAACGATGTCACCCGGATCTGAAACTCGAGCGATGCACGACACCCTCTTCCTGTTCGGTGCCACAGGTGATCTGGCCCAGCGCTACCTGTTCCCTTCGCTGCTTCGCCTGCTTGGCGACGGCCTGCTGCCGGAGGACTTCCGTATCCGTGCGCTGGCCCTGTCCGGGCATGACACCGAAGCCTTCCATGACATCCTGCGCCCGCGCCTGCAGCAGGCCATGCCGATGGCCACGCAGGACGACATCAGTGCCCTGCTGCGCCGCATCGACTACCGTTCGGTGGATCTGCGCGACGTCGACTCGGTTGCCGCCGCGGTCTCCGACCTGGTGCACCGCAAGTGCGTCAGCTACCTGGCCATCCCGCCGGGCCTGTACATCTCCACCTGCGAAGGCCTGGCCAAGGGCGGCGCACTTGCCGCACCGGCACGCCTGATGCTGGAGAAGCCGATCGGCAGCGACAGCGAGAGCGCCGAGGAAATCATCAGCACCATCGGCCAGTGGATCGACGAGGACCGCGTGTTCCGTCTCGACCACTACCTGGGCAAGGCGGCAGTTCAGAACCTGATCGCGCTGCGCTTCGGCAACACGCTGCTGGAGGCAGTGTGGAACCGCAACTACATCGAATCGGTGCACATCCTGGTGGCCGAGAGCGAAGGCGTGGATGGCCGCGACGCCTACTACGCCCGCTCCGGCGCGCTGCGCGACATGGTGCAGAGCCATATTCTGCAGCTGCTGTGCATGGTGGCGATGGAACCGCCGGCGTCGCTGGAAGCCGACCGCATCCGCGACGAGAAGGTCAAGGTGCTGCGCGCCCTGCGTCCGCTTGATGCCAAGCACGCCGCGCGTGACAGCATCCGCGGCCGCTACACCGCCGGCACCATCAACGGCCAGCCGGCACAGGCCTACCAGCCGCCGGAAGGCAGCGACGTGGAGACCTTCGCCGGTGTCACCGCGCACATCGACAACTGGCGCTGGAGCGGCGTGCCGTTCCACCTGGTCACCGGCAAGCGCCTGCCCGAACGCACCACCCGCGTGGTGGTCACGCTGAAGCCGGTCACCCACTGGCTGTTCGAGCGCCCGCAGCGCGCGCAGGCCGCACCGAACCGCCTGGTGTTCCAGCTGCAGCCGCAGGAAAACATCGAACTGGGCCTGATGAGCAGCCTGGCCGGCCCGGAATGGGGCGCGCTGGAACTGCACCCGCTGGAGCTGGAGCTGTCGGTGCCGACCGGCCTGCACCGCCGCATCGCCTACGAACGCCTGTTCCTGGATGCGTTCAACGGCAACCACACGCTGTTCGTGCGCGATGACGAAGTGCGCGCCGCCTGGGCTTGGATCGACAGCGTGGCCGACGCCTGGAAGGACGCCAAGCTGCCGCTGGAGCCCTACCCCGCCGGCCAGTGGGGCCCGAGCAATGCGGGCGAGTTCCTGCCGCAGGGCGTGGACGCGCCGGACAGCGGAGCCTCGGCATGAGCGCCAGCTCGCAGCCGGTGCTGGTCGCCGACATCGGCGGCACCAACGCCCGCTTCGCCCTGGCCGACACCTCGCAGGACGCACCGCTGCAGAAGGACAGCATCCGCGAGTATGCGGTGGCGGAGTTTCCCTCGCTGGGTGATGCCGCACGCCACCATCTCGAACAGATCGGTGCCACTGCAAGCCGCGGCGTGTTCGCGGTTGCCGGTCGCGTCGATGGTGACGAAGCGCGCATCACCAACCATCCGTGGGTGATCTCGCGCAGCCGCACCGCAGCCATGCTTGGTTTCGACGAACTGCACCTGATCAACGATTTCGCCGCACAGGCGATGGCGATTTCACTGCTGCAGCCCGATGACGTGGTCCAGGTCGGTGGTGCCGCCTGGGTGCCGGGCAAGCCGGGCCAGCCGCGCAACTACGCGGTGATCGGTCCGGGTACCGGCCTGGGTGTCGGTGGCCTGATCCTGCGCCACGGACGCTGCTATCCGCTGGAAACCGAAGGCGGCCATGTCAGCTTCCCGCCAGGAACCCCGGAGGAGATCCGCATCCTGGAAATCCTGTCCGAGCAGTTCGGCCGCGTCTCCAACGAGCGACTGATCTGCGGCCCCGGCCTGGTCAACATCCATCGCGCGGTGTGCGAGATGGCCGGTATCGATCCCGGCCAGCTGCAGCCGGTGGACGTGACCGCCCGCGCCCTGCATGGCGATCCGCAGGCAATGCGCACCGTGGACGTGTTCTGCGCGGTGTTCGGCGCCATTGCCGGCGACCTGGTGCTGACCCAGGGTGCCTGGGATGGCGTGTTCCTGACCGGCGGTCTGACCCCGAAGATGCTCGATTCGCTGCAGCACTCTGGTTTCCGCCAGCGCTTCGAACACAAGGGGCGGTTCTCTTCGATCATGGCGCGCGTTCCCTCGTTGGCCGTGATGCATCCCCACGCCGGATTGCTGGGCGCCGCCGCCTATGCCGCCGACGCCGAACGTGACGCACCTGGAGTTGCCGCATGAGCCCCACCTTCCACGACGACCGCATCGAGTTCATCAGCCACGGCGATGCCGATGGCTGGATCGAGGCAGTGGCCGCCGAGATGGCGCAGACCCTCAACCACGACATCAACGAAGTGGGCCGCGCCCGCATCCTGTTGTCCGGCGGCACCACGCCGGCGCCGGTCTACCAGGCGCTGGCCGAGTTGGACGTGCACTGGGACCGGGTGGAAGTGAGCCTGGCCGACGAGCGCTGGCTGTCGCCGCAGGATCGCGACAGCAATGCCTGGCTGGTGCGCGAGCACCTGCTCAAGCGCGCCGAAGGTGCGCATTTCGATCCGCTGGTACGGATCGGCAAGCCGCTGCCGGAATGCGTTTACACCGCCAACCTGCAGGCCCAGCACAGCCAGCCGCCGAGCCTGGTAGCACTGGGCATGGGCAACGACGGCCACACCGCCTCGCTGTTCCCGGGCTCGAAGGACCTGGCCCGCGCACTGGAAAGCACCCTGCCCTACGCGGCACTGGACGCCACCGGCTGCCCGGGCGCGAACCAGTGGCCGCTGCGCATCACGCTGACCCCGCACGGGCTGGGCCAGTGCCGCCAGCGCCTGCTGCTGCTGCGCGGCAAGCAGAAGCTGCAGGTGCTGCGCCAGGCGCTGGACAGCAACGACGCCCAGCAGTATCCGATCCTCAATGCAATCAACCTGGACGGCGCGCGCCTGCGCGTGCACTGGGCTGATTGATGTCGGCGGCGGCGCCGCGCCGCCGCTTGCCTCTCGCCACCACGAACGCCGGTAGCCAATGAGCCTCCATCCGCAACTGCAAGCCATCACTGAGCGTGTCATCCGCCGCAGCGCCGCCTCGCGTGCCGCCTATCTGGCAGCGATCGATGCCTCCCTGCGTGAGGGCCCGTTCCGCAGCCGCCTGAGCTGCGGCAACCTCGCCCACGGATTCGCCGCCTGTGGCGGCACCGACAAGAGCCGCCTGCGCGGTGGCGTGACGCCGAACCTGGGCATCATCACCGCCTACAACGACATGCTGTCGGCGCACCAGCCGTTCGAGACCTATCCCGAGCAGATCCGCGAGATCGCCCGCGAGCTGGGCGCCACCGCACAGGTGGCCGGCGGCGTGCCGGCGATGTGCGACGGCGTCACCCAGGGCCGAGGCGGCATGGAACTGTCGCTGTTCTCGCGCGATGTGATCGCACAGGCGACCGCCATCGGGCTCAGCCACGACATGTTCGACACCACCGTCTACCTCGGTGTATGCGACAAGATCGTGCCGGGCCTGCTGATCGGTGCACTGGCCTTCGGTCACCTGCCGGCGGTGTTCGTGCCGGCCGGCCCGATGACCCCGGGCATTCCGAACAAGCAGAAGGCCGAAGTGCGCGAACGCTACGCCGCCGGCGAAGCCACCCGCGAAGAGCTTCTGGAAGCCGAGTCCGCGTCGTACCACGGCGCTGGCACCTGCACCTTCTACGGCACCGCCAATTCCAACCAGGTGCTGCTGGAAGCGATGGGCGTGCAGCTGCCGGGTGCGTCGTTCGTCAACCCGGGCACGCCGCTGCGTGATGCACTGACCCGCGAAGCCACCGAACGTGCGCTGGACATCACCGCGCTGGGCGATGACTTCCGTCCGCTGGGCCGGATCATCGACGAGCGCGCGATCATCAACGCGGTCATCGCGCTGATGGCGACCGGTGGGTCGACCAATCACACCATCCATTGGATCGCCGTGGCACGCGCCGCCGGCATCGTGCTGACCTGGGACGATTTCGACGAGCTGTCGCAGCTGATCCCGCTGCTGGCCCGCGTCTATCCGAACGGCGACGCCGACGTGAACCGCTTCGCTGCGGCCGGCGGCCCGGCCTTCGTGTTCGGCGAGCTGATCAAGGCCGGCCTGATGCACGGCGACCTCGTGAGCGTGGCACGCGGCGGCATGGCCGACTATGCGCGCGAGCCGCAGCTGCGCGACGGCCGGCTGGTCTATCTGCCGGGCCTGGAACGCAGCGCCGATGACGAAGTGGTGCGTGGCGTCGACAATCCGTTCGAGCAACAGGGTGGCCTGCGACTGCTGCGCGGCAACCTGGGCAAGTCGCTGATCAAGCTGTCGGCGGTGAAGCCGCAGTACCGCACGATCGAAGCGCCGGCCGTGGTGGTCGATGCACCGCAGGTGTTGAACAAGCTGCACGCCGGCGGCCTGCTGCCGCAAGATTTCGTGGCGGTGGTGCGTTACCAGGGCCCGCGTGCCAACGGCATGCCCGAACTGCATTCGCTGGCGCCGCTGCTGGGACTGCTGCAGAACCAGGGCCGGCGCGTGGCGCTGGTTACCGACGGCCGCCTGTCCGGCGCCTCGGGCAAGATTCCGGCGGCGATCCACGTGACGCCGGAAGCGGCGCGCGGTGGCCAGCTGGCCAAAGTGCGCGAAGGCGACATGATCCGCCTGGATGGCGAGGCCGGCACGTTGGAAGTGCTGGTGGGTGCGGCGGAATGGGCAGCACGTCCGCTGGCGCCGAACACCGCGCCGGCCGCGCATGACCTGGGCCGCAACCTGTTCGCGATCAACCGCCGCGTGGTGGGTCCGGCCGACCAAGGGGCGATTTCGATTTCGTGCGGGCCGGCGGCGGCTGATGGCGGGCCGTGGGATTACGACGCGGAGTATGAGTTGGGACACGATGCCGCGGCGGCGGCAGCGCCGCATGAGGCGAAGGACGCCTGAAGCGAAAAGCCGCGGCAGGCTTCCCGGCTTGGGCAGTAGAGCGCCCTGGCCGGGACACGCCCTAAACCCATCCATGGGGGCTCGATCGCGGCATCCATGCCGCTCACGGTCCCGGCCAGGGCGCTCTACTGCCCTTGGACAATTCCCGGCGCGTCATCTGCGCTGCGGCCACTGAATCAAGAAGAGCAAAGGCAAGGGCAAAAGCATGGGTATCGAACAACATCAGGTGAAGGCGGCGGAGCTGTTGCATGCGGCGGGCATCCTGCCGGTGGTGACGGTTCATACGCTGGACCAGGCGCGGGCGGTCAGTGCGGCGCTGCTGGAAGGTGGCTTGCCGGCCATCGAGCTGACGCTGCGGACACCGGTGGCGATGGAAGCGCTGGCGATGCTCAAGCGCGAGCTGCCGGATGTGGTGGTGGGCGCGGGCACGGTGCTGACCGTGGAGCAGATGCAGCAGTCGATCGATGCGGGTGCTGACTTCCTGGTGACGCCGGGTACGCCGCCGGCGCTGGCCGATGCATTGGCCGCTGCGCCGCTACCGGTGGTGCCGGGTGCGGCCACGCCGACCGAGCTTCTGTCGCTCTACGCGCGCGGCTTCCGTGTGTGCAAGCTGTTCCCGGCCACGGCCGTGGGCGGGCTGGCAATGATCAAGGGCCTTGCTGGCCCGGTGGCTGACCTGAAGCTGTGCCCGACCGGTGGCATCACCGAGAACACCGCCGCCGAATACCTCGAACAGAAGAACGTGGTCTGCATTGGTGGTTCGTGGATGGTGCCGGGCAACTGGATCGCCGACGGCGAATGGGACAAGGTGCGCGCCAGCGCTGCTGACGCGGCGAAGATCATCAAGCGCGTCCGCGGCCACTGAGCCCAACGCAGCTGTAGAGCCGAGCCCACGCTCGGCTCCACGCCAGCGGAATGGAAAGCAGCCGAGCATGGGCTCGGCTCTACAGGACCAGCATCCAGAGCGGGCAAAGCGCGCGACGCGCTCCCGCTCTTCCTTCTTCATTCCGCGGTGGACGCGCACGGAACCTGTCCGTGGCCCTGCGGAGGGATTGCGCAGGGGCGTAAGCGCCATGGATGGCGCGTCCGAGCCTCCAGGGATGGATTCACGGCGTCCCCTGCGCAATCCCTCCGCAGGGCCAATCCCACGAATCCTGCCGCACACCGCGAGGGGCTCAGCCGTTGGCCGAATCCCTCACAGCGGCCGTGCCGGATCCACCAACCCGTACTGGCTGGCCATCCGCGCCAGCGCGATGTTGTCGTGGATCCCCATCTTCTCGAACAGCCGCGCCTTGTGCGTGTTCACCGTCTTCGCACTCAGGCTCAGGCGCCGCGCAATGTCTTCCTGGCGCAGGCCTTGGGTCAGCAGCAACGCCACTTCCAGCTCGCGCGGCGACAGGCTGTCGAACGGCGAACCATTGCCTTCCACCGTCGACAACGCCAGATTCTGCGCGATGCTGGTACCCAGGTAACGACGGCCACCGGCCACGTCGCGCACCGCACGCAGCAGTTCCTGCGCATCGCAGCCCTTGCCGATGTAACCGGCAGCACCGGCTTCGAGCAGCCGCTTCGGCAGCGGGCCATCTTCCAGCACCGACACGATCACCACGCGGGTATTGCGGTGGCTGCGCACGATGCGCTCGGTCACTTCCATGCCGCTCACACCCGGCAGGTGCAGGTCACACAGCACCACGTCCGGCAGCAGCTGGCGGACCTCGCGCAGCGCGTCCTCGCCGGTTTCGGCTTCGCCCACCACCTCGATGTCGGTTTCCCCCGACAGAATCATCTTCATCCCGGTGCGGACCAGCGCGTGGTCATCCACCAGGTAGACTCGAATCGTCATTCACGTACCTCTTCGAATGCGGCCATTGCAGGTCAAGCTAGGTGGGGTGCCGATACCCCTGCAAGCGCGTTCGGGATGCGACCCCGGCAATCTGCCTTGCGCATCACAGTACCGCGCGTTGTGCTTGCCCCCTGTCTTGCAGAACCTGCTGCAACGAAACAACTGATCTATCACGTAGACGTCCCTCAAGGGCCATCCACGTCAATCCCCCTGTGATGATGCTTCGCTGGCCTTCGCTGGCGGCGGGCCGTGACGTCGCCAGGGGTGCCGGCGACTGAACATGACCAGATAGCACCCTACCACCCAAACCAGCGCGGCACACCATCCGGCCAGGATATCGGAGGGGTAATGCACCCCCAGATACACCCGGGACACGCTGACCAGCAGGCTGAATGCCGGCGCCAGCAGCAGCACCGGCCAGCGCCAGCGGGTGTTCCAGGCCAGCAGTACCAGGGTCACCGCCAGGGTCATCGAGCCCATCGCGTGGCCGCTGGGGAAACTGAACGTCGATTCCGGCGCGATCGATTCCCACAGGCTGGGGCGCTGGCGCTGGAAGAAGTGCTTGCTGCCCATGTTCAGCAGCGCGGAGCCGACGAAGCTGACCGCCACGAAGGTGGCCTCGCGCCAACGCCGGTAGCCCAGGAGCGCGCCGATGATCAGCACGTCGGCCGGGATCAGGAACCATTCGTAGCCCAGTTTTGAAATGAGCACGAAGAAGCAGTCCAGCAGCGGCGAATGCAGGCCATGCATCTGCCACAGCAGCGGCGCGTCGAAATGGAACGATTCAAACTCGTGCACCTCGTCAGCCAGGGCGACGAAGCCGGCCAGCGGCAGCAGCACACCGCCGAACAGCAGGACCAGGCGCCAGGCGTTGCGCACCATCCAGTGGCGGAAGCCGGAGGCGGACTCCGGTGCAGCGAGGATCGCAGGCTTATCCGGCGCTTCGGACATACTTTTGTTCGACGTAATCGTCGATCAGGGCGACGAACTCCTGGGCGATGTTGTCGCCACGCAGGGTCACCTTCTTCTCGCCATCGACGAACACCGGCGCTGCAGGCGTTTCACCCGTGCCCGGCAACGAGATGCCGATGTTGGCATGGCGCGACTCACCCGGCCCGTTGACGATGCAGCCCATCACCGCCAGGGTCATGTTCTCTGCACCCGGGTGCTGGATCTTCCACAGCGGCATCTTCTCGCGCACGTGGTTCTGCACCACCTTGGCCAGCTCCTGGAAGAACTCGGAGGTAGTGCGGCCGCAGCCCGGGCAGGCCGTGACCAGCGGCGTGAAGGCACGCTGGCCGGTGGTCTGCAGCAGTTCCTGGGCGACGATCACTTCCTGCGTGCGCGACTGGCCCGGTTCCGGGGTCAGCGAGATGCGGATGGTGTCTCCGATGCCTTCCTGCAGCAGCACGCTCAGCGCCGCGGACGAGGCGACGATGCCCTTGCTGCCGATGCCGGCCTCGGTCAGGCCCAGGTGCAGGGCGAAGTCCGAGCGCTGGGCCAGGTCGCGATACACCGCGATCAGTTCCTGCACGCCGCTGACCTTGGCCGACAGCACGATGCGGTCGCGCGGCAGGCCGAGTTCCACTGCCTGCTCGGCCGAATCCAGCGCCGAGCGGATCAGCGCCTCGCGCAGCACGCGACCGGCGTCCCAGGGCTGTTCGCGCAGGTTGTTCTCGTCCATCAGCTTCGCCGCCAGGGCCTGGTCCAGCGAGCCCCAGTTGGCGCCGATGCGCACCGGCTTGTTGTAGCGGATCGCGAACTCGATCAACTGGGCGAACTGCAGGTCCTTCTTCTTGCCGAAGCCGACGTTGCCCGGGTTGATGCGGTACTTGGCCAGCGCTTCGGCACACGCCGGCTCGGCGGTCAGCAGCTGGTGGCCGTTGTAGTGGAAGTCACCGATCAGCGGCACGTCGATGCCCATCATCGCCAGCTTGTCGACGATGCGCGGGATCGCCGCAGCGGCTTCAACGGTGTTGACGGTCAAACGCACCATTTCCGAACCTGCACGCCACAGCTCAGCCGCCTGCTTCACGCTGGAGGCCACGTCGGACGTGTCGGTGTTGGTCATCGACTGCACCACCACCGGCTTGCCTCCACCTACGGTGACCCCGCCGATCTGCACGGCGTGGGTCTGGCGGCGGGGCCAGGAGGTGGCATCGGAGGGGGGAGTCGGGCGGGTGACGGCGTCGTGCATGGGCGCATTCTACCGCCCGCTCCCGCATTCCGGGTGACTCGCATTCAGCCGGCGGCACGGCTGCGGCCGATTGTCGCAGGCAAGGTCACGCGTGAACGCATACGATGAGCGTGAATGACCGGTCCCGACGCCCCGTTTCTCCGAACCCTGTGCAGCCTGCGCTGGCTTGCCGTAGGTGGCCAGGCCGCCACCATCCTGGTCGCCACCTGGGTGCTGGGCCTGCCGTTGCCGCAGCTGCCGCTGTGGGCCGGCGTAGCCGTGCTGACCCTGTTCAACATCTACACCCAGCTGCGCCCGGAAGCGGCTGACACCGCGCCACTGACCGCATTCGGCCACATCCTGGTGGACGTGATCATCCTGACCTGGATGGTGGGCTGGAGCGGCGGCATGGCCAACCCGTTCAGTTCGCTGTTCCTGATCCTGATCGCGCTGGCCGCGTTCGCCCTGCCCCTGCGCTGGGCGCTGGCGGTCGCGCTGGCCTGCCTGCTCGGCTACGCCGCCAGCGGCATCTTCGGCCAGTCGCTGCCGGATGGCTATTTCCGCGCGCAGGACCTCAACCGCTGGGGCGTGGTCGCCAATTTCCTGATTTCCGCTGCGGTCGTACTGACCTTCTCCACCCGCCTGGCACTGGCGCTGCGCCAGCGCGAACTGGAACTGTCGGCCCTGCGCGAACGCTTCGCCCGCAACGAGGGCATTGTCGCCCTGGCCACCCATGCCGCCTCGGTGGCACATGAACTGAACACGCCGCTGGCGACCATGACCCTGCTCGCCGATGACGTCGCCGAGCGCAGCGAAGAGCCCGAAGTCCGAGAAGACATGGAAACCCTGCGCGAGCTGCTGGTGCAGTGCCGCGAGCGCGTGCTGGCGCTGGCCGCACCGGCCTCGGCCGATGCGCCGGGGCGCAGCCACTCCAGTGCCCAGCAGGTACTGGAACAGTGGCGCCTGGTGCGGCCGACCATCGACCTGCACCGCAACGACGATGCGCCGCTGCGGCTGCCACTCGACCCGGGCGTGGGCCATCTGCTGATGGTCTTGCTCAACAATGCCGCCGATGCCGGCGAACAGGCCGGCCGGCCGCGCGTGGACCTGGACCTGCGCATCGAAGGCAACGATCTGATCGGCGAGGTGCGCGACTACGGCCACGGCTTCAACGCGCGCGCCGCGGTGCTGCCGGGCAAGCTGTTCGGCAGCAGCAAGAGTGAAGGCATGGGGGTCGGCCTGGCCCTGTCCCATGCCACCATCGAACGCCTCGACGGCGAGATGTGGATGCGCCCGGCCCAAGGGGCCGGCAGCCGCGTCGGCTTCCGCCTGCCGCTGGCCCTACGCGAGGAAACCCCATGAGCGCCTCAACCCTCGGCCTGCTGGTCGACGACGACGAACTGTACCTGCGCACGCTGCAGCGCAGCCTGGCCCGCAAGGGGCTGGAAACGCAGACCGCGCAGGATGCCGCCAGCGCACTGGCGTTGGCCCGCCAGCATCCGCCCGCCTTCGCGTTGATCGACCTGAAGCTGGGCAGCGACTCCGGCCTGGCGCTGATCCAGCCGTTGCGCGCCCTGCGCGCGGACATGCGGATCCTGCTGGTCACCGGCTACGCCAGCATCGCCACGGCGGTCGAAGCGATCAAGCTCGGGGCCGATGACTATCTGCCGAAGCCGGCCACGGTGCCGATGATCCTGCGCGCCCTCGGTGAGGAAGATGACGGCCCGGCCGACGATGGCGAAATGGAAGTGCCGGACGCGATGACGCCGATCAGCCGCCTGCAGTGGGAGCACATCCAGCAGGCGATGCATGAGACCGGCGGCAACGTATCGGCGGCCGCGCGCCTGCTCGGCATGCACCGCCGCTCGCTGCAGCGCAAGCTGGCCAAGCGGCCCAGCCCGGAACGCGATCCGAGCCGGTGACGCGGCGTCGCGTCCGCCGGGCATGGCTCGACTCTCCAGATACCTCAGCCCTTCAGCTGCGCCAGGATCTCGCGGGTCATCGGATCGGCAATCGCCACATCCTCACCCTGCAGCGCCGGCAACAGGCCACTGGCCAGCTGCTTGCCAAGCTCGACACCGAACTGGTCGAAGGCATTGATGTTCCAGATCACCGACTGCACGTACACAGCGTGTTCGTACATGGCGATCAGTGCGCCCAGCGCCTGCGGGGTCAGCGCGTCGAGCAGGATCAGCGTGCTCGGGCGGCCGCCCGGGTAATCACGGTGCGGGTCGTCGCTGCTCTGGCCATTGGCCAGTGCTTCGGTCTGCGCCAGCAGATTGGCCAGCAGGGCCTGATGATTGATCGTGTAGGGATCGTCGTTGTGCACGCAGCCGATGAAATCTGCCGGAACGATGCTGGTGCCCTGGTGCAGCGCCTGGAAGAAGCTGTGCTGCACATCGGTGCCCGCCCCGCCCCACCACACCGGCACGGTGTCGGTGGTGACAGGTTGGCCGTCACGCTGCACGCGCTTGCCCAGGCTTTCCATCACCAGCTGCTGCAGGTAGGCCGGCAGCAGCGCCAGGCGCTGGTCGTAGGTCATCACCGCGTGCGTGGCATGGCCCAGCAGGTTGCGGTTCCAGATGTCGGTCAGGCCGTGCAGCACCGGCAGGTTGCGCTCCAGCGGTGCATCCAGCGCATGCGCATCCATCTGCGCCGCGCCTTCCAGCAACTGTTCAAAGCGCTCGAAGCCGATCGCCAGCGCGATCGGGAAACCGACCGCCGACCACAGCGAATAACGGCCACCCACCCAGTCCCACATCGGCAGCACGCGATCGGCGGCGATCGCGAAGGCCTTGGCGGCACGTTCCGGATTGGCACTGACTGCATACAGACGCTCGCTGCCACCCAGCCAGTCGTGCAGGATCTGGCCGTTGAGCAGGGTTTCCTGCGTGCCGAAGGTCTTGGAGATCAGGATGCCGGCGGTCTTCGCCGGATCCAGCGTAGCCAGCGTGCGCTGCATGGCGGCGCCGTCCACGTTCGACACGAAATGCACGCGCAGTCGCGCACCGCTGACCGGGCGCAGTGCATCGGCGACCAGGCGCGGACCGAGATCGGAACCGCCGATGCCGACGCTGACCACGTCGGTCACGCCACTGTTTTCCAGCGCGCGCACCAGCACGCCCATGCGCTGGCGGATCGTGCGCGCGGTGGCATAGGCCTCGGCCGCCACCGGCGCATCGACCACGTCGCCACGCAGTGCGGTGTGCAGTGCGGCGCGACCTTCGGTCAGATTGACCTGCTCACCACGGAACAGGCGGGTGATGGCACCGCCGACATCACGGTCGGCGGCCAAAGCCAGCAATGCCTGCAGCGCCGCGGCATCGTATTTCTGCCGGGCGAAGTTGACGTACAACGGACCGACCCGCAGCGCCAAGTCCTGCACGCGGCCGGGTTCGGCGGCGAGCAGGCTGGGGATGCTTGCGCCCTTCAGGCGCTGGGCGTGGGAATGCAGCGAGTCGAATCCGTTGTTCGTTGTCATGCGGCCTGGGTCGGGATCGTGTCGTTGGTGTGGGTGATCTGGTTCTTGCCATCAACGTACACCAGCTTCGGCTTGAAGCTGTCAGCTTCCTGCTCGGTCATGCTGGCGAACGCGGCGATGATGATGATGTCACCGACCTGCACGTGGCGCGCGGCGCCACCGTTGAGCGAGACAACGCCGCTGCCGGCTTCGGCGCGGATGGCATAGGTCGAGAAGCGCGCACCGTTGGTCACGTCCCAGATGTGCACCTGTTCGAACTCGCGGATGCCGGTGGCAGCCAGCAGGTTGTCATCGATGGCGATCGAGCCTTCGTAGTTCAGCTCGGAATGGGTGACGGTGGCGCGGTGGATCTTGGTCTTGAGCAGGGACAGGTGCATGGGGGCGCTGCAACGGCAAAGGAAAGAGCGGATTCTAGCACCCGCTTGACCATCGTCAGGGGGCTGCAGCAGGACGCTGAAGGCTGTTCAGGTGCCCTCCCCCGGCGGCGGCGGCGCTGCGTGCCCGGAACCGCCTTCCAGAGACAGCCGGAACACCGTATGGAAGGCCAGCCCGGCGACCAGCCCGAAGCCTCCCGCGGCCAGCACCTGCAAGGCATAGCTGATCACATCGAAGGTATCGACGTAGCGCAGGCGCTGCAGCCAGGGCCCCTGGTTTTCTCCCGGCCAGGCGCAGGTGGCCATGGCCAGCGCGCCCAGCCCGAAGCCGACCAGCACGAAGCCGGCCCGGCGCAGGCGCTGCTGAGACTGCAGGATCAGCGCCATCGGCAGCAACACCGCGATGGCATTGCAGACGGCCAGTACGAACATCAGCCCACCACCGGTGAGCGCAGGCATCGGCGTACGCCTGAATTCGAGCGCGAACAACAGGCCGCCAAACAGCTGGGCCGGCAACATGCCTGCCGCCAGCACCGCCAGGATCGAGGCCTGGGCGAGGCGGCCGGTATCAGTGCTGGGGGCTTTCATTTCCGGTCTCCCGTCCGTGGGAAGTGCAGAGGCGCCCGTTGCGGGCGCCCCCAAGCCGCGTGCGGCTCAGAACTCCAGGTTGTCAATCAGGCGCGTTGTGCCCAGGCGCGCGGCGATCAGCGCCACGCGGCCACCGCCGTCGAAGGTCGGCTCGGCCAGCTCGGGCGTGCGCAGCACGGCGTAGTCGACCTGGAAACCGGCCGCCTGCAGCGCCGCCGTGGCGTCGGCCTCGATCTGCACCCGCGTGTGCCCGGCCACGTAGCCTTCGCGCATGCCCAGCAGCGTGCGGTGAATGGTCGTCGCAACCGGTCGCTGTTCGGCGTTGAGGTACTGGTTGCGCGAACTCTTGGCCAGGCCATCCTCGTCGCGCACGATCTCGGCACCGACGATCTGGATCGGGAACGACAGCTCGGCCACCATCTGCCTGATCACGGCCAGCTGCTGGTAATCCTTGCGGCCGAACACGGCCACATCCGGCTGCACCTGCAGGAACAGGCGCGCCACCACCGTGCACACGCCGTCGAAGTGGCCCGGGCGGCTGGCGCCTTCCAGCACTTCACTGACACCCGGCGCGTGCATCTGCGTGGTCTTGTCCACGCCCAGCGGATACATCGCCTCGACGCTGGGCAGCCACACCGCATCGCAGCCGGCCTGCTCCAGCCCGGCCACGTCAGCCTCGGGCGTGCGCGGGTAGCGGCTGAAGTCCTCGTTCGGCCCGAACTGGGTCGGGTTGACGAAGATACTCGTCACCACCTTGTCGGCGTACTGGCGGGCCAGGGTCACCAGCGAATGGTGGCCACCATGCAGGTTGCCCATGGTCGGCACCAGCGCCACGCGCAGGCCCTCGCGCTTCCACTGGGCGATCTGCTCGCGCAGCGCGCCGAGCTCGTTGAAGGTCTGGATCATTGGGCGTAGGCGTGCTGTTCGTCGGGGAAGCTGCCGTCGCGCACGGCGTCGGCATAGGCGCGGGTGGCACCGGCCACCGAACCGCCTTCGGCAAGGAAATCCTTGACGAACTTGGGACGGCGATGGCCACTGTCCAGGCCGAGGAAATCGTGCAGCACCAGCACCTGGCCGTCGCACTGCGGGCCGGCACCGATGCCGATGGTCGGAACATCCACCGCCGCGGTCACTTCGGCGGCGACCGGGGTCGGCACGCATTCGAGCACCATGATGCTGGCGCCGGCAGCGGCCACGGCCCTGGCATCTTCCACCAGCTGGCGCGCGGCATCGCCACGGCCCTGGATCTTGAAGCCGCCCAGGCGCAGCACCGACTGCGGGGTCAGGCCCAGGTGAGCGCAGACCGGAATCTCACGCTCGACCAGGTAACGGATGATGTCGACCTTGAAGCCGGCACCTTCGATCTTGACCATCTCGGCACCGGCCTGCAGCAGCTGCAGCGATGCATCCAGCGCGCGTTCCGGGGTGGCATCGGCACCGAACGGCAGGTCGGCCACCAGCAGCGCACGCTGCAGCACGCGGGCCACGGCGCGGGTGTGGTAGACCATGTCGGCCACGGTCACCGGCAGGGTCGAATCATGGCCCTGCACGACCATGCCCAGCGAATCACCGATCAGGATCAGGTCGACGCCATTGGCATCGAAGGTACGGGCAAAGCCGGCGTCGTAGGCGGTCAACATGACCAGCTTCTGGCCATTGCGCTTGGCCTCGGCCAGGGCGGGAACGGTCCAGGGCTTGCTGTCTGCGTGGGTGCTCATGTGCTGATAACCGGGGGAGATAACCCGGGCATTATCACCCTATCGGCGCGATCCCGCAGGCATCCACCCGCATCACTGCATCCTGCACGCGGCCATGGCCGGGAATGGCCAGATCCGGCGCGATTTCGGCCAGCGGCACCAGCACGAAGGCACGCTCGTGCATGTAGGGATGCGGTACCTGCAGGCCGGGCTGATCGAGTACCTGCGCGCCGTACAGCAGCAGGTCCAGGTCCAGTGCGCGCGGCCCCCAGTGCACCGCCGGATCGCGCACGCGGCCAAAGCCCCGCTCCAGCGCCAGCATCGCCTGCAGCAGCTCATCGGCCGGCAATGTGGTTTCGACCGAGGCCACCGCGTTGACGAACGGCGGCTGGTCTTCATTGCCCCAGGCCGGCGTGGCATAAAGCCGCGAGGCCTGGCGCAGGCGGGTACCGGGCAGCGCGTCGAGCGCGGCAATCGCCGCGCCGACGGTGGCGGCCGCGTCGCCAAGGTTGGCGCCGAGGCCGATCCAGGCAAGGGTCATCGTTTACTCGCCCGCCGCACCGGCCGGGGCGCCCGGACGACGGCGGCGACGGCGGCGCTTGCGCGGTGCCCCGCTCTCGTCATCTCCCTCTTCGCTGTGCATCACGTCCAGCGACGATTCCAGCTCGCGGCCGGACTGCGCTTGTGCCTCGCGCCAGAACTCGACATCGGCAGCGTGCTCGGCCGAGGCCACCTGACGCAGGCTGAGGAAGTCGAACGCGGCGCGGAAGCGCGGGTGGGTGAGCGTACGGAACACGCGCTTGCGCTGGCGCGAACCGAAGCGCGACTGCAGCAGCCAGATTTCCTGCATCGGCAGCGAAAAGCGGCGCGGCAATGCGATGGTGCTCAGCTGCTGCACGGTCACACGGTCGGCAGCACGGCGCTGTGCCTCCTCCGGTGCCACGCCCTGCTTGAGCAGGGTCGCCTGCGCGCGGCAGAACGCGGGCCACAGCAGCAGCGCGAACAGGAACGCCGGCGAGACCGGCTCGTCGTTGGCCACGCGCGCATCGGTGTTGGCCAGGCCCTCGACCAGCATGCGGCGCAGCGCGCCGGTGCGGTTGGACTTCAATGCCTTGGCGCTTTCCGGGAACAGCACGTCGAGCAGGCCGTAACGCTCAAGGCCTTCGAAGCTGGCCACGCCGTGCCCGGACAGGAACAGCTTCAGCACTTCCTCGAACAGGCGTGCCGGTGCGGCTTCGTTGAGCAGGCCGGCCAGATGCGGGATCGGCGCGGCGGTGCCCTCTTCGATCTGGAAGCCGAGCTTGGCCGCCAGGCGCACCGCACGCAGCATGCGCACCGGGTCTTCGCGATAACGCTGCTCGGGGTCGCCGATCAGCTTCATCAGGCGCGCCTGCACGTCTTCGAAGCCGCCGGTGTAATCACGCACCGAGAAGTCCTCGATGGCGTAGTACAGGGCGTTGCAGGTGAAGTCGCGGCGGATGGCGTCGTCTTCGATGGTGCCGTACACGTTGTCGCGCACGAGCATGCCGTTTTCCATCTCGCGGTCGCCGCTGCCGTCATCGCTGTTGGCACGGAAGGTGGCGACTTCGATGATCTCGCGGCCGAACACGACGTGGGCGAGGCGGAAGCGGCGGCCGATCAGGCGGCAGTTGCGGAACAGCTGCTTGACCTGTTCGGGCGTGGCATCGGTGGCCACGTCGAAATCCTTGGGTTGGCCATTGACCAGCAGGTCACGCACCGCGCCGCCGACAAGGTAGGCGCCGAAGCCGGCATCGCGCAGGCGATAAAGCACGCGCAGGGCGTTCGGGCTGATGTCCTTGCGGGAGATCGTGTGCTGGTCGCGCGGGATGACGCGCAGGCTGAACGGTGATGTAGCAGAGGAAATGATGTTGGCGCTTCCGGTTGAAGTTTCGGGATTGCCCAATGGCATCGAGGTGCATATACTAGCGCTCCTGCCTCGGCAGCGACACAGTTACGCTCCCTTCGTCTAGTGGTTAGGACGTGGCCCTCTCAAGGCTAAAACAGGGGTTCGAGTCCCCTAGGGAGCGCCAGTCGCCGCAGCAGGAACCGAAAAAGCCCGCCTTGTGCGGGCTTTTCTGTTTTCCGGGGTTGTGATGGCATCGATCGGCTTGGTCGCAGTAGCGCCTCCCTGCTATCGACTTGAGCCGGTGGGGTCACCCAGGGCAGGACACGCCTTGAACCCATCCATGGGGGCTCGATGGCGCCATCCATGGCGCCAACGGTCCTGCCCTGGGTGACCCCACCGACTCTGGACGGTCTCCCACGAGCTGCGGCAACAACCGACCAGCACTTCGCCGCATCCGCACGCACCATGAAACTGTCAGGAGGGGGCGGGCCCCCTCACACTCTGGACAGGCAGGCGCCAACGGAATGCAACCGAAGCCAGTCGCCGTCAGCCTTCCATCTGCTCCAGCTCCTTGCCCTTGGTCTCGCGCACGTAGCGGACCACGAAAAAGATCGAGAGGATGGCCGCCACCGTATAGATGCCGTAGGCGCCGGCCAGGCCGATGCCGGCCAGCAGCATCGGGAAGGTCACGGTGATCGCGAAGTTCGAGGTCCATTGCGCGGCGCCGGCCACCGCCAGCGCCGGGCCGCGGATCTGGTTGGGGAACATCTCGCCCAGCATCACCCACATCACCGGGCCCCAGGACATATTGAAGAACACCACGTAGACGTTGGCTGCCACCAGCGCCAGCCGGCCCATGCCTTCGGACAACTGCAGGCGACCGTCGGCCAGGCTGCCACTGGCGAACGCAACCACCATCAGCACCAGCGCCACCGACATGCCGACCGAACCGATCCACAGCAGCGGCTTGCGCCCGATGCGGTCGATCAACAGCACCGTCAGCAGACAGGCGCCGATGCTCAGCGCGCCGGACAGCACGTTGATCAGCAGCGCATCGCTTTCCGAGAAGCCCACCGCCTGCCACAGCACCGCGCCGTAGTAGAACACCACGTTGATGCCGACCAGCTGCTGGAACATGGCCAGGCCGATGCCCACCCAGAGGATCGGGCGCAGCTTGCCGCTGACCGTGTCGCGCAGGTCGGCAAAGCGCGGCTTGTGCTGGTCCTGGGCCAGGCTGGCTTCGATCTCGGCCTGCTTGGCCGCCGCCGCGGCCTCGCCGTACAGCCGCGACAGTACCGCCCTCGCCTGCTGCTGACGCCCCTTAAGGACCAGGAAGCGCGGGCTTTCCGGTATCACCAGCAACAACAGCAGGAACAGCCCCGACGGCAGTGCCTGCATCCAGAACATCCAGCGCCAAGCCTCATGGCCCAGCCACAGCGGCTCGGTCGAGGCCCCAGCGGCACGGGCCAGCAGGTAATTGCTGAGGAAGGCGGCGAACAGGCCGCAGATGATCGCCATCTGCTGCACCGTGGCCAAACGCCCGCGATAGCGCGCCGAGGCCACCTCGGCAATGTAGGCCGGCGACATCACACTGGCCGCACCCACCGCGAAGCCGCCGAGCACGCGTGCGGCAATGAACAACCAGGAGGCGTGTGCGGCACCGGCACCCAGCGCCGAAACCAGGAACATCAGCGCCGAGGCGATCAGCACACCACGACGGCCCAGGCGATCTCCAAGCCAGCCGGCCAGGAAGGCACCGATTGCGCAGCCGAGCAGCATCGAGGCGACTTCGAAACCGAGCGCCGCCTCGCTGGAGTTGAAGGCCTGGCGCAGGCCATCGACCGTGCCATTGATGACACCACTGTCGAAGCCGAACAGGAATCCACCCAGGGTGGCCACGCAGCTGATCAGGACGATGAATGCAGTGTTCTCACCGCCATGGGAGGCGATGTTGGGCTGGGCTGGGGACATGGACGATCCTGCTGGGAAGGGGGCCGGCCATCCGACGCAGCCGGCTGACCCGCAGCGTCGCACAGGCCTCCCCCTGCCGCCAATGACGCCACGGCCGCGCCTGCCAGACGCCCGATTTCCGCCCCGCGCCGACACCGGGGGCCAACCTGTTCTAGAATTGGCGGGTTCAGGAATCGATCCACCCCCAGCCCATGCCCTTTGTCGTCACCGAAAACTGCATCAAGTGCAAACACACCGATTGCGTGGAAGTGTGCCCCGTGGATTGCTTCCACGAAGGCCCGAACTTCCTGGTGATCGACCCGGATGAGTGCATCGACTGCACCCTCTGCGAACCGGAATGCCCGGTCAACGCGATCTTCCCGGAGGACGATGTTCCTGCCGGCCAGGAAAGTTTCGTGGCCCTCAACGCCGAACTGGCGAAGGAGTGGCCGGTGCTGACCGTGCGCAAGGACCCGCCCGCCGACGCCGGCGAATGGGACGGCAAGCCGGACAAGCTGAAGCTGCTGGAGCGCTGAGAAGCGCCCACGGCGGTAACGAAAAG
The DNA here is from genome assembly GCF_029840555.1 of Stenotrophomonas sp. GD03877. Lineage (NCBI taxonomy): Bacteria > Pseudomonadati > Pseudomonadota > Gammaproteobacteria > Lysobacterales > Lysobacteraceae > Stenotrophomonas > Stenotrophomonas sp. GD03877. The sequence continues at coordinate 8,040 of NZ_JAOCCT010000011.1, read as the reverse complement.
GGCGCCCACGGGCGCCCTTTTCTGCTTCCCGGTAGGTGCCAGCCTTGGTTGGCACAGAAGCGCCGACCAAGGTCGGCCTCTACCAGAGCGGGTGCGGACCAAGGCCCGCACCCACCCGACCAGCCCTTACTGGGCCAGCTTCGCCTTCAGCGCGGCGATCAGCTTCACCGGCGCTTCGGCAGTGGCCGGCAGGCCACGCGGATCGACCGCGGAAATGTAGGCCCCAGCATCGACAGCGACCACGCGGACCAGGAAGTTGCTGCCTTCGTAGGCCACGTCATACGAGCCCAGCAGCTGCGCGCGGCTGGCGATGGTCACGCCTTCCAGGCCTTCCAGCGCGGTGCCGACCTTGGCGAAAGCTTCGTCCTTGCCACCGGCGATGGTGAAACCGGTGTTGCCCACGGCCGGGGCCGCAGCCACCGGGGCCGCCGGCTTGGTCGCCGATGCCAGCGTCGGCACCTTGTTGTCACCGGTGGTGGTCGGCAGGTTCAGGTCCGGCGGCACTTCCAGCGGACGCATTTCCGGGGCCAGGGCGTAGTCGCCCTTGACACCACGCTTGAAGCAGCCGGTGGTGCCGGCGGCAACGGCCACCGCAAGCAGGGCGTAGGACAGCACGCGGACGGTGGATACGGATTGACGCATGTGAATCTCCTGGGTCAGACCAAGACGGAAGGTCAGTGGCTGGAAAGGGCTTCGAGGGCGGCGATGTCGCCGGCAAGGTGGTCGGCCGCCGGATGATGCGGCGCCGACAGGGGCAGCAGCGGCAGGCGCAGGTCGTGACCGATGCCGATGCGGCGCAGCAGCGCCTTGACCGGAATCGGGTTCGGTTCGACACCACAGAAATCATGGAACGGATGCAGGCGCGCATCCCACGACGCGGTGGCTTCGTGATCGTGCGCGGCGGCCAGTTCGCACATCCGGCGGTAGGCGCCCGGAAGCACGTTGGAACCGACCGAGATCAGGCCATCGACGCCGGCCTGGATCGACCGGGCCGCCGTGCCGTCGTCACCGCTGAGCACGGCGAACTGCGGACTGCGCAGGGCCAGCAGCGCCTGCACCCGGCCGGTGTCGCCCACCGCCTCCTTGATGCCGACGATGTTGGGATGGCTGGCCAGTTCGGCCACGGTCTCCGGTTGCATGTCGCAACCGGTGCGGCCAGGCACGTTGTACAGCACGACCGGCAGCCCGCCCTGGTCGGCCACCGCGCGGTAGTGCGCGATCAGACCGGCCTGGGTCGGCCGCACGTAAGGCGGGGTGACCACCAGCGCGTGGCTGGCGCCGAGCGCGGCGGCACGACGGGTCTGTTCGATGGTCTTGGCGGTGCCCGAAAGGCCGGTTCCGGCCATGACCGGGATGCGACCGCCTATGCGCTCGACCGCGCTGGCCAGCAGCAGGTCGTACTCGGCATCGGTGAGGGTCGCCGCTTCGCCGGTCGAGCCGGCAACGACAACGCCATGGACGCCACCTTCCAGTTGCAGGTGCAGCAGGCGCTGCCAACCGTCGGGATCGAGGGCGCCGTCGGCCCGGAACGGGGTCGCCAGCGCGGTGATGAGGCCGGAAAGGGACAAGGACGTGCTGCTCTTGGCTGGGAAGGGAAAACGCCCGCCACGAAAGGCCGGGGGCGACTTGAATGTTACTTGCGGCGCGAAAGCACGGGCAAGTATGCTGGACACCGGTGGATCCCCGCCTCTGGCGGGCATTCAGACTAACGCATGCATTACCCGGAATCGCCTTGACCGACACCACCCCGCGCCCCGCGCCGAGCGAAAACCACCTCCTGATCAACGCCTATACGACGCATCCGGAGTCCCCCCTGCTGTCCGTCACCCGACGCATCGCCGACAGCGGCTGCAATCTGGTGGACGCACGCCTGGCCACGGTCGGCCGCGATGTCTCGGTCACCGCCCTGGCCACCGGCTCCTGGGACTCGGTGGCCAAGCTGGAGGCGATGCTGACCCGGCTGGAACGCGAGGAAGGCCTGAAGCTGGTCTGGTACCGCACCGCCGCCAAGCAGGCGCAGTCCAACCTGCTGCCGTACATCGTCGAAGTGATCGCCGCCGACAAGCCGGGGATCCTGTTCCAGCTGGCCGATTTCTTCGACCGCCAGGGCATCACCATCGAGAACCTGCAGAGCACGCGTTACCGCGCCATGCAGACCGGCGCGGAAATGTTCAGTGCACAGGTCACCATCGGCGTACCGGCCAACATGCACATCGCCGCACTGCGCGACGATTTCCTTGAATTCTGCGACCACCTGAACCTGGACGCGATCATGGATCCGATGAAGTTCTGATTTTTCGCGCGTCCCTCACGGGCGCGTGGCGTTTCATGCAATTGTCGTAGAAACAACCCAGGCTCGACAGAAGGACCTCATGAACAACGGCGATACCCTGGACAGCACCACCCTCTCCCTGCCGCTGGCACTGTCCGGTGGCGAACAGGCCACTCTCGGCGATTACGCCGGCCACTGGCTGGTGCTGTACTTCTATCCCAAGGACAGCACCCCCGGCTGCACCACCGAAGGCATCGACTTCAACGCACTGCTGCCGAAGTTCAAGAAGGCAGGCGCGGTGGTACTCGGTGTCTCGCGCGACTCGGTGAAGTCGCATGACAACTTCTGTGCCAAGCAGGGCTTCAACTTTCCGCTGGTCAGCGATGGCGACGAAGCGCTGTGCAGCGCCTTCGACGTGATCAGGATGAAGAACATGTACGGCAAGCAGGTACGTGGCATCGAACGCAGCACCTTCCTGATTTCCCCCGACAGCCGCATCGTGCAGTCCTGGCGCAAGGTCAAGGTTGCCGGCCATGCCGATGCCGTTCTCGCCGAACTGAAGGCCTCCCAGTCCAAGTGAGTCCCACTGCCTACTGTGTCTGCCATCACCCTGCCCCGCAGCAGGCCGTGGTGGTTTTTCCCTGTCCGTAACCAGGAATCGACGATGACCCGAGGCAAGCGCATCTACGTGCTGGATACCAACGTGCTGATGCACGATCCCACCGCGCTGTTCAAATTCGAGGAGCACGACGTCTACCTGCCCATGCAGGTGATCGAGGAGCTGGACAACGGCAAGAAGGGCACCTCCGAGGCGAGCCGCAACGCCCGCCAGGTGAGCCGCTTCCTCAATGAGCTGGTGCAGGAATCCGGCCTGGACAACCTGGCCGACGGCATTCCGCTGCAGCGCCCCAATGGCCTGCAGCTGCGCGGCAAGCAGAGCGCCGGCAAGCTGCGCTTCCAGACCAGTCATTTCGACGCGGGCAAGAGCTTTGGCAAGGTCATTCCCGACAATGCCATCCTCGGCGCGATCCTGGCGCTGAAGGAAGAAACCCCGGACCTGCCGGTGGTGTTCGTTTCCAAGGACATCAACCTGCGGATCAAGGCCGCCATCGCCGGCATCGTGTCCGAAGACTACGAGAACGACCGTGCGCTGGACGATTTCAGCCTGCTCTACACCGGCGCCACCGAGCTGCCGGAAGACTTCTGGAAGCGCCACGGCGACGACCTGCGCAGCTGGAGCGACAAGGGCCGCACGCATTACGAAATCCTCGCGCAGGATGGCGAGGAGTGGTACCCGAACCAGTACGTCTACCTGCCCGGCGAAGACGAGGTCGAACTGCGTGTCAGCCGCGTGGTCGGCGACGGCAAGGTGGTGCTGTCGCTGGTGGATGATTTCCGCCACGGCAGTCACGCCGTATGGGGCATCAGCGCACGCAACCGTGAGCAGAACTTCGCGCTCAATGCACTGATGGACCCGGAGATCGACTTCGTCACGCTGCTGGGCACCGCCGGCACCGGCAAGACCCTGCTGGCGTTGGCTGCCGGCCTGGCGCAGACGATGGACCAGCAGCGCTACCGCGAGATCATCATGACCCGCGCCACGGTCAGTGTCGGCGAGGACATCGGTTTCCTGCCCGGCACCGAGGAAGAGAAGATGACGCCGTGGATGGGCGCGCTGACCGACAACCTGGAAGTGCTCACGCACAACCAGGAAGGCGGCACCTGGGGCCGCCAGGCCACCAACGACCTGCTGGCCAGCCGCATCAAGATCCGCTCGATGAACTTCATGCGCGGCCGCACCTTCCTGTCGCGCTACCTGATCCTGGACGAGGCGCAGAACCTCACCCCGAAGCAGATGAAGACGCTGATCACCCGTGCTGGCCCCGGCACCAAGATCGTCTGCCTGGGCAACGTCGAGCAGATCGACACGCCGTACCTGACCGAGACCACCTCGGGCCTGACCTACGCGGTGGATCGCTTCAAGAACTGGCCGCACAGCGCACACATCACCCTGCGCCGTGGCGAGCGCTCGCGCCTGGCCGATTACGCTTCGGAGGTGTTGTGAAACGCTGCAACCGCCTGCTGCTGCCCACGGCTGCGATCACCCTCGCAGCCGTGCTCGGCGCCTGCACCACCACACGCGGCCCGGCCAGCGTGCCGACCGCCGAGCGTACCGGCCAGTCATGGGTCGTCACCCGCCCGATCATCGCCGCGCAGGTGCTCGACACCTGCTCGCGCGCCAGCCCCAGCCGCGAGGCCGGGCGGGTCAGCGGCTACTGGGCGCCCAGCCGGCAGCAGATCGACCAGCTGGAAGCGCAGCTGTCCTCGCTGGAAGCACAGGTACCGAAGGTGCTGGACTTCGACCGCCAGTACGTCGGCATCGAAAGCGCCGGCAAGCGGCTGATCTACATCAACGCCTTCCACCTGCCCGACGACAGCGGCATCAATCCGGCACGGGAAGCGATCCGCGTCTGTGACGGCGGCACGCAATTCTGGGGCGCGGTGTTCGACCCGGCCAGCAACACCTTCAGCGAGCTGCAGTTCAACGGCGGCTTCGGCGGGCCCTGAGGGGCCCCGCCGATGGGAATACGCCTGCCCACCTGGGTCTGGATCGGCGCGGTCGCGCTCTCGTGCGTGGCCGGCATGGTCAACGTGGTCGGCTTCCTCGGTTTCGAGCACCAGGCCGTCAGCCACATGACCGGCAGCACCAGCCAGCTCGGCATGGCGCTGGCCCAGGGTGACTGGCGCGCGGTCGGCCACCTGTGGGGACTGCTGATCGCGTTCTCGCTGGGTGCGATGCTCAGCGGCCTGCTGATCCAGGACAGCGCCCTGCAGCTGGGGCGCCGCTACGGCGTGGCGCTGGCACTGGAATCGGCGCTGTTGCTGATCGCCATTCCGCTGTTCGAACAGCACCAGATCTGGGGCGCACTGGCCGCTGCCATGGCCTGCGGCCTGCAGAACGCGATGGCCACCACCTTCAGTGGCGCGGTGGTACGCACCACCCACCTCAGCGGCATGTTCACCGACCTCGGCATCGGCCTGGGCCACCTGCTGCGCGGGCTGCCGCTGCAGGTACGCCGCCTGACCCTCAGCGGCCTGATCATCAGCGGCTTCCTCGCCGGCGGCATCATCGGCGCCTGGCTGTTCGTGCGCTGGCAGTACGACGCCCTGCTCGCCCCTGCCCTGCTCACCGGCCTGACCGGGCTGGGTTATGTGCTGTACCAGCAGTGGGCGCGTTGGCGGCATTGAGGTGAAGCGCATCCACGCATGGCGTGGGTCTACTGGGCGACCGTCCGGTTGGCACTGTTCCCTTACGGGTGACCACGGCACAATCGCTGGATGAGCCCGACCACTCCCGTTTCCGCCCTTACCATCGCCGGCTCCGACTCCGGCGGCGGCGCTGGCGTCCCCGCCGATCTCAAGGCCTTTGCCGCGCACCGCGTGCATGGCCTGGCTGTGTTCGCCGCACTGACCGCACAGAACACCCGTGGCGTCACCGCCGTGCATGTGCCACCGATCGCATTCCTGCAGGCGCAGATCGAAGCCTGCTTCGATGACTTCGAAATCCATGCCGTGAAACTCGGCATGCTGGCCAACGCCGAGGTGATCCATGCCGTCGCCGACGCACTCGAAAAGCACCGCCCACCGCACGTGGTGCTGGACCCGGTGATGGTCGCCACCAGCGGCGCACGCCTGCTGGAGGAAAGTGCGCTCAAGGCCATGCGTGAGCGCCTGCTGCCGCTGGCGACGCTGGTTACGCCCAATACGCCGGAAGCAGAACTCCTGATCGGCCGGAAGATCGGCAACGGCGATGACGCCGAACAGGCTGCCTCCACCCTGCTCGACCTCGGTGCCGGCGCCGTGCTGCTGAAGGGCGGCCACCTGCATGAGGGCAATCGCGTGATCGATCGTTACTTCGACGGCGTCAGCAGCGAAGAATTCATCCACGCCCGCCTGCCGCTGGACGCACATGGCACCGGCTGCACGCTGGCCTCGGCCATCGCCGCACAGCTGTGCAACGGCCTGAGCCTGGCCAACGCCTGCGAAGCCGGTATCGACTACGTTGCACGCGGCCTGCAGCAGGGCTATGCCCCCGGCCGCAGCGAGGTGCTGGTGCTCGATCACTTCGGCGCGGCGCCACACGCATGAGCCTCACACCGGACGTCCTTGCCGTGCAGTGCGCTGATGGCCATCGCTACGAAGTGATCGCCTGCGTGCCTGCACAGCCCGTCGCGCGCCTGCTGTGGCTTCCGGCACTGGGCGTGGCCGCGCGCCACTACCTGCCACTGGCATTGGCGCTGGCGGCGAAGGGCGTGGCGGTCTACCTGCACGAGTGGCGCGGCAACGGCAGCAGCTCACTGCGCCCGTCGCGCACGCAGGACTGGGGCTATCGCGAGGTACTCGAACAGGATCTGCCAACCAGCCAGGCGGTCCTGGCCACAGCGGATGACGACGCCGGCGCCCTGCCCTGGATCATCGGTGGACACAGTCTCGGTGGGCAGCTGGCCTGCGTGCACGCAGGCCGTAATCCGCAGCACTTCAACCGGCTATGGCTGGCCGCCAGCGGCTCACCGTTCTGGCGTGGTTTTCCGCCACCACGCGGCTGGCTGCTGCCACTGGTCTACCGCTTCCTGCCATGGATCGCGCAACGCCAGGGCGTCTTGCATGGCCGTCGCCTTGGCTTCGGCGGCACGGAGGCGCGCGGGTTGATTGCCGACTGGGCGCGCGTGGGCCTGAACAACCACTACGCCGCGACCGGCATGGACGAAGACCTCGATGCGCAGATGGCGCGCGTGCATGGCAGCGCACAGGCCGTGCTGATGGAGCACGATTGGTTGGCGCCCACCGGATCGATGCAGACGCTGCTGGCGAAGCTGCCGAATGTGGACGCGCAGCTGCGCGTGCTGTCCGCGCAGGAACTGGGCACGCGCGCCGATCATTTCGCATGGTTGAAGGCGCCGGAGGCCGTAGCTGACAGCTTTTTCATTCAGTTGGATGAAAATTTTCACAAAACTGTTGACGGTACGCGCCGACATCCGCATAATTCCGCTCCTGTCGCAGGGCGCCCGTAGCTCAGTTGGATAGAGTACCTGGCTACGAACCAGGCGGTCGGGAGTTCGAATCTCTCCGGGCGCACCACTCGACAGGTTTTCAGCATCCGCCGCTGGAAATGTTTTAAAATTTGATTGTGTACCGCGCGCCCGTAGCTCAGTTGGATAGAGTACCTGGCTACGAACCAGGCGGTCGGGAGTTCGAATCTCTCCGGGCGCACCATACACAGTCAGCACAACAAGTTTATGTAATTGGCGCCCGTAGCTCAGTTGGATAGAGTACCTGGCTACGAACCAGGCGGTCGGGAGTTCGAATCTCTCCGGGCGCACCATTACACCGAAACAGCAGGCCTCGGCCTGCTGTTTTTTTATGTGTGTTTTTCGGCAGGGTTGCACCCTGCACCTGCAGAGGCTTCAAGCCAAGGCAACGGCAACAGCAAAAGCTGGCATTCCGTGGTTTGGCGGGGCGACATGGACAGGCAGGACACGCCGTAAACCCATCCATGGGGGCTCGATGGCGGCATCCATGCCGCCAACGGTCCTGCCTGCCCATGCCGCCCCACCTCTGACAGATTTCCGCGATCTGATGGATCCACGCCATGCGTGGATGAATCTCCATCGAGTTCGAATGTTTCGATATCCGTCAGATCGGCTCTACAGAAGTGCGGACAGTTCACGGAAAACTATCGAAGGCGGGGTGGGTCCGGTTGCGGGGGC
>NZ_JAOCCT010000010.1:0-141443 GCF_029840555.1 Stenotrophomonas sp. GD03877 | reverse complement strand
TGGAGGTACTTGCGGCGCCCCCCGCGTACCCATGCCTCCCCGCCAAACCAACACACCCGCTCTTGCCGTTTCTCCGGCGGGTGCAGGGCCGCAGGCCCTGCAATGCAAAACCTCACTTACCCCGCAGACGGCTGTGCCGGAACCCGTAGCAGAAATAGATCACGAAACCGACGAACGTCCACACACCCATCAGCATCCAGTTGTGCATCGTCATCGCCGACAGCAGCGCCAGGCAGCTCAGCACGCCCAGGCTGCAGATCAGCCAGGCCATCGGCATGCGGAACGGGCGCGGCAGGTCCGGCTGGGTGCGGCGCAGGATCAGCACGCCCGCGCACACGGCGGCAAACGCGATCAGTGTGCCCATCGAGGTCAGCTCACCGAGGATGTCCAGCGGGAACAGCGCCGCCAGCAGCGCGATGCCGATGCCGGTGATCACGGTGTTGATGTGCGGGGTGCGGTACTTCGGGTGGATCCTGGTGAACACCGGCGGCAGCAGGCCGTCGCGGCCCATGATCATGAAAATGCGCGGCTGGCCGATGATCATCACCAGCACCACCGAGGACAGGCCGACCAGCGCGCCGACCTCGACCACCCAGCGCAGCCAGCCCAGCTGCGGATGCGCCGCCACCGCAGTCACCACCGGCTCGTCGGTGCCCAGCAGCTGGAACGGCACCAGGCCGGTCATCACCGCGGCCATCGCGATGTACAGCACGGTGCAGATCACCAGCGACAGCATCATGCCGAACGGCATGTCGCGCTGCGGGTTCTTCGATTCCTGCGCCGCCACCGATACTGCCTCGAAGCCGATGTAGGCGAAGAACACCATCGCCGCGCCACGCAGCACGCCTTCCATGCCGTACTTTCCGGGGCCTTCGTTGGCCGGGATGAACGGGGTCCAGTTGCTGGTGTCCACGTACTTCCAGCCGACCACGATGACCAGCAGGATGAGGCCGGTCTTGAGCACGACCATTGCCATGTTCATAGCCGAGGACTTGCTGATGCCGACGTAGCACAGCCAGGTCAGCAGCAGCACCAGTGCGGCGGCCGGCAGGTTGGCGATCGCGCCGGTCGGGCGCAGCTGTGCGTCCAGTGGCGCACTGACCAACGCCGCTGGTAGATGGATGTCGAACTGGCTGAGCAGGCTGAGGAAATAGCCGGTCCAGCTGACCGCGACCGCCGAGGCGGAGACGCCGTATTCGAGCACCAGCATCCAGCCGATGAACCAGGCCGAGAGCTCGCCGAAGGTGGCGTAGGTGTAGGTGTAGGCGCTGCCGGAGACCGGCACCATCGAGGCGAACTCGGCATAGGCCAGCGCGCAGAAAGCGCAGCAGATGGCGGCCAGCACGAAGGACAGCATGATGGCCGGCCCGGCGTGGTTGGCGGCGGCCTGGCCGGTGATGACGAAGATGCCGCCGCCGATCACCGCGCCGATACCCAGGGCGGTCAGGCCCCAGGGGCCGAGGTGGCGGCGCAGGCTCAGGCCGTTGGCGTCTTCATGGGCGGCATGCGGGTGCTTGGTGGCCCACAGTTGCTTGAACATGTGTGGTGGTCTTGTCGAAGCGCGCCATGACCGGCGCGCGGGGAAAACGGACGGGCCGGCGCGAGGCCGGCCCGTAGGCGGATCAGGGCGACTTGGCCAGCTTGCTGTTGCGGATGCCGTAGCCCAGGTAGATCAGCAGGCCGAGCAGTGTCCAGCCCACGAACAGGTGCCAGTGCACCACGAACGCCTGCCAGAACAGGAACAGGCAGGTGGCCGCGCCCAGCGGGCAGATGATCCACACCATCGGCACGCGGAACGGGCGATGGATCTCCGGCTTGGAATAGCGCAGCACGAGCACGCCGATGCAGACCGTGGCGAAGGCCAGCAGGGTACCCATCGACACCAGTTCACCCAGCACGTTCAGCGGCACCAGGCCAGCCAGCGCGGCGGCGATCACGCCGACCACGATGGTGGCGACGTACGGGGTGCGGAAGCGGGTGTGGACCTTGCCGAAGAACTTCGGCAGCAGGCCGTCGCGGGAGATGGTGTAGGCGATGCGGGTCTGGCCCATCATCATCACCAGCACCACGGAGGACAGGCCGGCGATGGCGCCGATCTCCACGAACGTCTTCAGCCAGGACAGGGTCGGGTAGGGCTCCAGAGCGGTGGCCACCGGCTTGTCGGTGCCCAGCAGGTGGTACGGCATCATGCCGGTCAGCACCGCACAGACGATGATGTAGACGATGGTGCACACCGCCAGCGAGCCGAGCAGGCCGATCGGCATGTTGCGCTGCGGGTCCTTGGTTTCACCGGCGGCGGTGGAGACCGCATCGAAGCCGATGTAGGCGAAGAACACGATGGTGGCCGCGCGGAACACGCCGCTCCAGCCGAACTCACCCGGTACGCCGGTGTTCTCCGGAATGAACGGCTGCCAGTTGGCCGGATCGATATGGGCCGCGCCGATGCCGATGAACAGGCAGATCACGGTGACCTTGATCGCCACGATGATCGCATTGACGAACGCCGACTGGGTCACGCCCACGTACAACAGGCCGGACACCGCTGCCACGATCAGCACCGCTGGCAGGTTGAACAGCTTGCCGGAGGCGATGAACTCGCTGCCGGTCCAGGCGATGGGAGCGGCACTGAGTGCATCCGGGAACGGCATGTGCAGCGTGGTGGTGATGAAACTGATCAGGTACGCCGACCAGCCCACCGCGACCGAAGCCGAGGCGAACAGGTATTCCAGCACCAGGCACCAGCCGATGAACCAGGCCATGCCTTCGCCGAGAGTGGCGTAGGAGTAGGAGTAGGCACTGCCGGAGACCGGCATCATCGCCGCGAACTCGGCGTAGCACAGGCCCGCCAGGGCGCAGGCGAAACCGGCGATCACGAACGACAGCATGACTGCCGGGCCGGCGTGGTTGGCCGCGGCCTGGCCGGTCAGCACGAAGATACCTGCGCCGATCACCGCACCCACGCCAAGCAGGATGAGGTGTTTAGCCGTGAGGGTCCGTTTCAACGTGGCTTCGCCGTCCAGGCTGCCTTCGATGGGTTCGCCAGCATCGACGTGCCCGGCCGGTTCAACCGGCTTGACCCTCAACAGAGCTTTCAGCATGCAGTACTTCCTAGTGATCGGATTGGGTGGGCCGCCGATACGTTGCCGGCAACCCTGGAATGGTGAAGGCCGCGCGAACGGCCCGCTGTACCTTAGCCAAAGCTGAAGCCAACGCACAAGCGCAATCGCAACAATGAACGGCGATAATGAGCAGCATTTTTCCAAACGCCGCCCATTCATGAGCCAGACCGCCGAAACCCTTGCCGTGCTTGACGATCGCCTGCGGGGCCTGCTGCGGGACTACGCCCGCCGGGAGCCCGCCCACGACGCACTGGCTGCCGAATTCGGCACATTGCTGGACGATCCGGAAGATCCGTTCCGCCGCGAACGCCTGGCCGGGCACTTCACCGCCAGCTGCTGGCTGGTCAGTGCCGATGGCCAGCGCCTGCTGCTGACCCACCACCGCAAGCTGCAGCGCTGGCTGCAGCTGGGCGGCCACGCCGACGGTGACCGCGACCTGGCCCAGGTGGCGCTGAAGGAAGCCGAGGAGGAGTCCGGCCTGAGCGGCCTGGTGCTGGAAGACCCGGCCATCTTCGACATCGACAAGCATTGGATTCCGGAGCGCAAGGACGTGCCGGGACACTGGCACTACGACGTGCGTTTCGTGATCCGGGCGCTGGGTGGCGAGGCCTTCGTGCTCAGCGAGGAGTCGCTGGAGCTGGCCTGGCGGCCGGTGACCGAGGTCGCCGCCGATCCGGAATCGGACGAGTCGATGCAGCGCATGGCGCACCGGTGGTTGGCGCGCTAGCAACCTGTAGAGCCGAGCCGATGCTCGGCTCGATGCGGGCCGGAACCGCAGCCGAGCATGGGCTCGGCTCTACAAGTGCAAGGCGGGATGCGCGTCAATACAGAATGCGCGTCCGCAGCGTGCCTGGGATCGCGGCCAGTTCGTCGCGCACGGCGGCGGCCTGTTCCTCGCTGGCGGTGATGTCGATCACCACGTAGCCCACCTTCGGATCGGTGCGCAGGAACTGGCCGTCGATGTTGACGTTGTGGCGCGAGAAGATCTCGTTGACCCTGGACAGCACGCCCGGCACGTTCTGGTGGATGTGCAGCAGGCGCAGGCTGTCGGCGTGCTCGGGCAGGGTCACTTCCGGGAAGTTGACCGCCGACAGGGTGCTGCCGTTGTCGCTGTAGCGCACCAGTTTGGCCGCCACTTCCACGCCGATGTTATCCTGCGCTTCCAGCGTGCTGCCGCCCACGTGCGGGGTCAGGATCACGTTGTCGTGGCGGGTCAGCGGCGATTCGAAGATATCGCCGTTGCCCTTCGGTTCGACCGGGAACACGTCCAGCGCGGCGCCGCCGACGTGGCCGCTGGCCAGCGCGGCATCCAGTGCATCGATGTCGACCACGGTGCCGCGCGCGGCGTTAATCAGGTGCGCGCCCTTGCGCATCTTCGCCAGCTCGGTGCTGCCGATCATCCACTGCGTGGACGGGGTTTCCGGCACGTGCAGGGTGACGATGTCGGCGCGCGCCAGCAGATCGTCCAGGCTGGCGGCAGCACGGGCATTGCCCAGCGCCAGCTTGGTTTCCACGTCGTGGAAGATCACCTGCATGCCCAGCGATTCGGCCAGCACGCCGACCTGGGTGCCGATGTGGCCGTAACCAATGATGCCCAGCGTCTTGCCGCGCACTTCATGGCTGCCGCTGGCCGACTTCGACCAGCCGCCGCGATGGCATTCGGCGTTCTTCTGCGGAATGCCGCGGGTCAGCATGATCGCCTCGGCGATCACCAGCTCGGCCACGCTGCGGGTATTGGAGTAGGGCGCGTTGAACACCGGAATACCGGCCAGCTCGGCCGCGTCCAGGTCGACCTGGTTGGTGCCGATGCAGAAACAGCCCACCGCGATCAGGCGCTTGGCCTCGGCCAGCACCTCGGCACTGAGCTGGGTGCGCGAGCGGATGCCGACGATGTGCGCCTCGGCGATGCGCGCCTTCAGTTCGTCCTCGGGCAGCGCCTTGGTGTGCGCTTCAATCTGGCTGTAACCGGCCGCGCTGAATACCTCCACGGCGGTCTGGCTGACCCCCTCCAGCAACAGCACGCGGATATCCTGCTTCGGGAACGAGGTCTTCTTCGGCGACATGGGGCAACACGGCCAGTGGGACAGGGGCTGACCACTATGCCAGATCGAAGCCCCCATGGTGCAGTGCGCAATTGGTTGCATCCGTAGCTATCTGCAGCGTGGTGGGGCTGGACGCTGGCGCGTGCCGCTGGCACGCTTGCCCGTTCTTCACGCACCGCGCTGGACCGTCATGACCGATTCCCGCATTGCCTCGCTGCAGCAGGCCTGTCCCGGCCTGAAGCTGAAGACCGACCCGGCCGACCTGGAGCACTACGGGCGCGACTGGACCCGGCGCTGGACGCCGGCGCCGCTGGCGATCGCACTGCCGGCCACGGTCGAGGAGGTGCAGGCGGTGATGCGCTGGAGTGCAGGCGAGGGTGTGGCCGTGGTGCCGTCCGGCGGCCGCACCGGCCTCTCCGGGGGCGCGGTGGCGGCCAACGGTGAGCTGGTGCTCAGCCTGGAACGGATGAACAAGGCGCTGGCCTACGACGCGGTCGATCGCACGTTGGTGGTGCAGGCCGGCATGCCGCTGGAAGCCGTGCACAATGCCGCACTGGACCACGGCCTGATCTACCCGGTGGATTTCGCCGCGCGTGGTTCCTGCACCATTGGCGGCAACATCGCCACCAATGCCGGTGGCATCCGGGTGATCCGCTACGGCAACACCCGTGAATGGATTGCCGGCCTGAAGGTGGTCACCGCCGGTGGCGAACTGCTCGAGCTCAACAAGGGCCTGATCAAGAACTCCAGCGGCTATGACTTCCGCCAGCTGCTGATCGGCTCGGAGGGCACGCTGGGCGTGATCGTCGAAGCCACGGTGAAGCTGACCGACCCGCCGCCGGCCAGCAACGTGATGCTGCTGGCACTGCCCAGCTTCGAAGTGCTGATGCAGGTATTCGCGGCGTTCCGCGCGCGCCTGCAGCTGCAGGCCTTCGAGTTCTTCACCGACCGGGCGCTGGAACATGTGCTGGCGCACGGTGCGCAGGCGCCGTTCGATGAGGTGCATCCGTACTACGTGGTGACCGAATTCGCGGCCAATGACGAGGCACAGGAAGCGGCGGCGATGGCGGCCTTCGAGGACTGCATGGGCAATGGCTGGGTCAGCGATGGCGTGATCAGCGCCAGCGACGCCCAGGCCGCCCAGCTGTGGCGCCTGCGGGAAGGCATCACCGAGTCGCTGGCGCGCTACAAGCCCTATAAGAATGATGTCTCGGTGCGGATCTCGTCGATGCCGGCGTTCCTGGCTGAAACCCAGGCATTGATCGGGCAGGCATACCCGCACTTCGACGTGGTGTGGTTCGGCCATATCGGTGACGGCAACCTGCACATCAACGTGCTCAAGCCGGATGACACCAGCGACGCCGATTTCGTGGCGCAGTGCGAGCAGGTGACCAAGCTGTTGGCGCAGGTACTGGCGCGCTTCGACGGCAGCATTTCGGCTGAACACGGCATCGGCCTGGTCAAGAAGGGCTACCTGGACAGCACCCGCGGCCCGGCCGAGATCGCGCTGATGAAGGCGGTCAAACGCGCGTTCGATCCCCAAGCGCGGCTGAATCCCGGCAAGCTGTTCGACGTTTGAGCCGGGCAAATCCTTCACACACCCGTTACGCTCCACGCTTCCTCACAACCGGCTTCGAACCGATGACCCGTCCGCTTCTGCTGCTCGCCCTGCTGTCCCTGCCGCTGGCCGGCTTCGCTTCCAGCTTCGCCGGTACGTCGGCCGGTTCGGCCACGGGTGCGTCCTCCGGTTCCTCGGGCAGCAGCTCGGGTGATGACAAGGTGGTGCTGGCTGCACGCGACGATGCGGCTGCATTCGTCGCCAGCGACGGCCAGATCCGTGGCGCCCGCCTGCAGGCCGCGCTGATCCACCTGCGTGAGCAGAGCGCCGCCGCACAGCAGCAGAGCGATCTGGAACTGGCCCGCGCGCTGCTGGCACGTTGATCCAGGCTGCATGACCTCGGCGTCATCGCTTTCTGTAGAGCCGAGCCATGCTCGGCTGAATGCCCGGCACATGCGGATCGCAACAGCAGCCGAGCATGGCTCGGCTCTACAGAGGCACAGCGGGCGGTGCGGGTGGATCGCCGCATTGGCGTGGCTGCTCATTCCTTCCGCGCATGCGGCCGATCGCCTGCAGCTTGATCCTTACGGTCTCGACCCGGCGCAGCAGCAGATCGCCAGTCAGACCCTGGCCGACGTGCAGGCACTGCTGCCTGATGGCCTGCTGCGCGCATTGCCGGCACAGGTCCAGGTGCGCTGGCGTGATGACCTGCCGGCCGATGTGCATGGCCGCGCCTTCGCCGGTCGTATCACGTTGCGCCGCGATCTGCTGGATGATGCCGTGCCCGGCGCGCGCCGCGCGCGCCGCAGTGCGCTGGTGCACGAAGTGACCCATGTTGCCGACCGTACGGGGGCGAACTGGTCGCGCAGTGTGCGCTGGCGTGATCTGGCCGGATGGCAGCGCAAGCCCTGGCATCTCGGTCGTGGCGACAACGACTTCCGTGACCGCAGTCCCGATGCGTATGAACTGAAGGACCCGGCCGAGTACCTGGCAGTGAACGCCGAGCTTTTCGTGCTCGACAGCGAGTTCGCCTGCCGGCGCCCAGCGCTGGCGCAGTGGTACCAGGTCCATTTCGGAACGCCGCCATCGCTGCCGCAGTCGCACTGCGCTACGACGCTGCCCTTGCTCCAGGCCGACTCAGAAGACGGTGCCGCATCGCTGCTGCAGCTCGACCCCGCGCGTGTCTATGCCGTGGATTACCTGTTCGCCGAAGGCAGTGCGCAGCCGATGAGCCGCTGGGGCCACAGCATGCTGCGGCTGGTGATCTGCCGGCCGGGCCGTGCGCCGGGGCCGGACTGTCGCCTGGACCTGGAATACCACCGCGTGCTGTCGTTCCGCGCGTTCGTGGGCGACGTACAGATATCCAACTGGCGTGGCCTGACCGGCGGCTACCCGTCGCGCCTGTTCGTGCTGCCGCTTCAGCAGGTGGTGGACGAATACACCAAGGTTGAGCTGCGGGGGTTGCAGTCGCTGCCGTTGCGGTTGTCGCCCGGCGAGATCGCCAGCCTGCTCGAGCGCACTGCACAGGTGCACTGGAGCTATGACGGGCGCTATTACTTCGTCAGCAACAACTGCGCGGTGGAAACCGCAAAGCTGCTGCAGGCGGGTGTGCCGCGCCTGGGTGAGGCGGGCCTGGCCCAGCTGAGTCCGCGCGGGTTGAAGCGTCGGCTGTCCAGGCTGCGTGTGCTGGACGAGCAGGTGCTCACGGACCGCAATGCAGCGCAGGCGCAGGGCTACTACTTTGCCTCGGCGCGCGATCACTATCAGCAGTTGTTCGCCGTGGCGAGCTCACAGCTGGGGCTGCCGGTGCGTGATGTGCGCGGCTGGCTGAAGCTGCCCGCACCGCAGCGTGCGCCGTGGCTGTTGCAGGGTGACCTGCGTGCCAGCGCCGGGCTGCTGCTGCTGGAACAGGCGGCACAGCGGCGTGCCGAGCTGCGTGCGCGCGATGTGCTGAAACGGCGTCTGCTGGCCGCACCGGACAGTGCCGAGACGCGCGGCCTGCGCCAGCTGCTGGAGCAGGGTGGGCAATGGTTGCGCCCGGGTACGCTGCTGGTGGACGGTGGCTATGGGTTGCCGCTGGCCGATGAGCAGGCGGTGCTGGCCGAAGCAGTTGCCACCGCCAGCGCACAGGCGGTGCCGGCCTGGCAGGCGCTGCGCGTGCAGCTGCGCCATCAGTTGCCGGCAGGCCAGCGCAACGAGATGGATGCGATCGATGCCAACCTCGCCGCACTCGGCGCGCGCCTGCGGGAACAGGCCGCCGCGCCCGCTATTGGCGCGGGAGTTCGATGACGAAACGGCTGCCACCGGCGTTGCCCGCCGTGCAGTAGACGCGGCCGCCGTGGGCGTCTGCGATGGCCTTGACCACCGCCAGGCCGAGGCCACTGCCGCCACCCTGGCGTGAACGCGAACCGTCGGCACGCATGAACGGGCTGAAGATGTCGGCGTGCAGCTCCGGATCGATGCCCGGACCCTCATCCTCGATTGCTACCTGCACATGGCCCGGTGTGTCATGCACGGCAATCCGTACCTTGCCCGGGCTGGCATAGCGGCGCGCGTTTTCCAACAGCGCCAGCAGCGCCTGGCGCAGGCGCGTCGGGTCGCAGTGCGCATTGTGTTCCTCGCGGCTGGTTTCCAGCTCCAGCACGAAGCCGGCGGCGCGGAACTGCGGGTCGACCAGGGTCATCACCGAATGCACCTCGGCCACCACGTCGGTGCGCGCGCGGCGTACGTCCAGCCGCGCGTTGTCGGACAGGCTCAGCACGCGTAGATCCTCGATCAGGCGCGACAGGCCCTCGACCTGGGCAAGCAGGCTGCGGAACTGCGACTCGTCCGGCTGGAACACGCCCTCGGCCAGCCCCTGCAGGCGGCCACGCAGGATCGTCACCGGGGTCCGCAATTCATGGGCAATAGCCGCATGCCACATCGCGCGCTCGCTCTCCATGTGCTGCAGGCGGCGCGCCATCGCATTGAAATCCTCGACCAGGGTTGCCACTTCGCCCGGTGAATTTTCCTCGACGCTGGCGCGCGCACCGAGGTCGCCGCCGGCAAGCGCGCGCACGCTGTCGACCAGCGAATTCAAGGGCGACAGGATGCGATGCGCCAGTCGGAACGAGGCGGCGATGGCCAGTGCCAGGCCGGTCAGGATCACCCCGACCATCCATGCCAGCTCCGGGCCGGTCGGCAGCCAGCTTTCCGGTTCCTCGGCACTGCCGGGGAAGAACTCGACCAGCACCGCGTACAGCAGCCATGACGACAGGATCATCATCACAATGACGCCGATCACCATCAACGACATCGAGACGATGATGTGTCGGCTGAGCCCGGAGCGGCGCAGGTGCGCCATCAGCGGTCGGCCATCAGCCGGTAGCCGACACCGCGCACGCTGGCCGGAACATTGACCATGCCCACTTCGTCCAGTTTGCGGCGCAGCTTGCTGACGTGGCTGTCGACGGTGCGCTCCAGCGCTTCGCTTTCCGGCAGGCATTCGTGCATCAGTTCGCTGCGGCTGAAGATGCGGGTCGGCGCCAGCGCCATGCAGTGCAGCAGCTTGAACTCGGTGAGCGTGAGCAGCACTTCGTGGCTGTAGCCTTCGCCCTCCACATGCACGGCATGGGTAGCCGAGTCGATCAGCAGCGGGCCCGCCCGCAGCGCGGTGGGTGCATCCACGCGCGAGGCGCGCAACGTACGCCGCAGCACGGCGCGCACGCGTGCTGCCACTTCGGCCGGATTGAACGGCTTGACCACGTAGTCGTCGGCGCCCATGCGCAGTGCGGTCAGCTTGTCCAGGTCCTGGTCCAGTGCGGTCAGCATGATCACCGGCGTTTCGCCGCGCTGGCGCAGCTGGGTCAGCACGCTCCAGCCATCCAGGCGCGGCAGCTGTACATCGAGCAGGACCAGGTCGGGGCGGGCGCTGCGGTGCAGGTCCAGGGCGCTGTGGCCGTCAGCGGCGCGCAGCGTACGCAGTCCTTCGCGTTCCAGATAGGCAGTGAGAATATCGGCGATCTCGGCCTCATCCTCGACGATCAGGACGAGGGCGGCGAGGGCAGGGGCGGCATGCATGCGGGGGCGGGGCCTTAAGGTGCTTGCCTCCATCGTATCTCCACAGTTCCTCCATCGAAACCCCATCATCGCCACGCACACTCCACGCTTCAGAACCTATCAGCCGCCTGCGCGGCATTGTGCACAGCAATGAGAACCTTCAGGACTCCGGCCGCGTTGATCGCGGCCCTCGCCCTGGCCATGACGGCCTGCTCAGCCCCCGAAGCCACCCCGGAAGCCACGCCACGCGTCAGCGTGGTCACCGTCGGCCCGCAGGTGGTGCAGCGCGATGACGAACTGCCCGGCCGCGTGGCCGCCGTGCGTACCGCACAGATCCGTGCCCAGGTGGGTGGCATCGTGCAGCGCCGCCTGTTTGATCAGGGCGCCGAAGTCAGCGCTGGCCAGGCCCTGTTCCAGATCGATCCGGCGGCGTTCCGTGCCGATGTTGATTCGGCACTGGCCGCGCTGCAGCGCAGTGAGGCCGCGTTGGGCCGCAGCCGCGTGCAGTCGCAGCGCCTGCATGCACTGGCCGCCGCACAGGCGGTCAGCCAGCAGCACCGCGACGATGCCAGTGCCGAGTACGAACAGGCCCGTGCCGCGGTGAACGAAGCGCGCGCGATCCTGGCGCGTCGCCAGCTCGACCTGCGCTATGCCACGGTCAGCGCGCCGATTGCCGGCCGCATCGACCAGGCGCTGGTGACCGAAGGCGCACTGGTCGGTGTTGCCGATGCCGAGCCGATGGCAGTGGTGCAGCAGATCGACCAGGTCTACGTCGATGTGCGCCAGCCTGCGGCCCAGCTGGAATCGCTGCAGCGCAGCGCTGCCGGTGGCGGCGAGCTGCCGGTGACGATCATCGGTGCGGCCGGCAAGCCGCTGTCCGAGCGTGGCCAGATGCTGTTCTCCGGCACCAACGTCGATGCGCGTACCGGTGATGTGATCCTCCGCATCCTGGTCGACAACCCGCAGCGCCAGCTGCTGCCGGGGATGTACGTGCGTGCGAAGGTGCCGCGCGGTGCACCGGCCAGCGCATTGACCGTGCCGCAGCAGGCCGTGCTGCGCAGCGCCGGCGGCCAGGCCTATGCCTGGGTGATCGCGGGCGATGGCAAGGCGGTGATCCGCACGCTGGAGGTTGATGGCAGCGTCGATCGCCAGTGGCTGGTGCGCACGGGCCTCAAGGCCGGCGAGAAGGTGGTGGTCGAGGGTCAGGAACGCCTGCAGGAAGGCGTGGTGGTCGATGCGCGCGACTGGCAGCTGCCGGTCGCAGGCGCCGGTGCCGTGCAGGCCGGCAGCAAGGGCTGAGCCTGTCCCGGGCCGGTCCCTCCAGGAAAATCCAACATGGCACGTTTCTTCATCGACCGCCCGGTGTTCGCCTGGGTGCTGGCGATCTTCATCATCCTGGCCGGTGTACTGGCGATCCCACGGCTGGCCGTTGAGCGCTATCCGGCGGTGGCGCCACCCAGCGTCAGCATCTATGCCAGCTACCCCGGTGCCAGCCCGCAGACGCTGAATGACGCGGTGGTCGGCCTGATCGAGCGCGAGCTGTCCAGCGTCAAGCACCTGCTGTACTTCGAGTCGTCGGTGGACACCTCCGGCGAAGCCTCGATCACTGCGACCTTCAAGCCGGGTACCAACCCGGAGCTGGCGCAGGTGGACGTGCAGAACCGGATCAAGGCGATCGAACCGCGCCTGCCGCGCAGCGTGCGCCAGAACGGCCTGTTCGTGGAGGCCGCCGATTCCGGCTTCCTGATGCTGGTCGGCCTGCGTTCGCCGGATGCCAGCGTCAGCGAAGCGGCGCTGGGCGACTTCATGGCGCGCAACATCATCGAAGAGCTGCGCCGCATCGATGGCGTCGGCCGCGTGCAGCTGTTCGGCGCCGAGCAGGCGATGCGTGTGTGGCTGGACCCGACCCGGTTGACCGGCTACGGCCTGACCATGGGCGATGTGGCCACCGCCATCGAGCAGCAGAACCTGGAGATCTCGCCGGGGCGCATCGGCGATTCGCCGGGTGTGCCGGGCCAGCGCATCACTGTGCCGCTGAGTGCCGATGGCCAGCTGTCCACGCCGGAGCAGTTCGCCGCCATCGTGCTGCGCGCCGGGGCCGACGGCTCGCGGGTGCTGCTGGGCGATGTCGCCCGCATCGAGCTGGGCGCGCAGAGCTATGCCTGGGGCACCCGCGAGGACGGCCATCCGGCCACCGCCGCCGGCGTGCAGCTGCGCCCCGGCGCGAATGCCGTCCGGACCGCATCTGCGGTGCGCGAGCGCATGGCCGAGTTGGCGCCGCTGCTGCCGCGCGGCGTGGAATCGAGCATTCCGTTCGACACCGCGCCGTTCGTCAAGATCTCGATCCAGAAGGTGGTGCAGACATTGCTGGAAGCGATGCTGCTGGTGTTCGCGGTGATGTACCTGTTCCTGCAGAACTGGCGCTACACGCTGATTCCGGCGCTGGTCGCACCGATCGCGCTGCTGGGTACCTTCGCGGTGATGCTGGCGCTGGGCTTCTCGATCAACGTGCTGACCATGTTCGGCATGGTGCTGGCAATCGGCATCATCGTCGACGACGCGATCGTGGTGGTCGAAGGCGTGGAACGGATCATGGCCGAGGAGGGCCTGCCGCCGCGCGAGGCCACCATCAAGGCCATGCGCGAACTGACCGGTGCGGTGATCGGCATCACCCTGGTGCTGACCGCGGTGTTCATTCCGATGGCGATGGCCAGTGGCTCGGTGGGCGCGATCTACCGCCAGTTCACCGTGGCGATGGCGGTGTCGATCCTGTTCTCGGCGCTGCTGGCCTTGAGCCTGACGCCGGCGCTCTGCGCGACGCTGCTGCGCCCGAACACCCATGGCCATCATGGTCGTGGTGGGCTGTTCGGCGCCTTCAACCGTGGCTTCGAGAAGATGACCGGGCGCTACCAGCGTGGTGTGGCGTCGGTGCTGCAGCGGAGCGGGCGGGTCATGGGCGTGTTTGCCGCGCTGGTGGTGGCGCTGCTGCTGGGCCTGCACTGGCTGCCGGGCGCGTTTCTGCCGGAAGAGGACCAGGGCTACTTCATGACCTCGATCCAGCTGCCGGCCGAAGCCACCGCCGAACGCACGCTGGCGGTGGTGGAAGCCTACGAACGGCATGTGGCGTCACGCCCGGGCATCGGCTCCAACCAGTCGATCCTCGGCTACAGCTTCTCCGGGTCCGGCCCGAGCGCGGCGCTGACCTACACCATGCTGAAGGACTGGGGCGAGCGTGCAGGGGCAACCGCGGCCAGCGAAGTGGAGGCCGCGCAGAAGGCGATGGCCACGATTGCCGAGGGCGAGGTGATGAGCGTGATGCCGCCGGCCATCGACAGCCTGGGGCGCTCCTCCGGCTTCTCACTGGCGCTGCAGGCGCGCACCGGGCAGAGCCAGGCAGAGCTGCGCGCTGCGCTGCAGCAGCTGCTGAAGGCGGCCGAGGCCAGCCCGCTGCTGTCGGAGGTGCATGCCGATGGCCTGCCAGCCGGTACCAGCGTGCGGCTGGACATCGACCGCGCCAAGGCCGAGGCGATGGGCGTAGGGTTCGAGCAGATCAGCAGCACGCTGTCGGCGGCGATGGGCTCGCAGTACGTCAACGACTTCCCCAACAAGGGCCGGCTGCAGCAGGTGATCCTGCAGGCCGACGCACCGCACCGGATGGAGCTGGAGGATGTGCTGAAGCTGTACGTTCGCAACAGCGAAGGCGGCATGGTGGCGTTGTCGGAACTGGTGACACCGCACTGGACCGAGGCGCCGCTGCAGCTGCAGCGCTATCTCGGCTTCCCGGCGTTGAACCTGTCCGGCACACCGGCCTCCGGTGTGTCGACCGGACAGGCCATGGCGGAGATGGAGCGGCTGGCCGAAAAGCTGCCGTCCGGTTTTGCCCTGCAGTGGACCAGTCAGTCGCTGCAGGAGCGTGAATCGGGCGCGCAGGCACCGTGGCTGTTGCTGCTGTCGATGCTGGTGGTGTTCCTGGTGCTGGCGGCGCTGTACGAGAGCTGGTCGATCCCGCTGGCGGTGATGCTGGTGGTGCCGCTGGGTCTGCTCGGTGCGGTTGCTGCGGTGTTGTTGCGGGGCATGCCCAACGACGTGTTCTTCAAGGTCGGCATGATCACCGTGATCGGGCTGTCGGCGAAGAACGCGATCCTCATCGTCGAGTTCGCGCGCCAGCTGCAGCAGCAGGGTCGCGGCCTGGTTGAAGCAGCGCTTGAGGCGGCGCGGCTGCGCCTGCGGCCGATCGTGATGACCTCGCTGGCGTTCGCGCTGGGCGTGGTGCCGCTGATGCTGGCGCAGGGCGCGTCGAAGGAAACCCAGCAGGCGATTGGAACCGGTGTGTTCGGCGGCATGGTCAGCGCGACCGTGCTGGCGGTGTTCTTCGTACCGGTCTTCTATGTAGTGGTGCAGGGCGCGCGGCAGTGGATCGCGCAACGCCTGCGCAGGCGCCGGCCGATGCCGGGAGGAACCGTGGATGGAACGGAACATCGTTGAAGATCTGCACGAGCAACAGTTGATGGTGCTGGAGCAGCGCCTGTGCGCCGCGCTGCTGGAAAATGATCACGATGCGCTGACCGTGCTGGTATCGCCGGCCTTGTTCATGATGGATGGCCACGGCGGGCGCATGCTCGACCTGCCGTGGCTGGGCGATTGGCTGGCCGGTGGCCTGCAGGTACGAAGCCTGCAGCTGCACGCGGTGGAAACCCTGCTGTGTGGCCGCCTGGCACTGCTGTCCAGCGACGTGCGGCTGTCGGTGTGGCAGCAGGACCAGGAGCGCGAGCTGAAACTGCGCCTGCTGCGGGTGTGGACCTGCAGTTCCGGCGAAAGTGGCGCACAGTTGCTGTCGATGGCGGTACTGGCCGCATGAGTGCGGTCAGGCCGCTTTCAGGCCCCGCTCACCGGCAGGTGGTAGGGTCGAGCCTCTCTGTAGTGTCGACAAGGAGTCGAGCCATGCGTGTAGTTCCCAGTCTGTTGGCAGCCTCCCTCGGGTTGGTGCTGGCCGCGTGCCAGCCGGCCCAGCCGCCCGCCGCGGGCGGCAATGATGTCCCGCCTGCCACGCCGCAACCGAGCGCCAGCACCGAAGGTGGCAGCGAGACCACCTACCAGTGTGGTGATCTGAGCGTGCGCGCGACCTTCAATGGCGAGGATGCGGCCACGGTGGTGATCGGCGAGCGCACCTTCGCCATGACCTCCGAACGCGCGGCATCCGGCGCCAAGTACGGCGATGGCCAGGGCAACAGCTTCTGGAACAGGGGCAGCGATGACGGGCTGCTGAGCCTGAAGGGCGAGGCGGACCGCGAGTGCCATGCGGTCGAAGCTACTGAAGGCGATGGCAGCGCAGGCAATGCCGCGTTCCGTGCCACCGGCAATGAACCCGGCTGGCTGGCAGTTGTCGACGGCGACACGCCGGGCCTGCAGGTGGAAGTGGATTACGGTGAGCGTCGTTTCGACGTCGCCAAGCCCACCGAAGGTGCTGACGGTTGGAGTGGCAAGGCGTCCGACGGCACCGATGTCAAGCTCAGCTTCCAGCGCACCACCTGCCAGGACGACATGAGTGGCGAGGCGTTCGAGGCCAAGGTGATGCTGACTGTCGGCACGCGCCAGTACCACGGCTGTGGCAATTTCGGCGCGAAGCAGCCGTAAGCCCTCTGTAGAGCCGAGCCCACGCTCGGCTCTATCTCATCGACGAGTCAGCCCTCGCAGGGTTTCAGGTCCAGCTCGAAGTCCAGGTCGTAGCGTCTGTTGATCGCGATCAGCGCATCACGGATCGCACAGTCACTGCGATGGCGCGCGACCAGATCGGTGAAGTTCTTCTCGCGGCCCTCGCAGTACTTCGCGCCGGCCTCTTCCAGTTCGCGGCGGCGCTCGTCGTCGTACGCCTCTTCGCCGGCGAAGTGCTGGCAGGTGTTTTCGCGCGCGAGGAAGGCCTGCACGTCGGCCGGCATCGTGCAGTAGATGCGCACGTCGTCGACGTCATACACGTCCTCCGGGACCGGACAGCCAGCGGCTGCACGTGCCTTGTCCAGCGCCTCATCGCCCGAGGGCAGGTCGGTAGTGGGCTCGGCTTCGGTAGTGGCCTCGACGGCGGCCGGTGTCTCCACCGCCGGTGCGGCCGTCACCGCCGGTTCGACAGGCGCGGCCTTCGGCGCAGCATTGGCCGTGCTGTCCGCTGCCTGCGGCGAACACGCCGCAAGCAGGGACAGGCAACCGATCAGCGCAAGGCGCTTAGTCGGCACGGCCAGCGAATTCGCCGGTGGCGGTGTTCACCAGCACGCGTTCGCCGTTGACGATGTACTCCGGCACCATGATCTCGATGCCGGTGTTGAGCTTGGCCGGCTTCGGGCGCTTGGTGGCGGTGCCACCCTTCAGTTCCGGCGGCGTCTCGATCACTTCCAGCACCACCGAGGCCGGCAGCTGGATCGCCACCGGCTGCTCGTCGATCACCTGCACGTAGATGCCGGTCAGGCCGTCGGTGATGTAGCCGGCGTCGTCGCCGATCACGTCCGCGTCCAGGGTGTAGGGGGTGTAGTCCTCGTCATCGAGGAACACGAACGCATCACCGTCCTTGTACGAATAGGTGGACTGGCGGCGCAGCAGTTCGACCTCGACCAGGTTGTCGTCGGCATCGAAGCTGGCGTCGAGCTTGTTGCCGCCCGGCACGCTGTACATGATGAAGCGGAAGCGGACGTTGCCGCCGCGACCCTGCGGCGAGCTGCGCTCGATGTCGCGGATCTGGTACACGCCGTTGTTGTACTCGACGACGTTGCCCTTCTTGATGTCGTTGGCTTTCATGGTGATCTAGGTCGTTGGGGGAGGGCGCCGTCCCGGCGCCCGGGGGGAATCACTTCGGAGCGAGGCGGGTAGCGCCGTCCAGGCGGATGGTCTCGCCGTTGAGGTACGTGTTGCCGAGGATGAAGCCGACCAGGCTGGCGAAGTCTTCCGGCTTGCCCAGGCGCGACGGGAACGGGATCGAAGCGGCCAGCGACTGCTGCACGGCTTCGGGCATGCCGTCGACCATCGGCGTCCAGAACACGCCCGGGGCGATGGTATTGACGCGGATGCCGAAGCGCGACAGTTCGCGCGCCATCGGCAGCGTCATCGACACCACGCCACCCTTGCTGGCGGCATACGCGGCCTGGCCGATCTGGCCTTCATAGGCTGCGATGCTGGCGGTGTTGATGATCACGCCGCGCTCGCCGTCGGTGCCGGCTTCATTGTGCTGCATGCGATTGGCCGCGGCCTTGGCGACGTTGAAGCTGCCGACCAGGTTGACCATCACCGTGCCCTGGAAACCGGCCAGCGGCATCGGACCTTCTTTGCCCAGCACACGACCGGCGCCGAGGATACCGGCGCAGTTCATTGCCACGTTCAGGCCGCCGAGGAAGTCGTGGGCCTGGTCGATGGCCGCAGCCACGGCTGCTTCATCGCTGACGTTGACGTTGAAATAGCGGGCCTTGTCGGTACCCAGCCCGGCAACGGCGGCTGCACCCTTGTCGTCGTTGAGGTCGAACAGGGCCACCTTGCCGCCCTGGGCGACGAGGTGCTGGGCCACGGCCAGGCCGAGGCCGGAGACGCCGCCAGTGATCACGGCACGTACGGAAGACAGCTGCATTGAACGGTCCTGCAGGTTCGAGAACCGCCGATTCTAACGGAAGCCGCGACCGCCGCTGTTGTGCACTGCGCCGCCTTTGCGGGGCGGCGCAGTGCGGTGGTCAACCGGCCGCGGCCAGCGCCTGGCCGGTGCGGCTGGCGGTGGCGCGGCCGAGCAGGCCGGCCAGCCAGCGGCCGGTTTCGGCCAGTGCCGGCAGGTCCACGCCGCTGTCCAGGCCCAGGCCCTGCAGCAGGTAGACCACGTCTTCGCTGGCCACATTGCCGCTGGCGCCCTTCGCATACGGGCAGCCACCGGCGCCGGACACAGCGCTGTCGACCACGCGCACGCCTTCTTCCAGGCAGGTGGCGATGTTGGCGATGGCCTGGCCATAGGTGTCGTGGAAGTGCACGGCCAGCGCCGCCATCGGGATCTCGGCGGCCACCGCCTGCAGCATCGCCCGTGCCTTGCGCGGGGTGCCGACGCCGATGGTGTCGCCCAGCGAGATTTCGTAACAGCCCATCTGGTGCAGGGCGCGCGCCACCCGCACCACGTCGGCCAGCGGCACCTCGCCCTGGTAAGGACAGCCGAGCACGGTGGAGACGTAGCCGCGCACGCGCACGCCATCGGCGGCGGCACGGCGCAGGATGGGTTCGAACCGGGCCAGCGATTCGTCGATGCCGGCATTGGTGTTGGTGCGGTTGAACGCCTCGGACGCAGCGGTGAACACCGCCACTTCCTCCACGCCCACCGCACGGGCGCGGTCGTAGCCCTGTTCGTTCGGCACCAGCACCGGGTAGTGGATGCCCGGCCGGCGCTGGATGCCGGCATAGACCTCGGCGGCGTCGGCCAGCTGCGGGATCCACTTCGGGCTGACGAAGCTGGTCGCCTCGATGCTGCGCAGGCCGGTGGCCGACAGGCGGTTGATCAGTTCGATCTTGTCAGCGGTGGACACCGACTGCTTTTCGTTCTGCAGGCCGTCACGCGGGCCGACCTCGACGATGCGGACGTAATCGTTCATGCGGCCTCCCCGGTGGCGGGTCGGTGGCAGACCGCCTCGATGTTGTTGCCATCCGGGTCGAGCACGAAGGCACCGTAGTAGTCGGGGTGGTACCACGGGCGCAGGCCCGGGGCGCCGTTGTCGCGGCCGCCGGCGGCGAGGGCGGCGGCATGGAAGGCGTCCACCTGGGCGCGGCTGGCGCAGGCAAAGGCCACGTGCACGCCGTGGCTGGCAGTGCCGCCATTGCCAAGCCAGAAGAACGGCTTGCCGTCGCTGCCGAAGCCGATGTGGTCGTGGGCGCCAGTCTGTTCGGCGGTCACTTCCATCACCACGCCGATCTGCAGCGGCGCCAGCGCCTGCAGGAAGAAGGTCTTGCTGCGCGCCAGGTCGGCGCTGGTCAAACCAAGATGATCGAGCATGTTCAGGCTTCCGTGACCCAATGGGGGGCGCGCTTGTCGAGGAAGGCGCCCAGGCCCTCCTGGCCCTCGGCGGACACCCGCAGGCGCGCGATCAGGGCGGCATTATCGCGATCCAGGGCGTCGCGGTCATGGCTGTCGCGGACCTGGCGCACCAGCTGCTTGGCGGTGGACGAGGCGATCGGGCCGGCCTTGTCGAGCAGGGCCAGCTGGCGTTGCACGGCCTCGTCCAGGCGTTCGGACTCGACCAGCTGGTGGACCAGGCCGATGCGCAGCGCGGTGTCGGCGTCGAAATGCTCGCCGGTTGCGAACCAGCGCCGGGCCTGGCGCGGGCCGATGGCCTCGATCACATAGGGCGAGATCACCGCCGGCAGCAGGCCCAGGCGGCTTTCGGTCAGGCCGAAGCGGGCCGAGGTGCTGGCGATAGCGATGTCGCAGCAGGCGACCAGGCCGACACCGCCGCCGAAGGCCGCACCATGGACCCGGGCCAGGGTCGGCTTGGGCAGCTCATCCAGGGTCCGCATCAGCCGGGCCAGGGCGAGTGAATCCTCACGGTTGTCGGCCTCGCTGGCTGCAGCCATGCCGCGCATCCACTGCATGTCGGCACCGGCCGAGAAGGAGGCGCCATGGCCGGCCAGTACCACCGCGCGCACCGAATCATCGTGGCCGGCGGCCTCCAGTGCGGCGGTCAGGCGGGCGATCAGCCCGGCGTCAAAGGCGTTGTGCAACTCCGGCCGGTTCAGCCAAAGGGTGAGGACGGCGCCGCTGCGCTCGATCTGCAAAGCATCGTTCATGGGATTCCAGGGTCACTCCATACCTGTATGGATCATAGCGGGCCATTGGTCATGGGCCATGACGCGACGCGGGAATGTTAGAATCGAGAACCATTTACATCCAGCAGAGAACACGCTAGATGACGCTGTCCGAACTGCCGCTGCACACCTCGGCCGTGGTCGAGTCCGTGCAGGACCTGCATGCCAACGATGCCATCGCCCGTCGCCTGCGCGAGCTGGGTTTCGTGAAGGGCGAGGAAGTGCGCCTGGTAGCCAAGGGTCCGGTGGGGGGCGAGCCGCTGCTGGTGCAGGTCGGGTTCACCCGTTTCGCGCTGCGGATCAGTGAAGCCAAGCGCGTCGTTGTCGACGCCGCCAGCCAGGAACGACGTGCATGACCGCTGCAGCCTCCACCGCGCCCCTGCGCATCGCGCTGGTCGGTAACCCCAACAGCGGCAAGACCGCTCTGTTCAACCAGCTGACCGGCAGCCGGCAGAAGGTTGCCAACTACACCGGCGTCACCGTCGAGCGCAAGGAAGGCCGCCTGCGTGCGCCGTCCGGCCGCGAGTTCGCGGTGCTCGACCTTCCGGGCGCCTACAGCCTGCATCCGGCCAGCCTGGACGAGGCGATCACCCGTGACCTGTGCCGGGGCTTCTACCCGGGCGAAGCCGCGCCGGACGTGCTGCTGTGCGTGATCGACGCCACCAACCTGCGCCTGCACCTGCGTTTCGCGCTGGAACTGCGCGAGCTGGGCAAGCCGATGGTGGTGGCGCTGAACATGGTTGATGCGGCCCAACGCCGTGGCATCCAGGTGGATGTGGCCGCGCTGGAGCGCGAGCTGGGCGTGCCGGTGGTGGAGACCGTGGCGGTGCGCAAGCAGGGTGCCAAGGCCGTGGTCGAGCGGCTGGACGCGATGGTGCCGCACCTGGATGCGCCGGTACCCGGGCCGGAAGGTGGCATCGACTACCACGCCAAGGTGCGCCAGATCCTGTCGGTGGCCGTGCGCATGCCGGCGCGGACCGCGAAGATTGACGACGCGCTGGACCGCTGGCTGCTGCACCCGGTGTTCGGCCTGGTCAGCCTGGCGGTGGTGATGTTCCTGATCTTCCAGGCGGTGTACGCCTGGGCGACGCCGCTGATGGACGGCATCGAAGCCGGCTTTGCCTGGCTGGGTCTGTTCGTCGGCAGCGTGCTGCCGGAAGGGCCGCTGGCCAGCCTGCTGACCGACGGCATCATCGCCGGCGTCGGTGGCGTGGTGGTGTTCCTGCCGCAGATCCTGATCCTGTTCTTCTTCATTCTGGTGCTGGAGGAATCCGGCTACCTGCCGCGTGCGGCGTTCCTGCTCGACCGCATGATGGCCGCCGCCGGCCTGTCCGGCCGCTCTTTCATCCCGCTGCTGTCCAGCTTCGCCTGCGCGGTGCCGGGCATCATGTCCACGCGCAGCATCCAGGACCCGCGTGACCGCCTGGCCACGATCCTGGTGGCGCCGTTGATGACCTGTTCCGCACGCCTGCCGGTGTACGCGCTGCTGATCGGTGCGTTCATCCCGCAGAAGACGGTGTGGGGCGTGTTCAACCAGCAGGGCCTGGTGCTGTTCGGCCTGTATGCGGCCGGCATCCTCAGCGCGCTGGCGATGTCGTGGATCATGAAGAAGTGGCGCCGCGACAAGAGCGAGCACCCGCTGATGCTGGAGCTGCCGTCGTACCGGCTGCCGCACGTGCGCGACCTGGCGGTCGGCCTGTACGAGCGCGGCATGATCTTCCTCAAGCGCGTCGGCGGCATCATCCTGGCGCTGACCATCCTGCTGTGGGTGCTGCTGTCGTTCCCGGCGGCACCGGCCGGCGCCACGATGCCGGCCATCGACTACAGCTACGCGGGCCAGATCGGCCACGCGATGGCGGTGTTCTTCGCGCCGCTGGGCTTCAACTGGCAGATCTGCATCGCGCTGATCCCGGGCCTGGCCGCGCGTGAAGTGGCGGTGGCCTCGCTGGCCACGGTGTATGCGCTGTCGGCCGCCGATGATGACGCCGCCAGCCAGGCGCTGACCCCGCTGATCAGCGACGGCTGGTCGCTGGCCACTGCGCTGTCGCTGCTGGTCTGGTACATCTACGCACCGATGTGCATCTCGACGCTGGCCACCATCAAGCGCGAGACCAACTCGTGGAAGCAGATGGGCTTCGCCGCGTTCTACCTGTTTGCCGCGGCTTACGTGGCCGCGCTGATCACCTACCAGGTGACCAAGGCGCTGGGAGGCGGCTGATGGATACCGGCCTGCTGATCCAGTACCTGATCATCGCGGTGGCCGTGCTGGTCAGTGCCTGGGTGGTGCTGAAGAAGCAGTTCCCGGGCACCGTGCGCAAGCTGCGCGGGGCGCTGGCCTTGGCGCTGTTGAAGCCGGGCCGTGCCGCCTGGCTGCAGGCGCTGGGGCGGAAGATCGCGCCGCCGGCCAGCGGCGGTGCGGGTGCCTGTGGCGGTTGCGACAGCTGCGGGCCGACTCCGCCGAAGCAGCACTGACGCTGCTTTTCCTGCCCTGATGGGTGCGAACCTTGGTTCGCACGCTTGCGGGCTTCATCCACGCATGGCGTGGATCTACTAGACCTCTTTGCGGATGATCGCCCGGAAGCGACCATCCTGATTCAATCGCCGCACCGATTCCCGGTTTCCATGGCTGGCCGCGAAGCCGGCTACGTCGGCAAGGGCAAAGAGCAGCAGGCCTTTCAGTGCGTCGCGGTTACCGGCTTCCAGCAGATTTTCGAGATCCTGCTGGATGAAGGTCCGGCGCAGGCCCGGCGTTTCTTCGATCCGCCAGTCGACATGGGGCGTGGGAATGCTGGAGCGGTATCTGAAAGCCGTTTCAAGATCGTCAGGCGCGAGGGGATACTCGAGCAGCTCTGGAAAGTAGAGTCCAGCATTCACATAGAAGCCCCGGCTTTCGCTGGCGCGTTGGTGATTCACGACAAGCAGGGCGTCATCCAGCAAGCGGTAGCGGGTCGTCGACGTGCCGGCAAAGCCGGTCTTCCTGGCGCACTTGCTGAAGACGGTCGAGGATTTCATGGGCGTTGCCTGGGCCGGAAGAGGGCCCCACAGCCTTGAGGCGCAGTGCCTGGCGGTCAATTGGCAAACGCGACACGCGCGAGGCGCGTCGCAGGTGGGTGCGAACCTTGGTTCGCACGCCTTGCCCATCGCCTGAATCTACCGAGCCCGCGCTCCCAGCTCCGCTGCCAGCGCCAGCCACTTGCTGCGTTGCGCTGGGGTACTGCTGCGTACCGCACCGAGGCGGCTGACACGCACCGGGCGGATGCCGCAGAACTCCAGGATGGTGGCGCGGATCTGGATGACGCCCGCGTCGCGGTAGATCCAGCGGTAATACCAGGGCGGCGTATCCAGCGTGGTGATCACCCGCGCGCTGCGCCCGGCCAGCAGGCGGTCCCACCACACCGAACCGCGCCGGTAGCGGAAGGCGTACCCCGGCAGCAGTACGCGATCGAAGAAGCCCTTCAACAGCGCCGGCATCCCGCCCCACCAGGTGGGATAGACCAGCACCAGATGATCGCAGGCTTCAATCGCGTCGGCGGCGTCCTGCAGATCCGCTTCCAGCGGCTGGATCTGGCGGTAGCCGTGGCGCAGCACCGGGTCGAATTCAAGGTCGCCCAGTGCGATCAGGCGTACCCGGTGGCCGGCGTTTTCAGCGGCGGTGGCATAGCGCTGGGCGAGCGCGCCGCACAGGCTGTCGCGGTCGGGATGGCCGAGCAGGATCAGGATGGAACGGGACACGGCAACCTCGGGCAATGGAAAGTGCGCGAGGCTGCGGTCTGCCCCAGGGGCAGAGTCAAGCCCGGTTCGTGCAGCCGCTGGGTTCCAGCACGCAGTCACTGCTGCCGGAGCGCAGCCACTGCTGCAGTTCGTCGCTGACCTGTTGCAAAGCGCGCTCGACCTGCGCCAGCCGCGCCCGTTCGCTGGCTATGCGTGTGCGCTGCTGTTCCAGCAAGGCCAGCACCGCAGGCCAGTCGAGCCGCCCGTCGCGGCCCTGCAGGCGCGAGATCGCCGCCAGGGTGATACCCAGCGCCAGTGCCTGGCGGATCAGCTGCACCCAGGCCACGTCCTGTTCGCTGTAGTCGCGATAGCGGTTCAGGCGTGGCACCGGCGGCAGCAGTCCGCGCGCCTCGTACAGGCGGATGGCCTTGGCGCTGGCACCGGTCAGGCGGCTGACTTCGGAGATGCGCATCGGCTCAGTCCCGCACCAGTCCGCCATCGACCACCAGGTTCTGGCCGGTCACCGCGCGCGACCAGGGGCTGGCGAAGAAGAGCGCGGCATCGGCGAATTCGGCCGGTGTGGTGACGCTGCGCAGTGGCGTGTTGGCGGCGATGTAGTCGAACACCGCTTCTGGCGTGGCGGCGCTGGCATCGGTGGTGCGCAGCAGACCACCGGACAGCATGTTCACGGTGATGCCATGCGGGCCGAGGTCGCCGGCCAGGGTGCGGGTCAGCGACAGCAGTGCGGCCTTGGCGGCGGTGTAGTCGTGGTAGGGCACGACCGGGTTCTGGAACAGGTTGGTGCCGATGTTGATCACCCGGCCGAAGCGACGGGCCTGCATGCCGGGCAGGGCCGCCTGCACGGTGTTCAGCGCGCCGCGCACGCTGCCCTCGAACTGTGCCTGGAAGGCGGGCCAACCGATGGTGGCGGCACTGTCGCGGGCATCACCATTGAACGAGAACGCTGCGAGTGCGTTGTTGACCACCGTGGTGACGCCCTGGCCGAAGTGGGCCAGGGCGTGCTGCAGCATCGCATCGACCTGGCGGCGATCAGTGACGTCGGCCGGCAGTGCGATCGCCTGTCCGCCCAGCTCGGCGGCCAGCGCCCGAGCGGTGCCTTCGCTGTGGTGGTAGTTGACGATGACGCGCGCACCCTGTGCAGCGAAAGCACGGGCGATGTGCTGGCCAAGTCCGCGGCCGGCGCCGGTAACCAGCACCAGCTGTTCGCTGATCTGCATGAGGGAGCTGCCATCCATTGCATGAAAGGGCATGCAGCGTAGCAGCGATGGCGCTTGCCGGAGCGGGCGTGCTGCCGCTAGCCTGCAGGCATGAACCAGACTCCCCTGCGATTGCTCATTCACGGCGCCTCCGGGCGCATGGGCCAGGCCCTGCTGCGGCTGGCCGCCGAACATCCCGAAACCCTGCAGATCGTGGCTGCAGTGACCGGCCGTGCGCCGGCGCAGCGCGTGGTCGACGGCGTGCCGTTCTTCGGTGCCAGCGAACTGCCCGGCGCGCCGGCATTCGACGTGGCGATCGACTTCAGCCTGCCGGAGGGTTTCGACCCGATGCTGGCGCTGTGCGTGGAGCGTGGCGCGGGCCTGGTCTCGGGCACCACCGGGATCTCCAGCACGCAGCGCCAGGCGCTGGACGCGGCGGCTGCGAAGATCCCGCTGGTCTGGGCCTCCAACTTCAGCCTGGGCGTGGCGGTGCTGGACGAGTTGGTCGAGCGCGCGGCGCAGGCGTTGGCCGGCTGGGACTGTGACATCGTCGAGTCGCACCACACCCAGAAGAAGGATGCGCCGTCGGGCACCGCGCTGACCCTGGGCGCGGCCGCGCAGCGGGGTGGGGCGGAACCGCATTACGCCAGCCTGCGCGCCGGTGACATCGTCGGCGAGCATCTGGTGCAGTTCACCGGGCTGGGCGAGCGCATCGAGCTGGTGCACCGGGCCACCAACCGCGACATCTTCGCCCGCGGCGCCCTGTTCGCCGCCCGCCAGCTGAAGGGCCGGGCTCCGGGCAGCTACCGGGTGCGGGATCTACTGGACGGGCCCGGATAACCGGCCCAGGCTGATGGTAGATGCCAACCTTGGTTGGCAGACTTTGCGGGAAGCGCCAACCAAGGTTGGCATCTACCGGGCCGTGGCGGACCCCGCATACGCCGCCGGATTGAAATGAATGCGCAATCGCCTGTTCATGAAGCGCGATAACCGCTGGCGCGAGCGCCCCGGCAGCGCTACAATTCGCACTCGCCGAATCACGAAAGCCGGACCGGTCCCAGACCGTACGTCCGCGCTTTTTTGCAACCGGATTTCCGTGAAGCGCAGGCGTGACTTCGGCAGCCCCCTCGGTAGCCAAAGTGAGATTCCCGTGACCCAAGCCGCAATCCTCGTCCTCGAAGACGGCACCGTATTCGAGGGCGAATCCGTAGGCGCGCCCGTCCTGTCCGTCGGTGAGGTGGTGTTCAACACCGCCATGACCGGTTACCAGGAAGTGCTGACCGACCCGTCCTACGCCCGGCAGATGGTCACGCTGACCTATCCGCATATCGGCAACACCGGCATGACCGACCAGGACAATGAAGCGTCCAAGGTGTGGTCGGCCGGCCTGATCGTGCGCGACGTGCCGCGCCGTCCCAGCAACTGGCGCAGCCAGGTGTCGCTGCAGGACTGGCTGATCCAGCGTGGCGTAGTCGCCATCGCCGGCATCGACACCCGCAAGCTGACCCGCATCCTGCGCGAGAAGGGCGCGCAGAACGGTGCGCTGATGGCCGGCGACATCGACGTGGAAAAGGCATTGGAAGCCGCCCGCAAGTTCCCGGGGCTGAAGGGCATGGATCTGGCCAAGGTCGTCACTACCGATAAGACCTACACCTGGACCGAAGGCCAGCTGGACCTGGACGCCAACGCGTTCGTCAGCGTGCCGGCCAGGTTCAAGGTCGTGGCCTACGACTTCGGCGTGAAGACCAACATCCTGCGCATGCTCGCCGAGCGCGGCTGCGAAGTGACCGTGGTGCCGGCCCAGACCCCGGCCGCCGAAGTGCTGGCACTGAAGCCGGATGGCGTGTTCCTGTCCAACGGCCCGGGTGACCCGGAACCGTGCGACTACGCCATCGAAGCGATCAAGACCTTCATCGATGTGAAGATCCCGACCTTCGGCATCTGCCTGGGCCACCAGCTGCTGGGCCTGGCCTCGGGCGCGAAGACCATGAAGATGGGCCACGGCCACCACGGTGCCAACCACCCGGTGCAGGACCTGGACAACGGCCGGGTGATGATCACCTCGCAGAACCACGGTTTCGCGATCGATGAAGCGACCCTGCCGGCCACCCTGCGCGTGACCCACCGTTCGCTGTTCGACGGCACCAACCAGGGCGTCGCCCGCACCGACGTGCCGGCGTTCTCGTTCCAGGGCCACCCGGAAGCGTCGCCGGGCCCGACCGACGTCGGTCCGCTGTTCGACCGCTTCGTGGTGCTGATGGAGCAGGCCAAGGCGTGATCAGTACGCCGCCGGCCCCCGGTGGCGTCGCGATGGACCGTAAACCGCCGCATCGCTGCTGCCCCTGGCGCGGCGCTGCGGATCAAGATTCCTGATCGACAGCGTGCGATCACTCCCCCTTGTCACGCTGTACTGACTTAGAGAAGAAAATGCCCAAGCGCACTGACCTCAAGACCATCCTCATCATCGGTGCTGGCCCGATCGTCATCGGCCAGGCCTGCGAGTTCGACTACTCCGGCGCCCAGGCCTGCAAGGCCCTGCGTGACGAGGGTTACCGCGTGGTGCTGGTCAACAGCAATCCGGCCACGATCATGACCGACCCGGAGATGGCCGACGCCGTCTACATCGAGCCGATCAACTGGCAGACGGTCGAGAAGATCATCGCCAAGGAAAAGCCCGATGCGCTGCTGCCGACCATGGGTGGCCAGACCGCGCTGAACTGCGCGCTGGACCTGGCCGACCACGGCGTGCTGGAGAAGTACAACGTCGAACTGATCGGCGCCAAGCGCGAAGCGATCCGCATGGCCGAAGACCGCGAGCTGTTCCGCGTCGCCATGGGTGAGATCGGCCTGGAATGCCCGACCGCCGCCGTCGCCCACACCCTGGACGAAGCGCTGGAGATCCAGACCCGCGTCGGCTACCCGACCATCATCCGCCCCAGCTTCACCCTGGGCGGCAGCGGTGGCGGCATCGCCTACAACCGCGAAGAGCTGGTCGAGATCGTCAGCCGCGGCCTGGAACTGTCGCCGACCACCGAAGTGCTGGTGGAAGAGTCGGTGCTGGGTTGGAAGGAGTTCGAGATGGAAGTGGTCCGCGACACCGCGGACAACTGCATCATTGTCTGCTCGATCGAAAACCTGGACCCGATGGGCGTGCACACGGGTGACTCGATCACCGTGGCGCCGGCACAGACCCTGACCGACAAGGAATACCAGCGCCTGCGCGATGCCTCCATCGCAGTGCTGCGCAAGATCGGCGTCGACACCGGTGGCTCGAACGTGCAGTTCGGCATCAACCCGAAGACCGGCCGCGTGGTCGTCATCGAGATGAACCCGCGCGTCTCTCGTTCGTCGGCGCTGGCCTCCAAGGCCACCGGCTTCCCGATCGCCAAGGTTGCTGCGAAACTGGCCGTGGGCTACACCCTGGACGAACTGAAGAACGAAATCACCGGTGGCCTGACCCCGGCCTCGTTCGAGCCGTCCATCGACTACGTCGTCACCAAGATCCCGCGCTTCGCCTTCGAGAAGTTCCCGGCCGCCGACGCTCGCCTGACCACCCAGATGAAGTCGGTGGGCGAGGTGATGGCGATGGGCCGTACCTTCCAGGAATCGGTGCAGAAGGCCCTGCGTGGCTTGGAAACCGGCAAGGTTGGCTTCGACCCCACCGGCCTGGACCTGGCCAACGAAGAAGACCTGCAGACCCTGCGTCGCGAGCTGAAGGCGCCGGGCCCGGAGCGCCTGTTCTTCGTCGCCGATGCGTTCCGTGCTGGCATGAGCGTTGAAGAGATCTACGCACTGTCGTTCATCGATCATTGGTTCCTGGACCAGATCGAGGAAATCATTGCCGCGGAGGCCGCCGTCGCCGTCGATGGC
The DNA here is from genome assembly GCF_029840555.1 of Stenotrophomonas sp. GD03877. Taxonomy (NCBI): domain Bacteria; kingdom Pseudomonadati; phylum Pseudomonadota; class Gammaproteobacteria; order Lysobacterales; family Lysobacteraceae; genus Stenotrophomonas; species Stenotrophomonas sp. GD03877. The sequence continues at coordinate 112,081 of NZ_JAOCCT010000010.1, read as the reverse complement.
ATCGACGCGCTGGACGCTGCGCGCCTGCGCAAGCTGAAGCGTGCCGGTTTCTCCGACGCCCGCCTGGCGCAGTTGACCGGCACCAATGAGGCGGCCATCCGCGCGCTGCGCCGTGCGCACAAGGTGCGCCCGGTCTACAAGCGCGTGGACTCCTGCGCCGGTGAGTTCTCCACCGGCACTGCCTACCTGTACTCGACCTACGAGGACGAGTGCGAGGCCGCGCCGAGCAACCGCGACAAGATCATGATCCTGGGCGGTGGCCCGAACCGCATCGGCCAGGGCATCGAGTTCGACTACTGCTGCGTGCACGCGGCACTGGCGCTGCGCGAGGATGGCTATGAAACCATCATGGTCAACTGCAACCCCGAAACCGTGTCGACCGACTACGACACCTCCGACCGCCTGTACTTTGAGCCGCTGACCCTGGAAGACGTGCTGGAAATCGTCGAACTGGAACAGCCGAAGGGCGTGATCGTGCAGTACGGCGGCCAGACCCCGCTGAAGCTGGCGCGCGCGCTGGAGGCCAACGGCGTGCCGGTGATCGGCACCAGCCCGGACTCCATCGACCTGGCCGAAGACCGTGAGCGCTTCCAGCAGCTGGTCGACAAGCTGGGCCTGAAGCAGCCGCCGAACCGCATCGCCCGCAACGACCAGGAAGCCCTGCTGCTGGCGCGCGAGATCGGCTACCCGCTGGTGGTGCGCCCGAGCTACGTGCTGGGTGGCCGCGCCATGGAAATCGTCTACGGCGAAGCCGACCTGGCCCGCTACGTGCGCGACGCGGTGAAGGTGTCCAACGATTCGCCGGTGCTGCTGGACCGCTTCCTCGACAACGCCGTCGAGTGCGACGTCGACATCATCGCCGACAAGGATGGCAACGTCCTGATCGGTGGCGTGATGGAGCACATCGAAGAAGCCGGCGTGCACTCGGGCGATTCCTCGTGCTCGCTGCCGCCGTACTCGCTGTCGGCGGAAACCCAGGCCGAGCTGCGCCGCCAGGTGGTGGAGCTGGCCAAGGCCCTGAACGTGGTCGGCCTGATGAACACCCAGTTCGCGATCCAGACCAGCGACGAAGGTGCCGACACCATCTACCTGCTGGAAGTGAACCCGCGTGCCTCGCGCACCGTGCCGTTCGTGTCCAAGGCCACCGGCATGCCGTTGGCGAAGATCGCCGCCCGTTGCATGGCTGGCAAGAGCCTGGCCGAGCAGGGCGCGACCAAGGAAATCGTGCCGGACTACTACTCGGTAAAGGAAGCGATCTTCCCGTTCGCCAAGTTCCAGGGCGTCGATCCGATCCTCGGGCCGGAGATGCGCTCCACCGGTGAGGTGATGGGCGTCGGCCGTACCTTCAACGCTGCCTTCGCGCGTGCGCAGGAAGCTGGCGGTATCAAGGCACCGCCGGTCGGCAAGGCCTTCGTGTCGGTGCGCGATCCGGACAAGAAGCGCGTGCTGCCGGTGGCCAAGGCCCTGCTGGCGCGTGGTTACAGCCTGGTCGCGACCCGTGGCACCGCCGCATGGCTGCAGCAGCACGGCATGGACTGCGAGATCATCAACAAGGTGGTCGAAGGCCGTCCGCACATCGTCGACTCGATCAAGAACGGCGAGATCGTCTACATCGTCAACACGACCGAAGGTCGTTCGGCGATCAATGACTCGTTCTCGATCCGTCGCGAGGCGCTGCAGCATCGCGTCACCTACTCGACCACCATTGCCGGCGCCAAGGCGCTGGTGGATTCACTGGAATTCCGCGGCACCGGCCCCGTCTGGTCGCTGCAGGAGCTGCACAAGGAGTTGAATGCATGAGAGCCCCCATCACGATGAAGGGCGCGCAGCGTCTGCGCGATGAACTGGATCACCTGAAGTCGGTCAAGCGCCCGAAGGTGATCGCCGCGATCGCCGAAGCGCGTGAGCACGGCGACCTGAAGGAGAACGCCGAGTACCACGCTGCGCGCGAGGAACAGGGCTTCATCGAAGGCCGCATCAAGCAGCTGGAAGGTGAGCTGTCGCACGCCGAGATCATCGACGTGAGCAAGCTCAATGCCGGCTCCAAGGTGGTGTTCGGCGCCAGCGTGACCCTGGCCGACGTGGAAACCGACGAAGAGAAGAAGTACCAGATCGTTGGTGACTTGGAAGCGGACATCAAGCTGGGCCTGATCGCGATTTCCTCGCCGGTGGCGCGCGCGATGATCGGCAAGCTGGAAGGCGATTCGATCGTGATCGACGCCCCGGCCGGCCAGCGCGAGTACGAGATCGTCAGCGTCAGCTACGTGGACTGACCCGGTGGCAACGGCGACCCTGCTGTTGCCGGCACGCAGCCGCTTTGCCGCGGCTGCGCTGCCTGATGACGTGGCGCGTGCCCTGGGCCGCGCCAACGTCTCGCAGTTTGAAGCCGGCGAGCGGGCACAGCTGCAGCGCCATTTCACCGTCGCCGCGCCGCACTGGCCTGTGGCCGCACTGAGCCGCCAGCGTGACGTCGGCGATGCGGCCGGCGCGTGCTGGCTGCGTGCCGACCCGGCCTGCATGGTGCCGGACATGCACGGCGCGCGGATGATGGCCTACGGCGAGACGCTGCGGCCGACCTTGGCGGACTGCCTGGCCCTGTTGCCGGTGCTGCAGCCGCTGTTTGCCGATGCCGGATTCGTGCTCGACGCACCGGATCCTTCGCGCTGGTACCTGCGGCTTCCGATCGACCTGGCGTTGCCTGACTTCGACAGCCCGGATGAGGTGCTCGGCGATGACCTGTTCTCGCACCTGCCGGCAGGCGAGGGCGGCCGTCGTTGGCGGGCGCTGATGACCGAGGCGCAGGTGCTGCTGCACAACCATTCCTGGAACCAGCAGCGCGCCGCGCAGGGACAACAGCCGATCAATTCACTGTGGTTCTGGGGCGGTGGCGTGATGCCGGTGTCGGTCGGCACGCCGCACGCACAGGTGCGCAGCCGCGATGCGCTGCTGCAGGGTCTGGCCCTGGCTGCGGGCGTTGCCGCGGATGGCGAGCAGTCGGTGGATGCATTGGTGGATCTGCGCCAGCTGCGCTCTTTGCAGCAGCTGGGCAATGATGCGATCCGTCCGCTGCTGGCCGCGCTCAAGCGTGGCGAACTGCAGCGGCTGGTGCTGGATTTCGAGGACGGCCTGCAGTTCCAGCTGGATCGCGGACAGCGCTGGCAGTTCTGGAAGAAGCCGCGCCAGCTTCACGAGTGAAGCCGACGCTGCACGCTGCCGCACAGGCGCGTGTGCTGCTGATTGCCCTGTAGAGCCGAGCCCATGCTCGGCTTCATCACTACTGGACGTCCGTAACGTAGGTCGGCAACGCCCAGTGCCTGCGGCTCCGGGTTGAGCAGGAATCACCCAGATACGTCGCGCTCAGGACCAGGCGCGAGCCGTCCCACGCCCAATGCCGGTTCGTGCCGCACGCATTGGTATCGGTCACAACGCCTTCTTCAAGAAATACGGCATGCGGGTAGAGCGGAAACAGCGTGCTTGGGGCGATCAGCGTGGGCGAAAACGGTGGACGATCGCGGATCAGCCAGGTCCCCGCCGGCACGATGTAGCGGTCGGTTGTGCAGTTCAACAGCGCCAGGACATGGCTGGCATCCACCCGTTCGATGCGGAGTTGGCGTGACGACATCCGGTCGCACGCGTTTCCCGCAGCGGCCACTGGTTGCAGCTGCTGCAGCAGATCCGCCCGCTCGGCCAGCTGCGCATCGCTTTCCTGTGCTTCAGCCAGAAGCGGCGGTGCCTTCAGGGGCGGCGCGGCAACCGCAGCCGGGACCTTCGACTCCGGCTGTGAGCCCTTGCGCACCAGCGCGCCCGGAGTATCCAGCCGACCTTGTGCTTCGTCCATCTTCAGCAGCAGCGTGCGGATGCCGCGGTCAGACAGCGGCCACGCGTGACCTGAGGCGTCGCTCATCTCGACGCGCTTGCCCGCCAGCAGTGCTTCAATCATGGCGGTCACGTAGCGGGTGGGCAGCTCCAGACCAGAGTCGAGCGCTTCGCTGTGGCCGATGGCACCGAGGTCCTTTCCGTCCACGTGTAGTCGCAACGTTCCTTCGGGGGCCACCGGCGCAGGGGTCGCAGGCGCGTCCTCGCCGCCCTCGGCCATTGACAGCCGGGCGGTGACCGCCGTGCGCGGCCCGCCACTGCGTTCGATCAGCGCGCTCAGCATCAACGGCGCCAGTGGACCGTAGGCTGCCAGCCGGCAGGTGCGGGTGTTGTCGCAGGCCATCACGCCGTCGCCCTTCGCCAACGAAATGCCCGCCGGTTCGGCAGCCGGGGCAACCGAGGCCATCGTCAGCGACGCCAGCAGCAGCGGCGTGCATAACAGTGAAGAAGCATGCATTCAACGCACCTCGCTGAGCAGGGTTGGCAGCATCCAGTGCCCGCCCGGCATGCCACGGCACAGGCCGGTACTGAACGCACTGCTGGGCTGGAATCTGTGGCCATCCCATACCCAGTCCGAACCGGAAACGCAGTCGCCGATACCGCGGCCCTTGTAGCGCGCGTAGAGCGTGCGTTCGCCGCGCGAGAAGCCCTCTGCTTCCATCGTGACCGTCTGCGGGGCGAACGGGGGCTGGTCGCGCGCGATCCAGAAGCCATTGCTGTAGTTGTACGCGCCCATCTGGCACAGCGCCTGCACCAGTACGTGGTGCTCGTCCAGCCGCTCGATCACCATTTCCGGGGTGCCCGTGTACTCGATCATGCGCGGACAGTCGTCACTGTCGCCGAGCGTGGCGATCAGCGCGTCGCGCAGCGCTTCGCTGCTTCCCAGTTCGCTGTCTCCAGGGTGTGGGGCCACCAGTGCCGCGCTCACGATCACCGGCTTGGCGTGCGCAGCCGGCACGCTCGTTTCGGCATGCGTGCCACGCCGCACCAGGGCGCCGGGTGTTCCGATCCGCCCTTGTGCCTCGTCCATTTTCAGCAGTACGGCGGCAGCCCCACGGTCGGAAATCGGCCAGCGGGTGCCGTTGTTGTCGATGACCTCGATGCGGGCCTGGCCGGGCAGGGCCGCCAGCAGGGCTTCCACCTGCGCGGGCCGCAGCGTCACGACCTCGTCGGCACCGGTGTCCTGCACCGGGCCCAGATCACGGCCGTTCACCTGCAGGCGCATCGCTCCCTCAGGCATTGCGCTTTCGCCATCCTCGCCCACCCGCAGCCGCGCCTTTACTGCCGTACCGGGACCGCCGGCACGTTCCAACATCAGGCCCAGCAGGCTGTCTGCGTTCTCGGGGCCATAACCCGCGGCACGGCAGGTACCGGTGTTGTCGCAGGCCAGGAACCAGTCGTGGTGCACGAACTCGATACCGGCTGTGACCGGCGTGTTTGCGGCATGGCTGGCGAGCGGCAGCAACAGGCCGACAATCAGTGCGGACAACGGGCGATACATGGCGAATTCCGTTTCAGAAGCGAACAAGCATGGGCGATCGCCACCTCTGCGCCAAGCCCGGGAAGAGCCCGGCAAGCCGGGCGGGGTATCATGCCCGGGTCTTCCGTCACCCGGCGATGCCGATGTCCCTTGCCGCCGATGCTGTGCAGCCGTCCTCTGATACGCCGATGATCCGCCGCCGTGATGCGGTCGCACCCGGCAGCTGGCCGGACGGCACGCTGCCACTGCTGGCGCGTCTCTATGCCAGCCGGGGCGCGGGCACACCGGAGCTGGCGCAGCCGAAGCTGGGCAATCTGCACGCCCCCGAACTGCTGACCGGCATCGACGATGCGGTGGGCCTGCTGGTCGAGGCCATCGCCAATGACAAGCGCATCCTGGTGGTCGGCGATTTCGACTGCGATGGCGCCACCGCCTGTGCGGTCGGCGTGCGTGGCCTGCGCATGCTCGGCGCGCAGCATGTCTTCCACGCGGTGCCGAACCGCATGGTGCACGGCTACGGCCTGTCGCCGTCGCTGGTGGAAGAACTGGCCGAGCTGCAGCCGGACCTGCTGGTCACGGTCGACCACGGTATTGCCTGCCATGCCGGCGTGACTGCGGCCAAGGCGCGTGGCTGGCAGGTACTGGTCACCGACCACCATCTGCCGGGCCCGCAGCTGCCGCCGGCCGACGTCATTGTCGATCCGAATCTGGACGGCGACGCCTTCCCCAGTAAATCGCTGGCCGGTGTCGGCGTGATCTTCTACGTGCTGATGGCGCTGCGCCGACAGATGCGCGAAGCCGGTGTCTTTGCCGATGGCAAGGGACCGGACCTGACCACGCTGCTGGACCTGGTGGCGGTCGGCACCGTCGCCGATCTGGTAGCGCTGGACCCGAACAACCGTGCATTGGTGAGCGCGGGCCTGCGCCGTCTGCGCGCAGGGCAGGGCTGTGTCGGCCTGCGTGCGCTGATCGAAGCCAGCGGCCGTGACGCCACGCGACTGACCGCCACTGACATCGGCTTCGCGCTCGGCCCGCGCCTGAACGCGGCGGGCCGGCTGGAAGACATGGCGCTGGGCATCGCGCTGCTGCTGACCGAAGACCCACGCCAGGCGCGCGAGATCGCGCAGACGCTGGAGCAGATCAATTCGGAACGGCGCGCGGTGCAGCAGTCGATGACCGACGACGCCGAGCAGGCATTGACCCGCGTAGTGCTGGACATGGCCGGTCAGCGCCCGGTGGCGGCCTGCCTGTTCGATGCCGATTGGCACCCGGGCGTGGTTGGCCTGGTTGCGTCGAAGATGAAGGATCGCCTGCATCGCCCGGTAATTGCCTTCGCGCCGGCCGAGCCGGGCGCCGACACCCTGCGAGGCTCGGCGCGCTCGATCCCCGGCCTGCACATCCGTGACGCACTGGCGCTGGTCGATGCGCGCCATCCGGGCCTGATCGAACGATTCGGTGGGCATGCCATGGCGGCTGGACTGAGCATGCGGCTGGATCACGTCGATGACTTCAAGGCCGCCTTCGTCGCCGTGGTGCTGGAAATGCTCGACCCGGCGGCACTGCAGCAGCAGGTCCTCAGCGATGGCGAACTGGCCGCGGACGAACTGGACCATCGCCATGCCGATGCGCTGCGTCTGGCGGGCCCGTGGGGCCAGGGCTTCCCCGAGCCGCTGTTCGACGGCTACTTTGAAGTGGCCAACTGGCGCGTGCTGAAGGAGCGCCACCTCAAGCTGGAGCTGCGCCTGCCGGGCGTGCCCGGCACGATCAACGCGATCCATTTCGGTGGCTGGCACGGCAATGCGCCTGGCCGCCACGTGCATCTCGCCTACCGGCTCGCCTGCGACGACTATCGCGGCGGCAGCGCCATCCAGCTGATTGTGGAGCACAGCCTCCCCGCTTGAAGAAAAGGGGACGGAGGGGATTAAGTCGTTTTTGCCTTGTTTGCCAATTGCGACTTGATCCCCTCCGTCCCCTTTTTTGGGACCCCGCCAACCCCGTTCTGGCAGCTCGTGCGTTCAACGGTCTACGATCCCACTGGAGTCCGGTCATGGTCTTCGCCCGATGCTGCACTGTGTTGTTGCTGGCCCTTGTGGCCTGGCCCGCTGGCGCGCAGTCGCCGCCGATCTCCCGGCCGCAGGCCGCCACGCCGCTGCTGATCGCGCCGGCCGCCGAACAACCGGTGCAGCTGCAGCGCGCACGCATTGAAGGCGACGTGCAGGCAGGCGTTGCCCAGACCCGGATCACATTGGAATTCCACAATCCGAACCGGCGCGTGCTGGAGGGCGAGCTGCAGTTGCCGCTGGCCGACGGTCAGCAGATCAGCGGCTTCGCGCTGGATATCAACGGCGAGATGCGTGACGCGGTGCCGGTGCCCAAGAACCGCGGCCGCCAGGTGTTCGAGGAGATCGCCCGTCGGGGCGTCGATCCGGGCCTGCTGGAACAGACCGCTGGCAACCAGTTCCGCCTGCGCATCTACCCGCTGCCGGCCGGTGGCAGTCGGCGCGTGCAGCTGGTGATTCGTGAGCCGTTGGCCTTCACCGGCCACGGTTGGCAGTGGACGCTGCCGCTGCAGTTCGCCGCCGGTGCAGCCTCGGTTGAACTGAAGCTGCAGGCCCCCGGCGCGGCGAGCGCAGGTACGGCGCCATTCCGCATCAGCGCGGGTCAACTGCAGTGGCAGGGCAGGGGCCCTCAGCTGCCGAAGCAGCTGCAGTGGAGCCTGCCGGCAGCCCGCCAGGCACAGGTGCAGGTGGCGCCTTGGGAGGATGGCCATTACCTGCTGGCGCAGCTGCCGGTGGCGGCCAGCAGCACGCCCCGCGCATTGCCCAGCGAGATCGGCCTGCTGTGGGACGGCTCCGGTTCGGCGGGGCAGCGCGATCGCACGCGCGAGTTCGCACTGCTGGATCGCTACTTCGCCGCGATGGGCGACGGCACCGTGGCCTTGACCGTGCTGCGCGATCGCGCCGAGCCGGTAAGGCGCTTCCGCATCCGCGCCGGCAACTGGAGTGAGCTGCGTGCGGCACTGCAGGCCGTACGCCCGGACGGTGCCAGCGCGCTGGCGCAGTGGCAGCCACAGCCAAGCGTGAAGGAATATCTGCTGGTCAGCGATGGCCTGCTGACCTATGGGCCGGAACAGCTGCCGGCGATGGCGGCGGATCAACGCCTGTTTGCGATCAGCAGCGCCGGCGCGCGCACCGATGCCGTGCGACTGCGTGGTTGGAGCGAAGCGCATGGTGGCCGTTTCGTCGCGCTGGGGAAGGATGTCGAATTGGCCGCCGGTGAGCTGCTGTCGTCGCCGCTGGATGTGCAGGTTGATGCAGGGCGCGGCGTGCAGGACGTGGTGATCGATCGACGCAGTGAAGCCCAAGGCTGGTTGTGGCTGCATGCACGACTGGCGGCCGACGGTGTGCCGATGCGGGTGCGCGTGGGTGGGGGCGAATGGCAGGCGCTGCCCGCCACGCAGAAGAGCAACGACGGAGAACTGCTGGCCGGCCTTTGGGCGCAGGCGCGTCTGCAGCAGCTGGCCGCCGACCGCCGTGGCAACCGCGAGGCGATGCAGCGCCTGTCGCAGCAGTTTGGCCTGGTCGGGCCGGATACCTCGCTGATCGTGCTGGAGACGTTGGAGGACTACCTGCGCTATGCGATCCGCCCTTCGGGCACCCTGCGCGCCGAGTACGACGCCAGGTTTGCAGTGCAGGTAAGTGATCGCGCCGCTGCTGATCGCCAGCGCCTGGATGAAGTGGCGGCACGCTGGAAGGAGCGCCAGCAGTGGTGGAACCGCAGCTGGCCAAAGGGAATGCCGCCGCAGGCGAAGGGCGGGGCACTCGAAGTCGCCTCCGCGGACTACGCGATGGAGTCGGCGCCGGTGGCGATGCTCGCCGCGCCGGCCCCTGCGGCACCGCCCGCCCCGGCACCGATGGCCGCCGCCGAGCAGCGCATGGAAGCCAGTAGCGCGCGTGCACGTCGCTCAGCGCCTGCATCGAACAAGGCCCTGGATTCAATCACGGTCACGGGGGGCCGTGTCGCTGCGCCCGTTGCGGCCAACGAGGGCGAGCTCGGCATCCAGCTGGCGGCCTGGCAGCCGGACTCGGCCATCGCCAGGCGCCTGCGCCAGGGCCCGCCGTCGCAACTGTATGACCGCTACCTGGCCGAACGCGATGCCCACACCGACAGCAGCGCATTCTTCCTCGACGTGGCCGATCTGCTGCTGGAGCAGGGGCAGCGCGACCTCGCGCTGCGTGTGCTGTCGAACCTGGCCGAGATGGATCTGGACAACCGGCACCTGCTGCGCGTGCTCGGTTATCGACTGATGCAGGCTGATGCCCCCGCACTGGCGGTGCCGGTGTTCGAGCAGGTGCTGGCGATGGGCCAGGAAGAACCGCAGAGCTTCCGCGACCTGGGCCTGGCACTGGCAGCGGCCGGCAAGCCGCAGCAGGCACTGGCGCCGCTGTACCAGGTGGTGGTGCGGCCATGGGACAGCCGCTTCGACGGCATCGCCCTGATCGCACTGGATGAGCTGACCAACCTGGTGGCCCGCAGCACGCCCCGGCTGGACACCACCAGCATCGACCCGCGCCTGCTGCAGGCGATGCCGCTGGACCTGCGCGTGGTGCTGTCGTGGGATGCCGACAACAGCGACATGGACCTGTGGGTGACCGACCCGAACGGCGAGCGCGCGTACTACGGCAACCGCCTGACCTACCAGGGCGGGCAGATGTCGCAGGATTTCACCGGCGGCTATGGCCCCGAGCAGTTCTCGCTGCGCAACGCCAAGCCCGGCAAGTACAAGGTGGAAGCGAATTACTTCGGCAGCCGCCAGCAGCTGGTGACCGGTGCCACGACCCTGATGCTGCGCCTGACCACCCACTGGGGCACGGCCAAGCAGAAAGACCAGATGGTGACGATGCGATTGAAGGACCGCGCCGAGACCGTGCTGGTGGGCGAGTTCGAGGTGAAATGACTGCTCGGACGCCAGTGTAGAGTCGAGCTTGCTCGACTGCCTCAATGTAGAGCCGAGCCTGCGCTCGGCTCATGTCAGAGGCAGCCGAGCGTTGGCTCGGCTCTACAACTGCGCAGCGTGTGCAACCGGCGATGCTGGCGGATTGGCGCGCAGGCCGAACAGGGGCCGCAGCCAGCGCGTGCGCCGGATCAGCAACTCGTGGATCAGCAGGCAGCCGCCGACGGTGCCGCCCAGCAGCAGCGCTGGCTCCAGCCAAGGGCCCAGCTGCATCGGCTTGAGCCAGAACAGCAGGGCGATGATCAGGCTCTGGTGCAGCATGTACCAGGGATAGATGGCTTCGGTGCAGTACGGCAGCCAGCGGAACGGGCGATCGAGGAAGACCTTTCCCCAGCCGAGGATGGCCAGCAGCGCGGTCCATACGTAAAGCGACTGGCTGGTCCGGACCTGCAGGTCCCAGAACGGTTCGGGCCATTGCCGCAGGGGGGAGTCAGCCGGCAGCACCTGGCCGAGGATGCGCAACCCCAGATACCAGCCGACCGCCGCCAGCGCCAGCCACAGCGTGGTGCGGCGCAGTGAGACCACACTCTGCCAGAACACCGGCTCACGACCGAGCAGGTAGCCGGCCAGGAACACTGTCGCGTACTTCGCGTGCTGGTACCAGTCGCCAAGCAGGGCATTGGTGGACGGATAGATCGGCTCCAGCCAGATCACCCAGGCCAGCAGCAGCGCAGACGGAATTCCGATCAGCAGTATCGGCGAGGCGGCGCAGAACGCGATCGCACGGCGCACCACGGCCGTTCCCAGGAATGGCATCAGCAGGGCCAGGGCCAGCGTGTAGTTCCACAGATAGGCCAGGTACCACAGGTGGTTCCAGGTGATGCCGTACTGCCAGCCGGCGAAGCTGCCTTCCGGCCATGGCCGCACCTGCCAGTAGCGCAACAGGAAGTGGCCGAAGCCCGGCACCACATGGCTGTTGGCCACGCCTTCGCAGTACGGTTGGATCGGTACGATCACGAACATGCCGAACAGCAGGGGCAGCAGCAGCCGCCACGTGCGCAGGCCGGCGAAGCGCAGCAACCTGCCTTCGGGCCGCATCAGTGCAATGGCGATGCCCGAGATCAGGAACAGCAGTGACATCCTCCAGCGATTGACGAACACCATCGGCCACTGCAGCCATTCGGCGGTATGCAGGCTCTTGAGGTGGAAACCCCAGTCATCCACGTAGGCCATGGCGGTGTGGTAGAGGATCAGCAGCGCGAAGGCGAACACGCGCAGGGCGTCGATGTCGTGGCGTCGGGTCATGGTGGTGGTGTGCCGGAGAGTCGACCCAAGGTGACGCCGCCCGGTCCGTGCAGCGACTGCCAAGGGGCTGCCGGAACCCGCGCAGTGACCAATGGCGGGGGTGGCGGGACCAATGGAGCCGCTACCCTTTGGCCATTGAGGCAGGCTGGAGCACCGCAACGACATGGATGCAGCAATGACCCAGGGCCGACCACCGCGCTGGCGCACCACCACCCGGCTGCTGGTCTGGGCAGCGATCCTGTCGGCTTCAGCAGTGACCAATGCGCTGGTGGAAGTGATGGACGCCAGTCGCCGCGGCGCCGATCTCGGCCTGTGGGAACCGATGATCTGGGAGTTCAGCAGCCTCGCCCTGATCCTGTTGACCCTGCCGCTGCTGTGGTGGGGCTGTGAGCGCTGGCCGCTGCATGCCGATACCTGGAAGCGGCGGTTGCCACTGTACCTGCTGGCCAGCGTGGGCTGGTCGTTGCTGCACGTGGTGGGGATGATGGTGCTGCGGCACTTGGCCTATGCGTCGATGGGCTACCGCTACCAGGACGATGCGGGATGGCTGGAGCGTTTTGCCTACGAATACCTGAAGGATATCCGCACCTTCGCGATGTTCGTGGCACTGGAGCATTTCGCCAGCTGGTTCGGGCGGCGCAGGCAGGGTGAGGCGAGCCTGCTGGCCGAGCCCGATGTCGGCCCGCCGGTGGAGCCGGTCGAGCGTCCCCAGCACTTCCTGGTGCGCAAGCTGGGCAAGGAGTTCCTGGTTGCCACGGCCGACGTGGAGTACGCCCAGGCCGCGGGGAACTACGTGAACCTGCGGGTACGCGGCCACGACTACCCGCTGCGGATCACCATGGCGGTGCTGGAGCAGCGGCTGGACCCGGGTGAGTTCCTGCGCCCGCACCGCAGCTGGCTGATCAACCGGGGCCAGCTGCGCTCGATCGAGCCGCTGGAGGGGGGCGAGGCCCTTCTGCACATGGCCGACGGGGCGAAGGTGCCCTGCAGCCGGCGCCAGCTGCCGTTGCTGCGGCAGGCGCTGGGGGCAGGGTAAGGCCCTCATTCCGGGCATCCCCTGCCTGCGGTATCATTACCAGTCATCTTTTGAATGCATAACCGCCGACATGATCGAACTGAATCCTGTCCGCCAGCGCATCACCGATCTGACTGATCGCGTGCTGTCGCTTCGGGGGTATCTTTGACTACGACGCCAAGAAAGAGCGTCTTGAAGAAGTAACGCGGGAGCTGGAAAGCCCCGACGTCTGGAACAACGCCGAGTACGCCCAGAACCTGGGCCGCGAGCGCTCCAGCCTGGAAAAGACCGTGGGCGGCATCGCCTCGGTGCTGGACGGCCTCACCGACGCGACCGAACTGCTGGAGCTGGCCGAGTCCGAGCAGGACGAGGACACCGCGCTGGCCGTGGTCGCCGACCTGGACAAGCACCAGTCGCACGTCGAGAAGCTGGAATTCCAGCGCATGTTCTCCGGCGAGATGGACAATGCTGCCGCATTCGTCGACATCCAGGCCGGTGCTGGTGGCACCGAAGCCCAGGATTGGGCCGAGATCCTGCTGCGCATGTACCTGCGCTGGTGTGAATCGCGCGGCTGGAAGACCGAGCTGATGGAAGTCTCCGGTGGCGACGTCGCCGGCATCAAGTCGGCCACGCTGCGCGTGGAAGGCGACTATGCCTATGGCTGGCTGAAGACCGAGACCGGCGTGCACCGCCTGGTGCGCAAGTCGCCGTTCGACTCGGACAACCGCCGCCACACCAGCTTCACCTCGGTGTTCGTGTCGCCGGAAATCGATGACAACATCGACATCACCATCAACCCGGCCGACCTGCGTACCGACGTGTACCGTTCGTCCGGTGCCGGTGGCCAGCACGTGAACAAGACCGAGTCGGCGGTGCGTATCACCCACATCCCGACCAACATCGTTGTGGCCTGCCAGACCGGCCGCAGCCAGCACCAGAACCGCGACAACGCGATGAAGATGCTGGCCGCCAAGCTGTACGAGCTGGAGATCCAGAAGCGCAACGCCGAGAAGGACGCGGTGGAAGCCACCAAGTCCGACATCGGCTGGGGTAGCCAGATCCGCAACTACGTGCTGGACCAGAGCCGCATCAAGGACCTGCGCACCGGCATCGAGCGTTCAGATACGCAGAAGGTGCTGGATGGCGACCTGGACGAGTTCGTCGAGGCCAGCCTGAAGGCCGGCCTGGCTGTGGGCTCCAAGCGCGTCGATGCCTGATCGGCGCGCCTGCGCGGATATCGTCACCCTCGTGCGCAACGCCGAGGGTGGTCGATCACGCGTCCTGTAGAGCTGAGCCATGCTCAGCTGCTTTTCGCGGGGTAGCAGATGCGTCGAGCATGGCTCGACGCTACAACGGGCACGGCGGTAGCGATGATGCGCAGCGAAAGTGAACGCAAGGAACTGGGTGGCTTCCTCAAGGCCTGCCGCGCCCGTGTCGATCCCGCCACGCTCGGCCTTCCGGCCGGGCGCCGGCGCACCCCGGGCCTGAAGCGCGAGGAAGTGGCGCTGGCCATCGGCGTAAGCGTCAGCTGGTACACCTGGATCGAGCAGGGCCGCGAAGTGCGTGCCTCGCCCGAGGTGCTTGAGCGCCTGGCGCAGGTGCTGCGCATGAGCGACGACGAACGCGCCTATGCGTTCGCGTTGTCCGGCTATGGCGTGCCGCTGGAGTCACCGGACGAGAGCGTGACCGACGGCCTGCGTCAGCTGGTGGAAGCGATGCAGCCGATCCCTGCGTATGTGCGCAATACCCGCTTCGACATCCTGGCCTGGAACCCGGCCATCGCCGAGCTGTTCGTGGACTACAGCCAGCTGGCGCCGCATGAGCGCAACACGCTGCGACTGATGTTCCTGTACCCGCCGTACCGCACGCTGATCCTCAACTGGGAAGAAATGACCCGCGGCCTGCTGGCAGGTTTCCGTGCGGCGATGGCGCAGGCGCCGGACAAGGCGCCGTTCCTGGCGCTGGTGGAGGACATTGCCGCGCATAGCGAGGAATTCCGTCAGTGGTGGCCGGAGCACGACGTGCGGCGGTTCGATGAAGGTGCGAAGAAGTTGAACCATCCCACGCGCGGGTTGCTGGACCTGCAGTACGTGGCGCTGGTGCCGGAGAGCCGGCACGACCTTTCCCTGGTTACTTACCTGCCGCGTAGGTAGGTTGGTCGGCAGGGCTGCGCCCTGCACCCGCAGAGGCCGAAGCAACGGCAACAGCAAAGGCGGGCATTCCGTGGGATGGCGGGGCGGCGTGGGTTGGCAGGACACGCCGTAAACCCATCCATGGGGGCTCGATGGCGCCATCCATGGCGCCAACGGTCCTGCCAACCCACACCGCCCCACCTCTGACAGATTTCGCGCGGCTGTTGGTAGGTGCCTACCTTGGTCGACACATCTGTCAGATATCGAAAGAAATTTCGGGGTCAGATCCGTTTTCCATAGGAAAACGGATCTGACCCCAAGAGTATTTCCGACAGATCGCGGAAAACTGTCGAAGGCGGGGTGGGTCCGGTTGCGGGGGCGTGAGCGCCATGGATGGCGCGACCGAGGCTACATGGACGTATTCACGCCGTCCCCCGCAACCGGACCCACCCCGCCATCCCACGGAATGCAGGCCTTTGACCTTGACGTTGCCCTGGCCTCTGCGGGTGCAGGGCGCAGCCCTGCCGGCACCTATCCCCATTCAGACAGGTAAGTGCAGGTCACAGGATAAGCAGACGCCTTGTTGCCTCCGCCAATCGGGTCCACATTCCAGGGCAGAAGACGGGCCGCTGCCCGTTGCCGAGACAACAGGAGCCCTGCATGTCCGCTGCCCCCACCACCGCCATTTCCCGCGATCCGGCCACCGGCCAGCAGATCGCCAGCCACCCCTTCGCTACCGACGCCGAACTGGAAGCCATCCTCGATCGCGGTCAGGTCGGCTTCGCGGCCTGGAGCGCCAAGAGCCTCGAACAGCGCGCGGATGTACTGCGTGCGATGGCCGCGGTACTGCGCCGCGACCGTGAAAAGCTGGCTGCGCTGGCTACCGCCGAAATGGGCAAGGTCCAGGCCGAATCCCTGGCCGAGATCGAGAAATGCGCCGTGCTGTGCGACTGGTACGCAGACAACGGTGCGCAGTTCCTGCGCGACGAACCGACCCAAGTGCCCGACGACAAGGCCTACGTGTCCTACCTGCCGCTGGGCGTGGTGCTGGGTATCATGCCGTGGAACTTTCCGTACTGGCAGGTGATGCGCGCAGCGGTGCCGATCCTGATGGGCGGCAACGGCTTCCTGCTGAAGCCGGCCGAGAACATCGTCGGTACCGCGCAGCTGCTCGACACGGCGTGGCGTGATGCTGGGCTGCCGGAAGGCACCTTCATCGCCGCCAACATCAGCCGCGACGGCACCAGCCGTGCAATTGCCGATGACCGCATCGCGGCGGTGACTCTGACTGGCAGCGTGGCGGCCGGCCGCAGCATCGCCGCCCAGGCCGGGCAGGCGCTGAAGAAAGTGGTGCTGGAGCTGGGCGGCTCGGATCCGTTCATCGTGCTGGCCGACGCCGATCTGGACGCTGCCGTCGATGCGGCGGTGGCCTCACGCTTCCAGAACACCGGGCAGGTCTGCATCGCCGGCAAGCGCATCATCGTTGAAGACGCGGTATACGACCGTTTCGTGGCGCAGTTCTGCCAGAAGGTGCAGGCGCTGACCATCGGTGATGGCCGTGAAGCGGGTAATCGCATTGGTCCGATGGCACGCCAGGACCTGTTGGAACAGCTGGATGCGCAGGTGCGCGCCTCGGTGGACGCGGGCGCAAAGCTGCTGGTCGGTGGCCATCAGCTGGATCGCCCGGGTGCGTTCTACGCACCCACCGTGCTGGCCGACGTGGAGCCGGGCATGCAGGCCTTCGATACCGAGACCTTCGGGCCGGTGGCCTCGATCAGCCGCGCCCGTGATGCCGACCATGCGGTGGAGCTGGCCAACCAGAGCGAGTTCGGCCTCAGCGGCAACCTGTGGAGCGGCGACCGCGCCCGTGCGATGCAGCTGGCGCGCCGGCTGCAGACCGGCGGCGTGTTCGTCAACGGATTCTCTGCTTCGGACCCGCGCGTGCCGATCGGGGGCGTGAAGAAGAGCGGCTTCGGCCGCGAACTCTCGCACTTCGGCATCCGCGAGTTCGTCAACGCGCAGACGGTCTGGTTCGACAAGCGTTGACGCGCAGCTTCCATCCTTCCTGCAACGATCCATCATCAGTCCAGCGAAAAGGACGGCATTCCAATGTCCAAGGGTTCAGATCTGCTTGTCGCCGCGCTTGAGAACGAAGGCGTCGAGCGTATTTTCGGCATCCCCGGCGAAGAGAATCTCGACGTGGTCGAGTCGCTGCGCCATTCCAGCATCGAGCTGGTCATCACCCGCCACGAGCAGGCAGCGGTATTCATGGCGGCCACCTATGGCCGCCTGACCGGCAAGCCCGGGGTGTGCCTGGCCACGCTGGGGCCGGGCGCGCTGAACTTCACCACCGGCGCCGCCTACGCGCTGCTCGGTGCGTGGCCGGTCATCATGATCACTGGCCAGAAGGGCATCGTGGCCAGCAAGCAGGCACGCTTCCAGATCGTCGACATCGTCAGCACGATGAAGCCACTGACCAAGCAGGCGCGGCAGATCGTCTCGGCGCGCACCATCCCGACGATCGTGCGCGAGGCATTCCGCACCGCGCTGGAAGAGCGCCCGGGCCCGGTGCTGCTGGAGCTGCCCGAAGACATCGCGGCCGATGAGGTCGGGGACGTGGCGCTGATTCCGCCGCACGCGGTGGATCGTCCGATTGCCAGTCCGGAGGCGCTGGACCGCGCGGCGGAGATCATCCGCAACGCCAAGCGACCGTTGCTGATGATCGCTTCTGCGGCGTCGCGGCCGCAGTCCAGCGAAGCGCTGTCGGCGTTCGTGCTGCGTGCCGGTATTCCGTTCTTCACCACGCAGATGGGCAAGGGCGCGGTGGCCGGCGGCTCGGGCCTGTACATGGGCACGGCCGCGCTGACCGAGCGCGACTACGTGCACATGGCCATCGACCAGGCCGATGTGATCGTGACCATCGGCCACGAGGTGACCGAGAAGCCGCCGTTCGTGATGCGTCCGGGTGGGCCGACCGTGATCCATATCGGCTATTCGCAGGCGGCGGTGGAGCAGGTGTACTTCCCGCAGGTGGAAGTGATCGGCGATATCGGCCGCTCGCTGACCCAGGTGGCCGACCGCATCGAAGGCGCGGTGCCGAACGCCGATGCGCTGCTGCCGTTGCGCGCGACCATCCTGGAGCACCTGGCCGCCCGTGCCGAGGAGGACGGCTTCACGCCTCAGCGGCTGGTGCATGACGTGCGCCAGGTGATGCCGCCGGACGGCATCGTGGCGCTGGACAACGGCATGTACAAGATCTGGTTTGCGCGTAACTACCGCACCCAGGTGGCCAACACGCTGCTGCTGGACAACGCGCTGGCGACCATGGGTGCGGGTCTGCCGTCGGCGATCATGGCTTCGATCCTGTATCCGCAGCGCCGGGTGCTGGCGGTATGTGGCGATGGCGGCTTCATGATGAACAGCCAGGAGCTGGAGACCGCCCGACGGCTGGGCCTGAACCTGGTGGTGCTGATCCTCAACGATGGGGCCTACGGCATGATCCGCTGGAAGCAGGCGGTGGATGGCTTCACCGACTACGGCATGACCTTCAGCAACCCCGATTTCGTGAAGTACGCGCAGGCCTATGGCTGCAAGGGTCATGAGGTGACCGCCATCGAGCAGTTCATTCCGACCCTGGAGGCGGCGTTCAACGAGGGCGGGGTGCACCTGGTATCGGTGCCGGTGGATTACTCGGAAAACCAGCGGGTGCTGGTGGACGAGCTGCGGCAGGCCTTCCCGGGGAACGGCTGAGGTAGCGCCGGGCCACGCCCGGCGGATTCGTGCGCCGACCGACCGCCGGGCATGGCCAGGCGCTACCGGGCGCTGCCGGGCGCTGCCGGGGCCGGGGCGGGGCGGTTTTGGTATGCTGGGCAACCGGCTGTGCCGGGTGCAACATCCCCCCTCACTACACGATTCCCGCAGATCCATGAGCGAAGCTACCGATACCCCCCCCGTTGACGAAAACAAGTTGATCGCCGAGCGCCGCGAGAAACTCAAAACGCTGCGTGGGCAGGGCATCGCGTACCCGAACGACTTCCGTCGCGAGGACTTCGCCGGCCGCCTGCAGGAAGAGTTCGCCGATGCCGAACAGTGGACCGCCGAGGCCCTGGAAGGCAACGGCCGCCAGGTGAAGATGGCGGGCCGCCTGATGGCCAAGCGCATCATGGGCAAGGCCAGTTTCGCGCAGATCCAGGACGAGTCCGGTCGCATCCAGCTGTTCCTGCAGGGCACGGTGCTGGGCGATGCCTATACCGCCTTCAAGGGCTGGGACGTGGGCGACATCATCGCCGTCGAAGGCGGCCTGACCCGGACCAAGACCGGCGAGCTGTCGGTCAAGGCCGAATCGATCCGCCTGCTGACCAAGTCGCTGCGACCGCTGCCGGACAAGTGGCATGGCCTGGCCGACGTCGAGCAGCGCTATCGCCAGCGCTACGTCGACCTGATCGTGACCCCGGAATCGCGCGCGGTGTTCATCAAGCGCTCGAAGACCATCCGCGCCATGCGCGCGTGGCTGGACAACCGCGACTTCCTGGAAGTCGAGACGCCGATGATGCATTACATCCCCGGCGGCGCGGCGGCCAAGCCGTTCACCACCCACCACAACGCGCTGGACCTGGACCTGTACCTGCGCGTGGCGCCGGAGCTGTACCTCAAGCGCCTGACCGTGGGTGGCCTGGAGCGCGTGTACGAGATCAACCGCAACTTCCGCAACGAAGGCGTCAGCACCCGCCACAATCCGGAATTCACCATGATGGAGCTGTACGAGGCCTATGCCACGTACAACGAGATCATGGACCTGACCGAAGGCGTGATCCGTGACGTGGCCCAGGCGGTCAACGGCGGCACCGAGGTGGAGTGGGACGGTGCGAAGATCGACCTGGGCCCGGCGTTCCGCCGCTGGCGCATGGACGAGGCGGTGCGTCACCACAACCCGGAAATCTCTGCGGCCGACTGCACCGACCGCGACGCGCTGCTGCGCCATTGCGAGCGCTTGAAGATCCGAGTCAAGCCGTCCTACGGCTGGGGCAAGCTGCTGCTGGAGATCTTCGAGGCCACTGTCGAGCACACCCTGATCCAGCCGACCTTCATCACCGACCACCCGGTGGAAGTCTCGCCGCTGGCCCGCGCCAACGATAACGATCCGGGCTACACCGACCGCTTCGAGCTGTTCGTCAACGGCAAGGAGCTGGCCAACGGCTTCTCCGAGTTGAACGACCCGGAAGACCAGGCCCAGCGCTTTCAGGCCCAGGTAGCGGCGAAGGAGGGTGGCGACGACGAGGCCATGCACTACGACGCCGACTACATCCGTGCGCTGGAGTACGGCATGGCCCCGACCGGCGGCCTCGGCATCGGCGTCGATCGCCTGGTGATGCTGCTGACCGGCAGCAGCTCGATCCGCGACGTGCTGCTGTTCCCGTACATGCGTCCGGAGCAGTAAGTCGTCTTTTTGACTCCTGTTTGTGCGCGCCGTCGCGAAATGAGACGGCGCGATTGACGCCTCCCGCACTCGGCGTATCGTTAATGCACTACCTTGACGTCTGTTATGGCTTGATCGGCGCCAGGGGGAGTGCGCATTGTGGAGAGTCCGCTTCACAATGTGATGACGATCATGAACCGGGACGCATGACACGGGAGTCAGGCCGATGCAGGGTGCGAGCGTTCGCAGCGGCAGGGTATCCTCGCCTGCTGATGATCCAGCATGGTCGAGAAACCAGGCAGAGTACGCGTTGAACATCGTCATTGTTGACGACCAGACGTCCGCCCGGACGATGCTGCGTCACGTCATCGAGGACATCGCGCCCGAACTGAGCGTGTATGACTTCGGTGATCCGCTGACCGCATTGGCCTGGTGCGAGGCGCATCCGGTCGACCTGCTGCTGCTCGATTACCGCATGCCAGAGATGGACGGGCTGGAGTTCGCCCGCCGTTTCCGCCGCCTGCCCAAGCATCGCGACATTCCGGTGATCCTGATCACCGTGGTCGGTGACGAGCCGATTCGTCAGGCGGCGCTGGAAGCGGGGGTCATCGACTTCCTGGTCAAGCCGATCCGCCCGCGCGAACTGCGCGCGCGCTGCTACAACCTGCTGCAACTGCGCCAGCAGACCGAGAACGTGAAGCAACGCGCGTTGTCGCTGGAGCAGCGCTTGCTGGCAAGCATGCACGAGGTGGAGGAACGCGAACGCGAGACCCTGTCGCGATTGGCGCGGGCGATCGAGTTCCGTGATGCCGGCACCAGTGCCTACCTCGAGCGCATGGCGCGCGTGGCAGGGCTGATCGCCGAGCAGCTGGGCCTGCCCGAAGACGACGTGCGCCTGATCGAGATGGCGGCGCCGCTGCATGACATGGGCAAGATCGCCATTCCCGATGCCGTGCTGCTCAAGCAGGGCAAGCTCAACGACGAGGAGCTGGCGATCATGCGCCGTCACCCGCGCATCGGCCATGAACTGCTCAGCGGCAGCCAGAACCGCTTCATCCAGGTCGGCGCATTGATCGCGCTGCGCCACCACGAACGTTACGACGGCAGCGGCTACCCGGATGGGCTGGTCGGTGAGGCGATTCCGCTGGAAGCGCGCATCGTCGCCGTGGCCGATGTCTTTGACGCACTCATCTCACCCCGTCCGTACAAGGAAGCATGGACCATGGAAGCCACACTGGCTTATCTGTACGCCCAGCGTGGCCGACTGTTCGACCCGCGCTGCGTGGATGCGCTGATGCGCGGTCACCAGCAGTTGATGGATATCTGCGCCCAGCACTCGACGGCATCGACGCGACCGGGTGGGTGACATGCAGGACCTGTTCGCACGCGTGAGGCGTCGGCTGGCGCAGCGTCCGGATTCGGAACATGGCCAGGCGATCGTGCGGGTGGTGCTGATCTCGCTGATCCTGCTCTATGTACTGTTGTCCGGTGCCCGCCTGCACCGGCTGGACCAGTACCAGGGCGTGCTGGCAACGGTGCTGACCGGGCTGGGCCTGTCGTTGCTGCTGTGCGGTTGGCTGCTGTGGAAGCCTGAGCGCTCGGACCCGCGGCGCGTGGCCGGGATGCTGGCCGATTACGGCCTGATCGCGGTCGGCATGATCCAGATGGGCGAGCCGCTGGCGTGGGTGTATGCGGTGGTGATGTGGGTCACGGTGGGCAACGGCCTGCGCTTCGGGCCGCGCTACCTGGCCGCTGCCATCGTGCTGGCGATGGTCAGTTTCGGCACCACCGTGCTGTTGACCCCTTACTGGCAGGCCAACCTGGGCCTGGCCATTTCCCTGTGGTTGGGGTTGCTGGCAGTACCGTTGTGCTGCTCCTCCCTGCTGCGCCGAAGGATGCGACATCCTACCATGGATACGACGCCCGCCGCTGGCTCCGACAAGCGCTCGCTGCTGGCCCGCTTCAAGCAGCGCCTGTCCGGGCGCGAGGACAGCGAGCACGCGCAGAACCTGATCCGCATCATCATCACGGCGCTGTTCATCAGCTATCTCGGCTGGCGTTCGCTGAGCGGTGGCGGTGAAGCGCTGACGACGACGTGGCTGATCCTCGCCTTCGAGCTGACCATTTCCGCCGGCCTGCTGACCGCGATCCTGGTCAATCCGGGCGTGTCGCATGTGCGCCGGGTGATCGGCATGCTGACCGACTACACCTGCATGGCCTGGATCATGACGATCCAGGGCGAGCCGGCGGCACCGCTGTATGCGGTGATGCTGTGGGTCACGATCGGCAACGGCATGCGCTACGGCAGCACCTACCTGCGCGTGGCTACTGCCATGGGCTGCCTGGCCTTCCTGTGCACGGTGATGCTGTCGCCATACTGGCGCGGCCACGACTATCTGGGCTGGGGCCTGCTGCTGGGCCTGGGCGCGATTCCGCTGTACTTCGATTCGTTGCTGCATGCCTTGACCCGGGCGGTGGCCGAGGCGCGCCAGGCCAATGAGGCCAAGAGCCGCTTCCTGGCCAACATGAGCCATGAATTCCGCACGCCGTTGAACGGGCTGGCCGGCATGACCGAGGTGCTGGCCACCACCCGCCTGGACGATGAACAGCGCGAGTGCCTGAACACCATACAGGCCTCGACCCGCAGCCTGCTGGCGCTGGTGGAAGAGGTGCTGGACATCTCCGCGATCGAAGCCGGCAAGGTGCGCGTGGAGTGGCACGAGTTCGCGCTGGCCGATGTGCTGCAGGCGATCAACCTGATCCTGACCCCGCAGACCCGCTCCAAATCGCTGGACTATCGCGTGCAGGTGGACGACAACGTGCCGCCGCGCCTGCTGGGTGATGCCGGGCATCTGCAGCAGATTCTGCTGAACCTGATGGGCAACGCGGTCAAGTTCACCGACAGCGGCTACGTGCATCTGCGCGTGTCCAGCCCCGATGCGCTGGGCAGCGAGCGGATGCGCCTGCGATTCGAGATCGTCGATACCGGCATCGGCGTGCCGATGGCGTTGCGCGGGCGCCTGTTCAATGCCTTCGAGCAGGGCGATGTCGGCCTGGCCCGTCGCCATGAAGGCACCGGTCTGGGCACGGCCATTGCCAAGGGCCTGGTCGAGTCGATGGGCGGGCAGGTCGGCTATGCGCCGAACAGCCCGCGCGGCAGCGTGTTCTGGGTCGAGATCACGCTGGACGTCGCAGACACCTCATCAGCCCCGGCGGTTCCGTCCGAGGTGGCTGAAGCTGGGAATGTCATCGCGTTTTCCAATCCCTTCCTGCGCCATCGTGCACGGGTGCGCAGCCTGCGGGTTCTGGTAGCCGACGACCACGAAGCCAACCGCATGGTGCTGCAGCGGTTGCTGGAGAAGGCCGGCCACAAGGTCACCTGCGTCAATGGCGGCGCCGAAGTGCTGGATGCGTTGGAGCAGGCCAGTTACGACGCAGCGATCGTCGACCTGCACATGCCCGGCATGAGCGGACTGGACCTGCTCAAGCAGTTGCGGGTGATGCAGGCCAGTGGCATGCCTTACGTTCCCGTCATGGTGCTGAGCGCGGACGTCACCCCCGAGTCCATCCTGCGTTGCGAGCAGGCCGGTGCCCGCGCCTTCCTTGCCAAGCCCGTGGTGGCCACCCGCCTGCTTGAAGTGCTGGCCGATGTCGCCGCCAACACCCGCGCCGAGTCCGGCATCCAGTCGGTGCCGGCATTGCCGGTCGGCGATGGCGTGCTCGATACCGCAGTACTGGACGAGCTGGCGTCGCTGGGCATGGGCGATGGCTTCGAACGCAAGTTCATCGACCAATGCCTGGCGGACGTCGACGCGAGCATGGGCCAGCTGCAGGGCTGCGGCGAGCGCCAGGCCTGGGAGGATTTCCGCGAGCATGCACACGCGCTGCGCGGTGTGGCGAGCAACCTGGGGCTTGTCCAGGTTGCCGCCTCCAGTGGCGAAATCATGCGCATGGCGGACTGGCAGCTGAAGGGTGAATGGAGCGCCCGCCTCGGCAGCCTGGCGACCGCCCTGCGCAACGGCAGGAATGCGTTGGCTGCCCGTAGCGCGGGGGCACCGCACCGCGACGACAGCGAGCGCAGCCCGTCCTGACCCGCCAGACGCTCAGGCCGGGTCGCCATTGCGCCGGGCCTGCGCCCGTACCAGCCGATCCATGGTGCGCAGGGACTTCTCGCCGAGCTGCATGGCGGTGTCCACCCAGATCTCGGTGATCCGCATCATTTCATGCAGCGGCACCATGGTGGCGATCTCGTTGACCTCACGCATCGCTGCCCATGCGTGCGGAATGCGTCGGCTTTCCTTGATCACCTGTTCGACTGCGGCAACGCCTTCGCCCACCGGCACCACGATGTCGACCAGGCCCATCTCCTTCAGCTGGCTGGCGGTGTAGAGGTTGCCTTCCAGCATGATCTTCTCGGCGTGGCGCGGGCTGATCCGCTGGCACAGGAAGGAGTAGGCGCCCATGCCCGGGAACAGGTCGAACAGCACCTCGGGCAGGCCCATCAGCACGCCTTCCTCGGCGACGATGGTATGGCAGCTGAGTGCGGCCTCGAAGCCGCCACCCAGTGCATTGCCCTGGACCAGGGCGATGCTGTGGGCACGGGTGCCCAGGCCGGCATGGAAGGCATGCACGCCGCGCACGCAGCGCTGGGCGTAGTCGAGCAGGCGGGCGCGGTCGCCTTCGCGGATCAGGCGGCAGAACAGTTCGAGGTCGCCCCCCAGGTTGAACACGTCGCTGTCCGAGGCAAGGACGACATGGGGTGACAGGGCGTGCGAGGCGCTGAGGCGGTCGCCCAGGTCGCGCTGGTAGTCGACGATGTCATCGACCAGGCGCGAGGCGAAGCACGGCCGGCCCGGCTGGTTGACCAGGTTGGCGTGCATGTGGATCCAGTAGACATCCCGCTCGGGCTCCTCGGTGATACGCAGGGTAGGGTGCTGCGAGGGGCGGGTGATGATGGGGCGTACTGCGGACATGGGAGTTCTCCGTGTGACCGTCCGGCCAACCGCAGAGCGGACGGAGAGGAGTGAGGGGGCGGGCTGAACGTGCGGCGGCGACTGATTCTATGCACCCGTCGTGAACCGCCCGCAAGCGCTGTACCGGCCATGTTCCGGCAATAAAAAGACCCCGCCGTCTCCGGCGGGGGCCCTGTATTGTCCCGTTGCCCGGAAACCCTTACTGGGCGGGCGTATCACGCAGCTCGCGACGGAGAATCTTGCCGACATTGGTCTTCGGCAGCTCTTTTCGGAATTCTACGATTCTGGGGTGCTTGTAACCGGTCAGGTTTGCCCGCGCATGTTCCTTGACCATTTCCGCGGTCAGGTTCGGGTCCTTCTTCACGATCACGACCTTGACCACTTCGCCGGACTTCTCGTCCGGGACACCGACGGCGGCGACTTCCAGCACGCCCGGCATCATCGCGATGACGTCTTCGACCTCATTCGGGTACACGTTGAAGCCGGACACCAGGATCATGTCCTTCTTGCGGTCCACGATGTAGAAGAAGCCCTTTTCGTCCATCTTCGCCATGTCGCCGGTGTGCAGCCAGCCGTCGGCGTCGATGGCGGTGGCGGTTTCTTCCGGCCGCTGCCAGTAGCCCTTCATTACCTGCGGGCCCTTGATGCACAGCTCGCCCACTTCGCCCAGCGCCAGGATATTGCCGTTGTCGTCCTTGATGCAGGCATCGGTGGACGGGATCGGCAGGCCAATGGCGCCGTTGTACTCGGGCAGGGTGAGCGGGTTGATGCAGGCTGCCGGCGAGGTCTCGGTCAGGCCGTAGGCTTCGACCAGGGTCACGCCGGTGACCTTCTTCCAGCGTTCGGCCACGGCACGTTGCACCGCCATGCCGCCGCCCAGAGTGAACTTGACCGAAGAGAAGTCGATCTCGTCGAAGCCCGGGGTGTTGAGCAGGCCGTTGAACAGCGTGTTGACGCCGGTGATGGCAGTGAAGCGGGTGCCCTTGAGCTCCTTGACGAAGCCCTTCATGTCGCGCGGGTTGGTGATCAGGTGATTGCAGCCACCGAACTTCATGAAGACCAGGCCATTAGCGGTCAGCGCGAAGATGTGGTAGAGCGGCAGGGCAGTGATGATCACTTCCTTGCCCGGCTCGATGCCCGAGGTGGACAGCCACGCCGACGCCTGCTGCATGTTGGCGATCAGGTTGCGGTTGGTCAGCATCGCACCCTTGGCCACGCCGGTGGTGCCGCCGGTGTACTGCAGGAAGGCGATGTCGTCGTGGTCGATCTCGACCGGCGGAAGCGCGTGGCGGCTGCCCAGCTTGAGCGCCTGCTTGAAGCGGACGGCGCCCTTGATGTGGTAGTTGGGCACCATCTTCTTGACGTACTTCAGCACGAAGTTGACGATCGCGCCCTTGGCGCCGAGCAGGTCGCCCAGGCCGGTGGTGACCACGTGCCTGACCGGCGTATCGGCGATGACCTGCTCGACGGTGTCGCCGAAGTTGTCGACCACCACCAGCGCACTGACGCCGGCGTCGACCAGCTGGTGCTTGAGTTCGCGCGCGGTGTACAGCGGGTTGACGTTGACCACGGTCAGTCCGGCGCGCAGCACGCCGAAGGTGGCCACCGGGTACTGCAGGCAGTTGGGCATCATCAGGGCGACGCGGTCACCCTTCTTGAGCTTGAGCTCACCCAGCAGGTAGGCGGCGAACTGGGTGACCAGCGCGTCCGTCTCACCATAGGTGAGGACCTTGCCGAAGCTGGAGTAGGCGGGACGGTCGCGGAATTTCGCGACGGAAGCGTCGAAGACCGAGGCGACCGAATGGAATTCGTTGACGTCGATTTCGGCGGGAACGCCTTTCGGATAGCTCTGCAGCCAGGGACGATCCAGACTCATATTCCCCCTCCAGGAATCGTGATGTATTAGGTTCGGCCCTGAGCGTAGCGACAATGGCCGTTCATTGCAGCATACCCCGCCGTAGGGAAAACGCGAAGAGGCCCCGAAGGGCCTCTTTGCTGGGTAGTGCCGGCCGCTGGCCGGCATCTGCGCTCGATCGGGCCGCTTGCGTCAGCCCTGCTTGCGCACCGGTGCGCCGTTGGCCTTGTAGTACGGCGCGGTGCTGCGGGCCAGCGGGGTGCGGCCGCGGATCACGTCGGCCAGCTTCTCGGCCATCATGATGGTCGGCGCGTTGAGGTTGCCGGTCACCACCTGCGGCATGATCGAAGCATCGACGATGCGCAGGCCTTCCAGCCCGTGCACGCGGCCCTGACCGTCGACCACCGCCATCGGGTCATCGGCGTGGCCCATCTTGTTCGAGCACGACGGGTGGTAGGCGGTCTCGGCATGTTCGCGGACGAACGCATCGATCTGCGCATCGGTCTGCAGCGCGCTGCCCGGGGAGATCTCGCGGCCGCTGTACGGTGCCAGCGCCGGCTGCGCGAAGATCTCGCGGGTGATGCGGATCGCCGCGCGGAACTCGCGCCAGTCCTGATCGTGCGACATGTAGTTGAACAGGATGCTCGGATGTTCGCGCGGATCCTTCGAACGTACATGGATGCGGCCGCGGCTGGGCGAGCGCATCGAACCGACGTGCATCTGGAAGCTGTGCGCCTTGATCGGGTTGGAGCCGTTGTAATTGATCGCCACCGGCAGGAAGTGGTACTGCAGGTTCGGCCAGTCGAACTCGGCGTCGCTGCGGATGAAGCCACCGGCCTCGAACTGGTTGCTGGCGCCGATGCCGGTGCCCAGGAACAGCCACTCAGCACCGATGGCCGGCTGGTTGTACAGCTTCAGTGCCGGCGCCAGCGAGACCGGCTTCTTGCACTCGTACTGCAGGTACATCTCCAGGTGATCCTGCAGGTTGGCGCCGACGCCGGGCAGGTGGTGTACCAGGTCGATGTCCAGGCTGCGCAGCAGATCGGCCGGGCCGACGCCGGAGCGCTGCAGGATCTGCGGCGAGGCGATGGCGCCGCCACACAGCAGCACTTCGCGGCGCGCGGTGGCACGCTGCGGCTGGTCGTTGTGCAGCCACTGCACGCCCACCGCACGCTTGCCCGAGAACAGGATGCGGTCGGTCAGCGCGTGGGTGACGATGGTCAGGTTCGGGCGCGGCTTGGCCAGGTCCAGGTAGCCGCGGGCAGTGCTGGAGCGACGGCCCTTCGGGGTCACCGTGCGGTCCATCGGGCCGAAGCCTTCCTGCTGGTAGCCGTTGAGATCGTCGGTGCGCGGGTAGCCAGCCTGCACGCCGGCTTCGACCATCGCAGCGAACAGCTCGTTGTTGCCGGCCTTCGGCGTGGTCACGCGCAGCGGGCCCTCACCACCGTGGTAGTCGTTGGGGCCGATGTCGCGGGTTTCCGCCTTGCGGAAGTACGGCAGGCAGTCCAGGTAGGTCCAGTCTTCCAGGCCCGGCATACTGGCCCAGTTGTCGTAGTCCATCGCGTTGCCGCGGATGTAGCACATGCCGTTGATCAGCGACGAGCCGCCCAGGCCCTTGCCGCGGCCGCAGTCCATGCGGCGGTTGTTCATGAAGGGCTCGGGATCGGTCTTGTACGCCCAGTTGTAGCGCTTGCCCTGCAGCGGGAAGGCCAGTGCCGCCGGCATCTGGGTACGGAAGTCGAGCCGGTAGTCCGGGCCACCGGCTTCCAGCAGCAGCACGCTGACATCGGCATCTTCGGTGAGGCGGGTGGCCAGCACGTTGCCGGCCGAACCGGCGCCGATGATGATGTAGTCGTACTCGTTATGGGTGCTCATGGATGTCTCCTGCAGGCCGGGGCGCGCTGCATGCAGGCGTCCCGACGGAATGTCGGATCGGCGCGGTGGCCGGACGAGGGGGCGTGCTCGGGGCGCGCCGGTCAGAACACGCTGGCGTAGTCGCCCAGCTCGACCTGCACCGACTTGATGCGGGTGTAGTGGCCGAGGGTGGAGATGCCGTTCTCGCGGCCGACGCCGGATTCCTTGTAGCCGCCAACCGGCATTTCGGCCGGCGATTCGCCCCAGGTGTTGATCCAGCAGATGCCGGCTTCCAGGCGGTGGATGATGCGGTGGGCGCGGCTGACGTCCTTGCTGACCACGCCGGCGGCCAGGCCGAAGGTGGTGTCGTTGGCACGACGCACCACTTCGTCTTCGTCGTCGTAGGCGAGGATGCTCATCACCGGCCCGAAGATCTCTTCCTTGACGATGGTCATGTCATCGCGGCAGTCGGAGAACACGGTCGGCAGCACGTAGGCGCCATTGGCCAGCGCGCCTTCGGTGGCACGCCCGCCGCCGGTCAGCAGGCGGGCGCCTTCGGCCTTGCCGCTTTCGATGTAGCGCAGCACGTTTTCCATGTGCGGGAAGCTGGTCAGCGGGCCGAAGTTGGTCTCGGCGGCCATCGGGTCGCCGATGCGGATGCGCTTGACGCGCTCGACAACGGCGGCCTCGAACGCGGCCAGCATGCTGCGCGGCACGAACACGCGGGTACCGTTGGTGCAGACCTGGCCGGAGCTGAAGAAGTTGGCCATCACCGCGATGTCGGCGGCACGGTCCAGATCGGCGTCATCGCAGATCACCAGCGGCGACTTCCCGCCCAGCTCCATGGTCACTTCCTTCAGCGACGAGGAGGCGGCGCTGGCCATGACCTTCTTGCCGGTGGCGACGCCGCCGGTGAAGGAGATCTTCTCGATCACCGGGTGCTCGGTCAGCCACTGGCCGATCTCGCGGCCCGGGCCCTGCACCACGTTGAACACGCCGGCCGGCACGCCGGCTTCGGTGTAGATCTCGGCCAGCCGGATCGCGGTCAGCGGGGTCACTTCGGACGGCTTGAACACCATCGCGTTGCCAGCGGCCAGGGCCGGGGCCGACTTCCACATGGCGATCTGGATCGGGTAGTTCCAGGCGCCGATGCCGGCGACCACGCCCAGCGGCTCGCGGCGGGTGTAGAAGAAGCTCGATTCGCGCAGCGGCAGCTGGATGCCTTCGATGGCGGTGGCCAGGCCGGCGTAGTACTCGACCACGTCGGCACCGGTGACGATGTCCACGGTGGTGGTCTCGGCCAGTGCCTTGCCGGTATCCAGGGTTTCCAGGTGGGCCAGCTCGTCGTTGCGCTCGCGCAGGATTTCGACGGCGCGGCGCAGGATGCGCGAACGCTCCATGGCGGTCATCGCGGCCCACACCTTCTGGCCGTCGGCCGCGCTCTGCACGGCGCGTTCGACGTCGGCCTGGCTGGCGACCTGCACTTCAGCGATCACCTCGCCGGTGGCCGGGTTGATGGTCTTGAAGGTCTTGCCGCTGGTGGCATCGACGTGCTGGCCGTGGATGTAGAGCTGTTGGACGGGCAGGGTGGTCATGGGGCGTACTCCTTGGAAGGGGGCGGGTGCTGAAGCGCTTATAGCGCGACAGCCTGCAACTGGAAGTCGATATAGCCGTAAGCGATGCGCCGGGACTTCTCGGCATTGAACTGGCCGCCGACCAGGCTGCCGCGCAGCCACAGGCCGTCAATCATCGCGGCCAGGCCGCGGGCGGCCAGGCGGGCCTGCGGGTGGGGCAGCAGGCGGTTGAACTGGTGGCACAGGTTCGAGAACAGGCGCTGGTCGTTGGCGCGCTGCAGCCGGGCCAGTTCCGGCTGGTGCATGCTGGCGGCCCAGAAGGTGAGCCAGACGCGCATCGCGGTGCCGTTGATCTGGCTGTCGTCGAAGTTGCCATCGACGATGGCGCGCAGCTGGTCGCGCGGGTCGTCGCCAACCTCGGCACGGTAACGGGCGACCGCGTCCTTCAGTTCGCGCAGGATCTGCCGCATTGCAGCATTGAGCAGGCCGTCCTTGTCGCCGAAGTAGTGGGCGACGATGCCGCTGGACAGCCCGGCCTTCTTCGCGATGGTGGCGACGGTCGCATCGGCCATGCCGATCTCGTCGATGGTCTGGAAAGTGGCCCGGATCAGCTGCTCGCGCCGTACCGGTTCCACGCCTTTCTTCGGCATTGTCTCTCCACGGATTGCGACCCGAAGGATCGGGCTGCCCGCCATTATGCTTTTTATTGATTGAACGTTCAATCAATAAACCCTAGGATGCGCTCGCGCCCCACGCCATGGGCCCGGTTTACCGGTCCGGCCCCGCCCATGTGCTCCCTCGGACTTGATGAGACGACCCCATGTCTTCCCTGGCTCATCCCAAGCGTTCGCCCCTGCGCTTGAACCGTTTTGTGTTCTTCAGTTCCTCGGTGTCGATCGGCATCCTCGGGCTGCTCACCGTTCTCTATCCCGAAGGCAGCGAGCACTGGCTGCAATGGGCGCAGGCCGAGGTCTCGGCGGCGTTCGGCTGGTGGTACATGCTGCTGATCGTGCTGTGCCTGGGGTTCGTGCTGTGGCTGGCGTTCTCGCCGTATGGCCGCATCCGCCTGGGCCACAACGAGGAATCACCGGCCTTTGGCTACGTCGCCTGGGTGTCGATGCTGTTCTCGGCCGGCATCGGCATTGCGCTGCTGTACTACGGTGCCTACGAGCCGCTGGACCATTTCCTGCATCCGCCCGGGCAGCCCGGCGGTACCGTGGCCGCCGGCCGCGAGGCGATGGTGCTGACCTTCCTGCACTGGGGCCTGCACGGCTGGGCGCTGTACGCGCTGGTCGGCGTGGCGCTGGGCTACTTCGCCTACCGCCGCGACCTGCCGCTGGCGTTGCGCTCGGCGCTGTACCCGATCTTCGGTGAGCGCATCCATGGCCGCATCGGCGACATGGTGGATGGCTTCGGCATCCTCGCCACGCTGATCTCGATGGTGACCAACCTCGGCATCGGCGCGCTGGTGGTGCAGTCCGGCCTGGTCTACCTGTTCCACATCCCGGATACGCCGCAGGTGCTTGTGGCGATCGTGCTGGTGATGATGGTGGTGGCCACCATCGGCGTGGTTGCTGGCGTGGAAAAGGGCATTGCCTGGCTGTCCAACCTCAACGTGCGCCTGCTGTGCGGCCTGCTGCTGTTCGTGCTGGTCACCGGCCCGACCCTGCACCTGTTCGACGGCCTGATCCAGAACACCGGCGATTACCTCGGCGCGTTCGTGCGCAAGAGCTTCGACATGTACCTCAACGACCCCAAGGGCCGTGAGTGGATGGGCTCGTGGACGCTGTTCTACTGGGCCTGGTGGATCGCCTGGGCGCCGTTTGTCGGCCTTTTCGTGGCGCGCATCTCGCGTGGCCGCACCATCCGCGAAGTGATCATGGGCGTGCTGCTGATCCCGCTCGGCTTCACCCTGGCCTGGCTGTCGATCTTCGGCAACACCGCCATCGACCTGGTGCTCAACCACGGCCAGGCGATCCTGGGCGACGTCGCCCAGCACGATGCGGCGATGACGCTGTTCAAGCTGCTGGAATACCTGCCCGCCGCGCCGTACGTAGCCGGTGCCGCGGTGGCGATCGGTTTCGTGCTGTTCCTGACCCCGGTTGATTCGGGCACGCTGATGATCGCCAACCTGTGCACCCGTCGTGTCGATGACGGCGTGGAGGACGGCCACGACGCGCCGATCTGGCTGCGCGTGTTCTGGGCGGCCGGCATCACCGTGGCCAGCGTCGGCCTGCTGCTGGCCGGCAACTTCAGCGCGATGCAGACGGCGGTGGTGCTGTGCGGCCTGCCGTTCTCGTTCACCCTGGCGTTCTACATGTGGGGCCTGCTGAAGGCACTGCGCACCGATCCGGATGCGCCACGGCGGTGAGCGGGTATCCGGTGGCTATTCCGATGCCGCCGTTGATGCAGTAGAGCCAGGCCATGCCTGGCTGCGGTGAAGCAGAAAGGGCCGGATCCGCGAGGATCCGGCCCTTCTTCTTGTAGAGCCGAGCCCATGCTCGGCTGATGCTGTGGCGATGTAGCCGAGCGCAGGCTCGGCTCTACAGGTGATGCATTACTTGCTGGCCAGCTGGCGCAGCACGTACTGCAGCAGGCCGCCGTGGCGGAAGTACTCGACTTCCTTTGGGGTCAGCAGCATCACCGACACCTCGAAGGTCTTCTTCGTGCCATCGGCCTTGGTCGCGGTGACCGTGGCGCGCTTGCTGGCGCCGTCCTGCAGGCCGGTGATGTCGATCACCTCCGAGCCGTCCAGGCCCAGGCTCTGTGCGTTCTCGCCGTTGCGGAACTGCAGCGGCAGCACGCCCATGCCGACCAGGTTGGAACGGTGGATGCGCTCGAAGCTTTCGGCGATGACCGCCTTAACCCCCAGCAGCAGGGTGCCCTTGGCCGCCCAGTCGCGCGACGAGCCGGTGCCGTACTCCTTGCCGGCCAGCACCACCAGCGGCACCTTGTCGGCCTTGTACTTCATGGCCGCATCGTAGATCGCCAGCTTCTCCGGCTGGCCGCCGCCGGCCGGGTAGTACAGGGTGTTGCCGCCTTCCTCGCCACCGAACATCAGGTTCTTGATGCGGATGTTGGCGAAGGTGCCGCGGACCATCACGTCATCGTTGCCGCGGCGGCTGCCGTAGCTGTTGAAGTCGGCCGGCTGCACGCCGCGTTCCTGCAGGAAGCGGCCTGCCGGTGAGTCCTTCTTGATGTTGCCGGCCGGGGAGATGTGGTCGGTGGTGATCGAATCGCCGAACAGGCCCATCACGCGTGCACCATGCACGTCGTCGATGCTGCCGGTCTGCATGGTCATGCCATCGAAGTACGGCGGATTCTTGATGTAGGTGGAGGCATCGCTCCACTCGTACAGGTTGCCGTCCGGCGAGGCGATGGTGTTCCAGCGGGTATCGCCCTTGAACACGTCGGCGTAGTTCTGCTTGAACATTTCCGGGCCGACGGTCGCTGCGATGACATCGCCGATTTCCTTGTTGCTCGGCCAGATGTCGCGCAGGTATACCGGCTGGCCATCGCTGCCGGTCCCCAGCGGCTGGGTGGTCAGGTCGATGTCGGTGGTGCCGGCGATGGCGTAGGCCACCACCAGCGGCGGGCTGGCCAGGTAGTTCATCTTCACTTCGGGGTGCACGCGGCCCTCGAAGTTGCGGTTGCCCGACAGCACCGAGGTGACGACCAGGTCGCCGGTGGCGATGCCGGCGCTGACTTCGGTCGGCAGTGGGCCGGAGTTGCCGATGCAGGTGGTGCAGCCGTAGCCGACCACGTAGAAGCCGATCTTCTCCAGCTCCTTCAGTACGCCGGCCTTTTCCAGGTAGTCGGTGACCACGCGCGAGCCTGGGCCGAGCGAGGTCTTGACCCACGGCTGGCGGTTCAGGCCCTTGGCGGCCGCGTTGCGCGCGAGCAGGCCGGCACCGATCATCACCGCCGGGTTGGAGGTATTGGTGCAGGAGGTGATGGCAGCGATGACCACCGCACCATCCTTCAGCCGGACCTTGCGGCCTTCGATCTCGATGTCGGCGAAGCCCTTGGCCAGTTGCTCGTTGCCCACTGCGGCGCCGCCGCCTTCGTTGACGAACGAGGACACGTCGTCGCTGCGCTTGTCGCGGTTGGCGGTCATGCCGACCAGCGCTTCGCGGTAGTTCTTCTGCACGTCTTCCAGCAGCACGCGGTCCTGCGGGCGCTTCGGACCGGCCAGCGAGGGCTTGACCGTGCCCATGTCCAGTTCCAGCGTGGTGCTGTACTGCGCATGCGGGCTGTTGACGTCGTGCCACAGGCCCTGCGCCTTGGCATAGGCTTCGACCAGTGCGATCTGCTCTTCGCTACGGCCGGACAGGCGCAGGTAGGTCAGCGATTCGTTGTCGATCGGGAAGATGCCGCAGGTGGCGCCGTATTCCGGGGCCATGTTGCCGATGGTGGCGCGGTCGGCCAGCGGCAGGTGCTGCAGGCCGTCGCCGTAGAACTCGACGAACTTGCCGACCACGCCCAGCTTGCGCAGCATCTGGGTGACGGTCAGCACCAGGTCGGTGGCGGTGGCGCCTTCGGGCAGCTTGCCGGTCAGCTTGAAGCCGACCACCTGCGGGATCAGCATCGACGAGGGCTGGCCGAGCATGGCTGCCTCGGCCTCGATGCCGCCCACGCCCCAGCCGAGCACGCCGATGCCGTTGATCATCGTGGTGTGGCTGTCGGTGCCGAACACGGTGTCCGGGTAGGCCACCGCCTTGCCGTCCTTGTCCGCGGTCATCACCACGCGGGCCAGGTTCTCCAGGTTCACCTGGTGGACGATGCCGGTGTTCGGCGGCACCACCTTGAAGTTGTCGAAGGCCTTCTGGCCCCAGCGCAGGAAGCCGTAACGCTCCTGGTTGCGCTGGAATTCGATCTTGCCGTTGAGGTCCAGCGCGTCGGGCTTGCCGAACACATCGACCTGCACCGAGTGGTCGATGACCAGTTCGGAGGGGATCTGCGGGTTGATCTGCTCCGGCGAGCCGCCGAGCTTGACCACCGCGTCGCGCATCGCGGCCAGGTCGACCACGCAGGGCACGCCGGTGAAGTCCTGCAGGACCACGCGCGCCGGCATGAAGGCGATTTCGGTGTCCGGTTCGGCCGCCGGATTCCAGCGGGCCACGGCTTCGATGTGGTCCTTGCCGACGGTGATGCCGCCATCCTCGTGCCGGAGCAGGTTCTCCAGCAGGATCTTCATCGAGTAGGGCAGGTGGGAGATATCGAAGCGCTGGCCCAGCGTGGGCAGGCTGAAGTAGTCGTAGGTCTTGCCGCCGACGTTCAGCTGGCTGCGGGTGGAGAACGAATCGCTCATGCGGGGTAACTCCTTCTTGCGGATGGCTTGCACTGGCCCGCGCATGGGCGGACCTGCTTGCGGTCGCCGTGGGCCTGGCGGCCCCGGTGGTCCCAGTATGAACCCCAGACTGAATGGATTCATCCGGGCCGGGTTCCGGCCTGCGGCATCGGTTCCAGACTACAGGGGAAGGTGTATGGCGTATGTCACGTTTGTGGCCGATCCTTTGCGAGGCAAGGGCTGGCGGGGCGCCGGTCCTGTTCAGGGTGGAAGTATGCCCGGGGAAGTATGTATAATTTGTGCATACTCTGGAGGGCCTACCGATGGAAGCCACTGTTGCAGAACGCGGACAGATCACCCTGCCCAAGGCGGTGCGTGACGCCCTCGGCCTGACCAAGGGCACGCTGCTGAAGGTCGAGCTGGACGGCAGCCGCATCATCCTGCGCAAGAGTGTTGACGATGCCATTTCACGGGCGCGCGGCAAGTTCGCGCTGGACGGCTTCGAGTCATCCGACGCGGCCGTACGCGCGGTGCGTGACGAGGAGTAAGCCGTGATGATCGCCGTCGATTCGCCGGTGCTGGTCGAGCTGCTCAGCAATGGTCCGCAGGCCGATGCGGTGGAAGCCATCCTCAGGCAGAGCCTGGTCGGTGGCCGCGTGGTGGTCTGTGGCGCGACCCTGGCCGAAGTCTGCGCATCGCTGCGCGGCGGCGCCGAAGTGCTGGAAGCACTGGAAGAGATGGGCGTGCACTTCAACCCGATGGAAGCCAAGTCGGCACTGCGCGCCGGCGAGATGCACCGCCGTCATCGCCAGCGCGGCGGCAGCCGCCGCAGCCTGGACGAATTCATGGTCGGCGCCCACGCACTGCTGCAGTGCGACGGCCTGATCACCTGGAACGACACGTTTTACCGCGACTACTTCAAGGGCCTGAAGCTGATCGTGCCGCAAGCCTGAGCCCACTTTGTTATTTCAACCTACGCATTACCCGGGAGTTGTCATGTTGGAAGCCTACCGCCACCACGTCGCCGAGCGCGCTGCGCTTGGCATCCCGCCGCTGCCGCTGAGCGCGCAGCAGACGGCCGATGTCATCGAACTGCTGAAGAACCCGCCGCAGGGCGAGGCCGAGTTCCTGCTCGACCTGCTGACCCACCGCGTTCCGGCCGGCGTCGATGACGCAGCCAAGGTCAAGGCCTCGTACCTGGCCGCGATCGCGCTGGGCAGCGAGCAGAATCCGCTGATCAGCCGCGAGCGCGCCACCGAACTGCTGGGCACCATGCTCGGCGGCTACAACGTCGCCCCGCTGGTGCAGCTGCTGGACGATGCCAGCGTCGGTGCCATCGCCGCCGACGCGCTGAAGAAGACCCTGCTGGTGTTCGACGCCTTCCACGATGTGCAGGAAAAGGCCAAGGCCGGCAACGCCAACGCCCAGGCCGTGCTGCAGAGCTGGGCTGATGCTGAGTGGTTCACCAGCAACCCGGAAGTGCCGCAGAGCCTGACCGTCACCGTGTTCAAGGTGCCGGGCGAAACCAATACCGACGACCTGTCGCCGGCGCCGGACGCGACCACCCGCCCGGACATCCCGATGCACGCCCTGGCGATGCTGAAGAACAAGCGCGACGACGCGCCGTTCACCCCGGAAGAGGACGGCAAGCGCGGCCCGATCCAGCAGATCCTGGACCTGAAGGACAAGGGTCACCTGGTCGCCTACGTCGGCGACGTGGTCGGCACCGGTTCCTCGCGCAAGTCGGCCACCAACAGCGTGCTGTGGTGGACCGGTGATGACATTCCGTTCATTCCGAACAAGCGTGCCGGTGGCGTCTGCCTGGGTTCGAAGATCGCCCCGATCTTCTACAACACCATGGAAGATGCCGGCGCACTGCCGATCGAGCTGGATGTGTCGAAGATGGAGCACGGCGATGTGGTCGAGCTGCGTCCGTACGAAGGCAAGGCGCTGAAGAACGGTGAAGTGATCGCCGAGTTCCAGGTCAAGTCCGACGTGCTGTTCGACGAAGTGCGTGCCGGTGGCCGCATTCCGCTGATCATCGGCCGTGGCCTGACCGGCAAGGCGCGCGAAGCGCTGGGCCTGGCTCCGACCGACCTGTTCCGCCTGCCGGTGCAGCCGGTCGACACCGGCAAGGGCTTCTCGCTGGCGCAGAAGATGGTCGGCCGCGCCTGTGGCCTGCCGGAAGGCCAGGGCATGCGCCCGGGCACCTACTGCGAACCGAAGATGACCTCGGTCGGCTCGCAGGACACCACCGGCCCGATGACCCGCGACGAGCTGAAGGACCTGGCCTGCCTGGGCTTCTCGGCCGACCTGGTGATGCAGTCGTTCTGCCACACCGCCGCCTATCCGAAGCCGGTGGACGTGAAGACCCACCACACCCTGCCGGAGTTCATCTCCACCCGTGGCGGCGTCTCGCTGCGCCCGGGCGACGGCGTGATCCACAGCTGGCTCAACCGCATGCTGCTGCCGGACACCGTCGGTACCGGTGGTGACTCGCATACCCGTTTCCCGGTGGGCATTTCGTTCCCGGCCGGTTCGGGCCTGGTCGCCTTCGCCGCGGCCACCGGCGTGATGCCGCTGGATATGCCGGAGTCGGTGCTGGTGCGCTTCAAGGGCAAGATGCAGCCGGGCGTGACCCTGCGTGACCTGGTCAACGCGATTCCGCTGTACGCGATCAAGTCGGGCCTGCTGACCGTGGCCAAGGCTGGCAAGAAGAACATCTTCTCCGGCCGTATCCTGGAAATCGAAGGCCTGCCGGAGCTGAAGGTCGAGCAGGCGTTCGAACTGTCCGATGCCTCGGCCGAGCGTTCGGCGGCCGGTTGCTCGGTGCGCCTGAACAAGGAACCGATCATCGAGTACCTCACCAGCAACATCACGCTGCTGAAGTGGATGATCGCCGAGGGCTACCAGGATCCGCGTTCGCTGCAGCGTCGTATCGAAAAGATGGAAGCGTGGCTGGCCAACCCGCAGCTGCTGGAGCCGGATGCCGACGCCGAGTACGCCGCCGTCATCGAGATCGACCTGGCCGACATCCACGAGCCGATCGTGGCCTGCCCGAACGACCCGGACGACGTGAAGACCCTGTCCGAAGTGGCCGGTGCCAAGATCGACGAAGTGTTCATCGGTTCGTGCATGACCAACATCGGTCACTTCCGTGCCGCTGCCAAGCTGCTGGAAGGCAAGCGTGACCTGCCGACCCGCCTGTGGGTGGCCCCGCCGACCAAGATGGATGCCTCGGAGCTGACCAAGGAAGGCGTGTACGGCACCTTCGGCGCTACCGGCGCTCGCATGGAAATGCCGGGCTGCTCGCTGTGCATGGGCAACCAGGCGCAGATCCGCGAAGGCTCCACCGCGATGTCGACCTCGACCCGCAACTTCCCGAACCGCCTGGGCCGCAACACCAACGTGTACCTGGGTTCGGCCGAACTGGCCGCGATCTGCTCGCGTCTGGGCCGCATTCCGACCAAGGAAGAGTACATGGCCGATGTGGGCGTGATCGCCCAGAGCGGCGCGGAGATCTACCGCTACATGAACTTCGACCAGATCGAGGAATACCAGGACGTGGCCAAGACGGTCGCTGCCTGATGCGGTAGTGCCGGCCGCTGGCCGGCCTCCCGTTGAAACGAAGAACCCCCGGTGAAAGCCGGGGGTTTTTGTCTGCTGCATCCGCTATTGCACGGTCCAGTCTGCGTTGCCCTGCAACCGACGGCCGCCGATCAGCACGTTGCCGCGCTTACCGGAGACATCCATCTCGAACCAGGGCAGTCCATCACGGTCAAGTGGACGCACGTAGGCCTGGCGCTTTGCACGGTTGAATTCGATGTAGTAGCGGCGATGCACGTTGGGGTACGTCGGGATCGACGCGCCTTTCCAGCTGACGCTTACCGCGCCGGGGTCTTCGCGACCTACCAGCATCAGCATGAAGAACACATCACCCTGCTTGGCCTCGAAGTAGAACAGATCGCCACTGGCGCTGGCGGGTGCCAGTGGCAATGAAAGCAGTACGGCCGCCAGGGCGGCCTTCCATATGCCTTTGATCATGTGCAGCATTCCTTGTGCAATACCGCTATCAAAGCACACATGCGGGTAGCGCGTTGAAACGAAGAACCCCGGTGAAAGCCTGCGCCTTTTTTTGCTGCCTGATGGCCTGTAGCGCCGAGTCCGTGCTTGGCTGCTGTTCGCGCGATGCGCGATGAGTCGAGCGTGGCTCGACTCTACAGAGGGCATCCACGCATGGCGTGGATCTGCTTTGTGTCAGTTGCGGGCGAGGGCGAGCAGGCGTTCGGCAATGCGTTCCAGCGGTACCTGTTCCTCGGCGGCGCCGAGCTTGAAGGCGGCACCAGGCATGCCCCAGACCACGCTGGTGGCTTCGTCCTGCACCAGCGTCGGGGCGCCGGCCTGGCGCATCTCCAGCAGGCCGCGTGCTCCGTCATCGCCCATGCCGGTGAGGATGGCACCGATGGCGTTGCTACCGGCGTTCTGCGCGACCGAGCGGAACAGTACATCCACCGCGGGCTTGTGCCGGTTCACCGCCGGACCATCGTCGACGCGGCAGCGCCAGCGTGCACCGTCGCGGATGATGCGCAGGTGCTTGCCGCCGGGCGGGAGGTAGGCGTGGCCGGGCAGCACCGCTTCGCCGTCGCTGGCCTCGCGCACGGCCATCGCCGAGTGCCGGTCCAGGCGTTCGGCGAAGGCGCTGCTGAAGCTGGCGGGCAGGTGCTGGGTCATCACCACGGCGGGTGCGTCCGCCGGCATGCCTTCCAGCACCACGCGCAGCGCTTCGGTGCCACCGGCGGAGGAACCAATCGCGATCAACCGGTCGGTGGTGCGGAACTGAGGCGCGGCGGGGCGCATCGCAGGCGCGGCTTCTAGCAGGAGCTTCGGTGCGGCAGCGCGTACCAGCGGGCGCACCCGCGAGCGCGCCGCCATCTTGACCTTGGCGATGATCTCGTCGGCGTAGCCCTGCAGGCCGCGTGCGACGTCCAGTTTGGGCTTGGAGACGAAGTCCACCGCGCCCAGTGCCAGCGCCTGCAGCGTGGTGTCGGCGCCGCGTTCGGTCAGCGAGGAGATCATCACCACCGGCAACGGGTGCAGGCGCATCAGGTTTTCCAGGAACGCCAGCCCGTCCATGCGCGGCATTTCCACGTCCAGGGTGATCACGTCCGGGGCCAGGCGCTTGATCTTCTCGCGCGCCAGCAGCGGGTCGGCGGCGGTACCGACCACGTCGATGGCCGGGTCGCTGGACAGGATTTCGGTAAGCATCTGGCGCACGACGGCGGAGTCGTCGACGATCAGGACCCGGCAGGGGGCGTTGCCGGTCAAGGTCATTCGAACAGCTCCACGCCGCCGGTGACCGGAGCCTTGGACAGGCGTGCACGCACCGCCGATTCGGTCGCGGCCACCTCGGCTTCGTGGGCATGCGGCAGGCGCTGCACCACCACGCGGCCTGTATCGGCGAAGAACCAGATCTTGCGCGGATGGATGCCGCACAGGTCCTCGGCGATGATCGGAATATGCTCGGCCTGCAGGTACTGGCGTACGAACTCGGCGTTGCGGGTGCCGACCGGGTTGCTGGTGAAGCCCTTGAGCACGTTGGCGCCGCCGAACACCTTCGCTTCGATGCGCTTGCGATGCGCGCCACGCTTGAGCATGTCGTTGATCAGCAGTTCCATCGCGTAGCTGCCGTAGCGTGCGGGAGCACCGTCGCCGGCATTGCCCTCGGGCAGCAGGAAGTGGTTCATGCCGCCGATCTTCAGTACCGGGTCGCGCAGGCACGCGGCCACGCAGGAACCCAGCGTGGTGGTCAGCGCGGTGGTGTCGTCCACCACCAGGTACTGGGTCGGCAGCAGCTTGGCGGCGATGGTCTGGAAGCGCGCATCCTGGTAGCGCATCACATCGTCGGTACGCAGCGAGGCGTTCATGCGCCGGCCTTTGCCGCACGGCGATACAGCGTACGGCCGCAGGGCTGGATCAGGTCGGCGGCGTGCAGGTAGTTCTCCGAGTGTCCGGTGTAAAGCAGGCCGTCATCGGCCAGGTGCTGCACCAGGCGGCCGAGGATTGCGCGCTGGGTCGGCTTGTCGAAATAGATCATCACATTGCGGCAGAACAGCGCGTCGAATGGTCCGCCGACGTCGTAGCGCGGGGCGAGCAGATTCAATGGGCGGAACTCGATCAGCTCGCGTAGTGCCGGCAGCACGCGGCACTGGCCCTCGTTGGGGCCGCTGCCGCGCTGGAAGTAGCGCCGGCGCAGATCCGGGTCGAGATTGGTGACCCGGTCGATGTTGTAGACGCCACGGCCGGCGGTGGCCAGTACCTGGGTATCAACATCGGTCGCGACGATGCGCACCGGCGGCTTCAGCGTACCGAAGGCCTCACAGGCGGTGATCGCCATCGAATAGGGTTCTTCACCGGTGGACGCCGCGCATGACCACAGCAGCAGCGGCGTGCGGCTGGAGCGCTGCTGAAGTTCCTCGCGCAGCTTGTCGAAGTGGTGCGGCTCACGGAAGAACGAGGTCAGGTTGGTGGTCAGCGCGTTGGTGAACGCCTGCCACTCGTCGCCGTCTTCCTGCTCCAGATGGTCCAGGTACTGCTGGAAGCTGCGCATGCCCAGCGTGCGCAAGCGGCGCGACAGGCGGCCATAGACCATGTCGCGCTTTGCCGGGGCAAGGGCGATGCCCACGCGCTGGTAGATCAAGTCGCAGACGCGGCGGAAATCACGGTCGGCGAACTCGAATTCGCGCGGGCCGGTGACGATGGGAGTAGGACTTTGCACGGGGGACGTGTCCATCGGCAGAGGC
Source organism: Stenotrophomonas sp. GD03877 (assembly GCF_029840555.1). Classification (NCBI taxonomy): domain Bacteria; kingdom Pseudomonadati; phylum Pseudomonadota; class Gammaproteobacteria; order Lysobacterales; family Lysobacteraceae; genus Stenotrophomonas; species Stenotrophomonas sp. GD03877. The sequence goes on along the minus strand of NZ_JAOCCT010000010.1, from coordinate 69,557 downwards.
GGCGGCCGAAGCCGCCGCGGGTGGGTCTCAGAATTCCTGCCAGTCGCTGTCGCTGGCCACGAAGGTGCTGGCGTTGCTGCCGGCGCGGCGGACCGGTGCCGGCGCTGGAACCGGCTGCGGGCGCGCCACGGCGGCGGCAACACGGACCGGCTCGACACGCGCGGCCACCGCCTTCATTGCGGCGGAAACCTGGTTGTCCAGGCGGAAGATCGCCACGGCGTCGGCCAGCTGGCCAGCCTGTTCTTCCATCGCGCGTGCGGCAGCGGTGGCTTCCTCCACCAGCGCGGCGTTCTGCTGGGTCGTCTCGTCCATCTGCACCACGGTCTGGTTGACCTGCTCGATGCCGGCACTCTGTTCCTGCGAGGCGGCGGAGATCTCGGCCATGATGTCGGTCACGCGCTGCACCGAGGCGACGATCTCGCCCATGGTCGCGCCGGCCTTGTGTACCAGTGCCGAGCCGTCGTTGACCTTACCGACGGAGTCGTCGATCAGGCCCTTGATCTCCTTGGCGGCAGCGGCCGAGCGCTGGGCGAGGGTGCGCACTTCGCTGGCGACCACGGCGAAACCACGACCCTGTTCACCGGCACGCGCGGCTTCCACTGCAGCGTTCAGCGCCAGGATGTTGGTCTGGAACGCGATGCCGTCGATGACCGAGATGATTTCGGCGATCTTCTTCGACGAGGCTTCGATGGCCGACATGGTGTTGACCACCTGGCCAACCACGCTGCCGCCTTGAGAGGCAACACCCTGCGCGCCGATCGCCAGCTGATTGGCCTGGCGGGCATGTTCGGCGTTCTGGCGCACGGTGGAGGTCAGCTCCTCCATCGACGCGGCGGTTTCTTCCAGGTTCGCAGCCTGCTGCTCGGTACGGCGCGACAGATCGCTGTTGCCCGATGCAATCTCACCGGCGGCCAGGGTGATGCTGGAAGCACTGGCCTGGATCTGGCCGACGATCTGGGTCAGCTGGGCGACGGTGGTGTTGGCGTCGTCACGCATGCGTGCGAACACGCCCTGGTAGTCGCCGTGCATGCGCGCGGTCAGGTCGCCTTCGGCGATGGCCGACAGCAGCTGCGAGAGCTTGCCGAGGTTGTCATCGCTGACCGCCATCATCGCGTTGAGGTTTTCCAGCATCAGGCGGAAATCGTGATCGAAACGCTGCGCGTCGCCACGGCGGCTGAAGTCGCCGGCGGCGGCGGCACTGGCCAGCTGCTTGATCTCGGCGTTGATGCGGCCGAGGTTGGCCTTGACCGTGTCGACGGTGGTGGTCATTGCGGCCTTCTCGCCGGGGTAGCGCGCGATGTCGCGGCTGAGATCACCGACCGCGTATTGTTGCACCACGTCCAGCACGTCGTGCAGGGTCTGCACGTGGCCGCCTACCAGGGCGTTGGTTTCCTGCACCATCAGCCCGTACTCGCCGGGGAAGGCACTGGCGTCGATGCGGTAGCTCAGTTCGCCGCCGTCGTGGCGGCGCGCCATTTCGCGCTGTCCGCTGATTACTGCGTGCAGCTGCTGCTGCATGCCGGACATGGCGTCCAGCAGGCGGCCGGTTTCGTCATGCGGCTGCGGGCCAATGTGGCTGTCCAGCTTGCCGCGGGCGATACCCTCGGCGACGGCCGTTGCCTGCTTCAGCGGCACGGCGATGCGGTTGCCGATGAGCCAGCTCAGGGCCAGCACGATCAGCACCAGCACGCCACCGGAGACGGCCATGATGGCCGTGAACACCAGCGCCTGCTTCTGCACGTCGTCCATGTAGACGCCACTGCTGACCACCCAGTTCCACGGCGCGAACAGGCCGGCGTAGGCCACCTTCTCGACCTCGCCCTTGCTGCCCGGCTTGGCCCAGCGGTAGTTGACGAAGCCGCCACCGGCCCTGGCTGCTTCGACCTGGTCGTAGTAGATCCGCACGCCGTCGTCGGTGCGGAAGTCCTTCATGTCCTTGCCCACCAGCTCCTTGCGGAACGGGTGCATGAGCAGGCGGTATCCGGTGTCGTAGATGTTGAAGTAGTAGGCATCGTTATCGGCGCGCATCACTTCCAGCGCCTGCAATGCGGCGCTCTTCGCGGCGTCCTCGCTGAGTTCGCCGGTGCCGGCCAGCCGGTGGTAATGCTGAAGGATGCCGTAGCTGAGTTCGACCTGGGTCTTCAGCGCGGTCTTGCGGGTCTCGGTCAGGTCGAGGTACTGCATGCGGGCGGCGATCACCGAGAGCGCGATCACGCCGAGCGCGATGAGCAGCGTCAGCAGGTTGAGCTTGCGCCGGACGGAGAGGTTGCTGAAGTAGTGTTGCCAGCGATGCAGGAGATTCATCGAGCAGGACCAGGTCGAAGCGGGCGGGCGGCGCCGAGCCGGTCAGCGGCGGGACAAGCCGTGACAACCCCGTTATCGGCCGATGGGGCGGGGGATTGAGGCGCAGTGTCCGAACGTATTCAGGTTTCCTTGCAGCGGCGGCTGCGGCGCTGCCTGCGGCAGGCTTTTGAAGCAACGGCAACGGCAACGGCAACGGCAGGTCATGGCGATGGGTTGCTACGGGTTGGCCGGGTCGGGGTGGGCAGGCAGGACACGCCATAAACCCGTCCATGGGGCTCGATGGCGCCATCCATGGCGCCAACGGTCCTGCCTGCCCACCCCGGCCCAGCCCTCCCGGCATTTCGGTGTCGGACGGCAAGAGCGTTGGGTTTCCAGGTGGAAAGAGGGGTCAGATCCGTTTTCCTGCGGAAAACGGATCTGACCCCGGAAGCAATACGGCTGTTGCTCTTGCTCTTCTTTCTTCAATCCGGGGTGGACGCGCACGGAAAATGTCTGTGGCCGGGAGGGTGGGTTGCGCAGGGGTGTCCGCGGCATGGATGCCGCGGCCAAGCCCCCAGGGACGGGTTTACGGCGCCCCCTGCGCAACCCACCCTCCCGGCCAGCCCTCAGTAGCCAAGCACTCTCCGCGACCACCACGAGGGGCTTCGCCGTTGGCTGGATATCCAGATACCCCGTAAACGCAAACGCCCCAGCGCAGGGCCGGGGCGTCTTCGTCCGTCAGGTCAGGCAGGCATCAGAATTCCTGCCAGTCTCCGTCGGCCAGTTCGGTGGCCATCGGGCGACCACCCGCCGTGCGGCGGGCCGGCGGTGCGGTCGGTGCCGGAGCGACCGGCGCCGTGGCGCGCGGGGCCGGGGCAGCGGCGACGCGCGGGGCGGCGACGACCTCGGCTTCGTCGACCACGAAGATCGACACAGCCTCGCTGAGATGGCCGGCCTGTTCTTCCATTGCACGTGCGGCGGCGGTGGCTTCCTCCACCAGCGCGGCGTTCTGCTGGGTGGTCTCGTCCATCTGCACCACGGTCTGGTTGACCTGCTCGATGCCGGCGCTCTGTTCCTGCGAAGCCGCAGAGATCTCGGCCATGATGTCGGTCACGCGCTGTACCGAGGCGACGATCTCGCCCATGGTGGCGCCGGCCTTGTGTACCAGGGCCGAGCCGTCGTTGACCTTGCCAACGGAGTCGTCGATCAGGCCCTTGATCTCCTTGGCGGCAGCGGCCGAGCGCTGGGCGAGGGTGCGCACCTCGCTGGCGACCACGGCGAAACCACGTCCCTGTTCACCGGCACGTGCGGCTTCCACGGCGGCGTTCAGTGCCAGGATGTTGGTCTGGAACGCGATGCCGTCGATGACCGAGATGATCTCGGCGATCTTCTTCGACGAGGCTTCGATCGCCGACATGGTGGTGACCACCTGGCCGACCACTTCACCGCCCTGCGAGGCGACGCCATGCGCGCCGATCGCGAGCTGGTTGGCCTGGCGGGCGTGTTCGGCGTTCTGGCGCACGGTGGAGGTCAGTTCCTCCATCGAGGCAGCGGTTTCTTCCAGGTTGGCAGCCTGCTGTTCGGTACGGCGCGACAGGTCGCTGTTGCCCGAGGCGATTTCGCCGGCGGCCGAGCTGATCGCACGGCTGGACTGCTTGATGCGGGTGACGATCTCGCTCAGCTGCGCGGCCGTGGCGTTGGCGTCGTCGCGCATGCGGGCGAACACGCCCTGGTAGTCGCCATGCATGCGCACGGTCAGGTCACCCTGCGACAGCGCGGCGAGCAGGCCGGAGATCTGTTCGATGCTGCCGGCATTGGCGTCCAGCAGGCCGTTGATCTGCTGGGCCAGCTGCAGGAAGAAGCCTTCCTTGTCGCTGGAATCGATGCGGCCGGACAGGTCGCCGGCGGCTGCCTGGGCGATCACGCGCGCCACTTCGGCTTCCACCTGCGCTTCCTGGGTACGGTCGCGCCATTCCACCACGTAGCCGACGGTGTCGCCGCCTTCATTGCGGATGGTCGAGACCACCTGGGCGAACTGGGCATCGCCGTACTGCATCGGGCGACGGGCGACGCCGTGTGCCTTCAGGTTACCCAGCAGGGTCTGGTCCATTTCACCGCGGTGTTCAAGCACGGTGACCGGCTTGCCGATCAGCGAGGCCTGGGCGTCGAAGTCCGGCAGGTCGCGGCGCACTTCGTCCTGGTACTGGCTCAGGGTCTGCTGCAGGGCGCGGTTGCTGTAGACGATGGTGTTGCTGGTGTCGGTCAGGTACACGCCGGTCGAGCTGTAATCCAGCGCCGTGCGGATGCGCAGGTTCTCGCGCGCCACGGCCTGGTCGGTTTCGATGCGCTCGCGCAGGTCGCGCTGCATGCGCTGCATGGCCTGCATCAGTTCGCCCACTTCATCCTGGCGGCTGACGTCGATGTGGCCATCGAGCTTGCCGCCGGCCACGTCGTTGGCAACCGACACGGCGCCGCGCACGCTGCCGACCAGGGCGCGGGCGAACAACCAGACCAGCACCAGGCCGAGCGCAGCGCCGCCCAGCAGGGCGATCACGGTCAGCACGGCCGAGGCGGAATAGGTGGATTCAGCCTCTTCGCGCGAGGCGCGGGCGAGGCGGTTGTCTTCGGCGATGAGGGCTTCCAGCGCCGAGGCAGCCTTGCGGTGCTTGGTGCGGGTCTCGCCGACGAAGGTATCGATGGCGTCGTCCGGCAGGTCCAGTTCCAGCATCTCGGTGACGCTGTCATAGGAGGCCAGGGCGTCCTTCCATTCCTTGGCGAAGGTGTCGAACAGCTTCTTCTGCTGCGGGTTGTCGACCAGGGTCGGATAGCCCTTGATCGACTTGTCCATGCTCTCGCGCAGCTCGACGGTCTGCTTGCGTGCATCCGCCTTGACGTCGTCGCTGGCGCGGATCAGCTGCTGGTAGGCGGCGTTGCGGTATTCACCCAGCATGCCGCGCATCTCGCCGGCCATGCGGATGCTCTCCATGCGAGAACCCGCCAGCTCGGTGGTGACATTGTTCAGCGAATGCAGGCCGCGATAGGCGACGATGCCCTGCAGCAACATCACCAGCAGGAGGACGCCGAAGGTCAGCAGCAGCTTCGGCATCAGTTTGAGGTTGTTGATCCACGGCATGGGCGTTGCGATCTCCTAAGGCAGACGCGTCCGGGCATCGGGCCCGGTTGCAGCAGAAACCACGCCGGTACCAGGTCCGGCGTGGTTCGACGGACAGCGGATTACTTGATGTTGGCCAGCTTCAGACCGGCCGGCGAGCTGACTTCGATTTCCGCGCGCGAGGCGTCGCGCTGGATCTTGCCGATCACGCAGACGGTCTTGCCTTCCAGGGTTTCCAGCGGGAAGGAGAACTTGCCGCGGTTCTCGCCGGCGATGCGGGCCGAGAAGGTGTGGCGCGGGAAGGCGCCGCCCATGTACAGGAAGGTCGGCTGGCCTTCGGAACCTTCTGCGTAGCGGGCCTTTTCAACCTTGCCGCAGACCATGCCGTCCTTGCCGACCGAGCGCGGGGCCAGTTCCGGCGGGATCATGTCGGCCGACTGGGCGAACGCGGCGGAAGCGGTGGTGGCCAGGACAGCGGCCGAAACGAACGCAAGCAGGGACTTCATCGAGGTGTATCTCCGGGGATGGTGATGGTCGTTCCGGTTCTGCGCGCTCCTGCGCGACCGGCTTCTGTCCCCCTATCGGCACTGCCGGAGGGAACTGAAGGGTTGTGTGACCAGAACGTGAAGCAGGTCCGCTTGATCAGGCGGCGGCGTCTTCAACGACGTTGGCCTGGCCCATGTCGGCGCTGTCCAGCAGGGTCTCGATGTCGAGCAGGATCAGCATGCGGTCGTCCTGCGTGCCGATGCCGGAGATGAAGCGGGTATCGACGGCGGCGCCGAATTCCGGGGTCGGACGGATCTGCTCTGCCGACAGCGGGATCACGTCCGAGACGCTGTCGACCACGATGCCGACCACGCGGTCGTCGACGTTCAGCACGATCATCACGGTGAAGGCGTCGTAGCGGGCATCGTCCAGGCGCAGCTTCAGGCGCAGGTCGATGACCGGGACGATGGTGCCGCGCAGGTTGATCACGCCCTTGATGTAGTCCGGCGCATCCGGCACGCGGGTGACGGCGTCGTAGCCGCGGATTTCCTGCACCTTGAGGATGTCCACGCCGTAGTGCTCGGCACCGAGGGTGAAGCTGAGGAATTCGCCACCGGCGCTGGCGGTGGAGCTGGTCTTGTCGTTCATCGAGGGGTCCTGGTTCTGCCGGAAGTCCCGGTGTCAGGCTCGATATCGGCCCCTCGTCGGGGGACTTTAGGTGTGGGCCCCCGCGTTGTCGCGAGGTTGCCGGCCAGCGGCCGGCACTACCGGTTGGACGGGCCTTACAGCTCGCCGTTGCGGCGCGCCTTGCGCTGGCGGTCGATGCGGAAGATGTAGCGTTGGATGGCGCTGTCGGCGCCACGCGGCAGGATGTCGAAGCGCATGCCCACGCGCTTGATCTCGATGCCGTTGGGTTGGCGCTGCGGCAGCAGGTTGCAGACGACCAGCTCGATCTCCAGGTCCGGGCCGTCGGGCAGCGACAGCACCGCCGGGTAGCGCTTCTGCAGGCTGAACACCGCGCAGTCGGTAGGCACGGCCACCGCCAGGCCGCCACCACTGATGTCCACCACCCGCATCGACAGCGCTTCGGCGCGGCTCTCGCCGGCGGGGATCAGCAGCTGGGGCGAATCGGTGACGGGCGTCTCCAGCCGGTACATCTCACGTCGTTGCAGATGGACCAGCTCGTCCGGCAGCGGGGCGCGGAAGGCGACGTGGCCGTCGTTGTCCACACGCTGCAGTGCCTGCAGGCGGAACCGCACCAGCACGCGTTCGAGCTGGGCGAAGCACAGCAGATGATCGGCCTGTTCGGCGGCGCGGTTGGACGCCTCCTGCGGGCTGCCGTCGAGCAGCAGGGTGTCTTCGTCCTCGTCGAGCTCAAGCAGCGCGGTCGGGAACGAGCGGTCGCGGCCGTCGATATGCGCATTGATCAGTGATCGCTGGTCGATCAGCGATCGCAGCAGCTGCCGCAGCTGGCGCGGATTACGGACCAGGAAACGTTCGTCAGCGGCATCAGCCGCGTGGACATCATGCACTGCAGTGTCGTTGCCGTCGGACATGGAATCTACGGTCAGGGGCGGGCGCCAGCACGCGTTGGCGCGAGGCTCGATGGGGATATCGGCCACTGTGCCGGATTATGAAGTGAGAATTGCATCACTTTCCATGCGTCCGGGGTCGGATCCCCTTCCCGAAGGAAAGGGATCCGGCCCCAGGTACATCAGAACTCCTGCCAGTCGCCGTCTGCGGCCAGCGCCGGCTGGGCTGTCGCGGTGCGCAGCGTACGCGCCGGGGCCGGCTTTGCGGCCGGTGCGGCGGCTGCAACCTGGCGCGGTACCGGTGCCGCCAGCGGGCGTGCCGGGATGGCCGTCGTGCCCTGTGATGCCAACCGGAAGCGGGCCACGGCTTCACCCAGCTGCACGGCCTGGTCTTCCATCGCGCGCGCGGCGGCGGTGGCTTCCTCCACCAGTGCGGCGTTCTGCTGGGTCGTCTCGTCCATCTGCACCACGGTCTGGTTGACCTGCTCGATGCCGGCCGACTGCTCCTGCGAAGCCGCAGAGATCTCGGCCATGATGTCGGTCACGCGCTGCACCGAGGCGACGATCTCGCCCATGGTGCTGCCGGCCTGATGGACAAGGCTGGAGCCTTCGGCGACCTTGCCGACCGAATCATCGATCAGGCCCTTGATCTCCTTGGCGGCGGCGGCCGAGCGCTGGGCGAGGGTACGCACTTCGCTGGCGACCACGGCGAAGCCTCGGCCCTGCTCACCGGCACGGGCGGCTTCGACGGCGGCGTTCAATGCCAGGATGTTGGTCTGGAAGGCGATGCCGTCGATGACCGAGATGATCTCGGCGATCTTCTTCGACGAGGCTTCGATGGCCGACATGGTGGTGACCACCTGGCCGACCACCTCGCCACCCTGCGAGGCGACGCCATGCGCACCGATCGCGAGCTGGTTGGCCTGGCGGGCGTGCTCGGCGTTCTGGCGCACGGTGGAGGTCAGTTCCTCCATCGAGGCAGCGGTTTCTTCCAGGTTGGCGGCCTGCTGCTCGGTACGGCGCGACAGGTCGCTGTTGCCCGAAGCAATCTCACCGGCGGCCAGGGTGATGCTGGAAGCACTGGCCTGGATCTGGCCGACGATCTGGGTCAGCTGTGCAACGGTGGTGTTGGCGTCGTCACGCATGCGCGCGAACACGCCGTTGAACTGGCCGTCCATGCGTGCGGTCAGGTCGCCGGCGGCGATCGACTGCAGCAGCTGCGAGAGCTGGCCGAGGTTGCCGTCGGCCACCTGCATCATGCTGTTGAGCTGCTCGATCATCACGCGGAAGTCGTGATCGAAACGCTGCGCATCCCCGCGCTGGCTGAAGTCGCCGGCGGCGGCGGCCGAGGCCAGCTGCTGGATCTGCGTGTTGATGGCCAGCAGGCTGGCCTTGGCCGCATCCATCGACTCGTGCAGGATCGCGCGGCTGCCGGGCAGGCGGCGTGCGTCCGGGGTGAGGTTGCCTGTGGCGTACTGGTTGAGCACGTCGATGGCGTCGCGGATTGCGTCCAGGTGCTCGAAGATCACGGTATTGATGCCGCCGGCCAGCTGGCCATAGACGCCCGGGAAGTCTTCCGGGATGCGGTGGCTGATGTCCGGGCCAGCGTGCATCTCTGCCATCAGCTGGGTCTGTTCGCTGAAACGGCGAAGCATCGCGGTCATCTCGGCCGTGGCGGCCAGCATCTTGCCGGCTTCGTCCTTGCTGGTGGCCTGGGTGCTGACGCTGAGGTCGCCGCGGGCAACCGCCTGGATGGCATGCACGGCCTTGCCCAGCGGGCCAGTGACGGCGCGCGAGATGACCACGGCCAGCGTAGCGGCCACCAGCGACAGCAGCACGATGCAGCCGATGATGGCAATCATGCTGGTGCGGTGGGTGGCATTGGCAGCGGCGATCTTGCCGTCCATCAGGCCGGCGATGTGGCTGCCGAGGGTCTTCATCGCGGCGAACAGGTCACGACGGGCCGGGCGCGACTGTTCGTCGGAGATCTGTTGTGCCAAGGCACCATCGCCGGCGGCCACGGCCTCGCGCATCGCCTTGTTGGCGGCGAAATAGCGTTCCAGCTGCACGTTGGCCGCGCGATAGAGTTCGCGCTCCTTGTCCAGTGCCGGCAGCGCCGAGTACGCGGCCAGCTCGTCATGCACGGCCTTGGCGGTGTCGTCCATGCGCTTGTTGTAGTCGATGACCTTCTCCGGCTGATCGAGCATGCTCAGCAGGGCCAGTTCGTAGGTGCGGAACTCGCCCAGCTGCGAGCGTGCTTCGCCCAGATGCTGGACCGACGGAATATCGTTGCTGGCCATCTCGCCCAACTGACTGTTGGCCTCGCTCAGGCGGACCAGGGCGAAGGCGCCGAGGACCAGGGTCATCAACGTGGTGAGGGTGAACCCCACGGCCAGCTTGCGGGCGATGGGCAGATCTTGGAACCACTTCATGCAGGGTGCTCCAGGTGGGCAGGGCGCCGACGTCGGTGCGTCGGCTGGGGGTGGTTGCAGAGCGAACGGGGGTGCCCGGTGGGGTTCGGTGACGGCCGTCAAAGCGAGATAGCGGCGTGCTGCGGGCGGACTTTATGGACGCAGATCACATTCGGTTGCGTAGGGAAGACGACGCGAAAGTGCTGCAGTGGCGGGGCTTGCGCTTGGGTGACGTGGCTGCGCCCGAAACCATCGCGTCGACGGAGTTCACGGAATGCGGAGCGCAGTGGGTCGGGGTCAGATCCCTGTCCGCAGGAAAGGGATCTGACCCCTTGGCAGGGAGCACGCAAACAAAAACCGCCGCCCCGAAGGGCGGCGGTCCAATACACGCATGCGGTGTGAATCAGGCGGCCTGCGGCATCCGCAGCGAGCGCACCAGCCCGCCGATGTCGACGATCAGGGCCACGCGGCCGTCGCCGAGGATGGTGGCACCGGACACCCCGCCGATGCGGCGGTAGTTGTTCTCGATGTTCTTCACCACCACCTGTTGCTGACCGACCAGCTCGTCCACTTCCAATGCGATCTTCTGGCCATCGCCTTCGACCACCACCACCAGCGATTCACTGCCAGGCGCACGGTTGCCGTAGCCGTAGTACTCGCTCAGCGACAGGATCGGCAGGTACTCGCCACGCACGCGCAGTACGCGGCCTTCGCCGGCCATGCTGCGGATGTCCTCGGGCTGCGGCTGCAATGCTTCCAGCACATAGGCCAGCGGCAGGATCAGGGTTTCGCCGGCCACGGCCACGGTCATGCCATCGAGGATGGCCAGGGTCAGCGGCAGGCGGATCAGCGTGCGCGTACCAGCACCAAGGCTGCTTTCGATCTGCACCTCGCCACCCAGCGCCTGGATGTTGCGGCGGACCACGTCCATGCCGACGCCGCGGCCGGACAGGTCGGTGACTGCATCGGCGGTGGAGAAGCCAGGCTGGAAGATCAGGTCCCAGACCTGCGAATCGGTCGGGTTGTCCGGCACGGCCAGGCCGCGTTCGTGGGCCTTGGCCAGGATCTTGGCGCGGTCGAGGCCGCGACCGTCGTCGCTGACTTCGATGACGATGTGGCCGCCCTGATGCGAGGCGGCCAGGGTGATCGTGCCGGTCTCGTCCTTGCCTGCGCCACGACGCACGTCGGGCATTTCCAGGCCATGGTCGATCGAGTTGCGCACCAGATGTACCAGCGGGTCGGCGATCTTTTCGATCAGGCCCTTGTCCAGTTCCGTGCCTTCGCCGACGGTGCGCAGGCGGACCTGCTTGCCGAGGCGGCTGGACAGGTCGCGGACCAGGCGCGGGAAGCGGCGGAACACCGCGTCGACCGGCAGCATGCGCACGCCGATCACGGCTTCCTGCAGGTCGCGGGTGTTGCGTTCCAGCTGGTCCAGGCCGGCGAACAGGCTCTCGGCGTGGACCGGGTCCAGTGCGTGCGAGACCTGCTTGAGCATAGCCTGGGTGATGACCAGTTCGCCGACCAGGTTGATCAGCGCATCGACCTTGTCGACGCTGACTCGGATCGAGGTTTCGGCTTCCTGGCTGGCGCCGCCGCTGGTGGCGGGCGCAGCGGGCGCCGCTGGTGCGGCGGCAGCCGGTGTGGAAGGGGCGGTTGCAACGGGCGCCTGTGTAGCCAGGCTCGGCGGTGCGGCCGGACGGATGTCCAGTTCGCAGTCGTCCAGCACCCAGGCGAAGGTGTCTTCGATCTTGCTGCGCGGCACCTTGCCGACCAGACCCAGGTCCCACGCCAGGTGGGCCTCGAGCGGGTCGAGCTGGGCGAACCCCGGCAGGCGTTCCATGCGCGCGGCCACCTGCAGCGAGCCGAGGTGTTCCAGCTCGCGGATGATGCGCAGCGGGTCGTTGCCGCTCATGAACAGCGACGGTGCCGGGGTGAAGCCGATCTGCCAGGCTTCCGGCGTATCGTCCACCTTGGCCGCGACGGCAGCGGGGGCGCTCGGTGCGGCCTGGCCGGAAAGGACCGCTTCCAGGCGCGCCTTCACCGCAGCGACTGCAGCCGGATCGGCAGCCTGGCCGTGTTCGGCTTCGCGAAGCAGGGCGCGCAGCACGTCCACCGAGGACAGCATGGCGTCGACCGCGTGGCCTTCCAGCGCCCGCTTGCCGGCACGCAGTTCATCGAGCAGCGTTTCCAGCACGTGGGTCAGGCCGGCGATCGTATCGAAGCCGAAGGTGCCGGCGCCGCCCTTGATCGAGTGGGCGGCGCGGAACACCGAATTGATGATCTCCGCGTCCTGCTGCCCCGATTCCAGGGCCAGCAGGCCAGCCTCCATCGCGTCGAGGCCTTCGCGGCTCTCCTCGAAGAAGGTGGCGTGGAAGCGTTGCAGGTCCATGCTCATGGCAGTGGTGGTCCGGAAGCGAAGAGGGGGAGCGGTGGCGGGCGATCAGCCCAGCACTTTCTGCACGGTGGCGACCAGCTGTTCGGGATTGAACGGCTTGACCAGCCAGCCGGTGGCGCCGGCGGCCTTGCCTTCGGACTTCTTGTCGGCGGCCGATTCGGTGGTCAGCATCAGCAGCGGGGTGAACTTGTAGTCCGGCAGCTGGCGCAGTTCGCGAATCAGCGCGATGCCGTCCATGTTCGGCATGTTGACGTCGGTGACCACCGCATTGAAGCGCTGGCCCTTGGCGCGACCGAGCGCGACCGCGCCGTCTTCGGCTTCTTCGACGGCAAAACCGGCCGAGGTGAGGGCGAAGGAAACCATCTGGCGCATCGACGCCGAATCGTCCACCACCAAGATACGTGCGCTCATGCAGCGTTCTCCACAGATTTCAGGTTGTCATGGGTTACGTCCAGGCCCAGGGCCTGGGTGACGCCCAGCAGGCGCGCGGCGTCACGGAAGGTTGCAGTGCAACCGTGGAAGCCGGTGCCGAGACCTGCCTCGCGGCGGGCCTGCACGAACGCACACAGCACCTGCACGGCGGCCGTGTGGATGCGGGCGACCTGGCTTGCATCCAGGGTCAGCTCGCCTGCCTGCGCCACCAGCGGGGCGAGGCGGTTCTTGAGCTCGGTGGTGCTCTCGATGCCGAGATCCCCACCCAGTTCGACAGTGCTCATCGTTGCTCCGGACAAACGGTTCCGTGATCCATAACGGCACCCCGGCGGGGTTCTTTAGGGGAATCGACGCGGTGCGTCCCCGACAGGCAACGCGTCGGCGCAAAGCGCCGACTCAGCTCAACAGCCGCGTGGCATCCAGCAGGATCATCGGGCGCTGGCTGACCCGGGCGACGCCGCGGAACAGGTCGTTGGAGATCTGGCAGATGCGCGCGGTATCGGGCGGTTCGATCTGCGAATCGGTGAGGTTGGCGACATCTTCCACCGCAGACACGCGCAGGCCGATGGTCTCGCCGTCTTCTTCCAGGACCACGATGCGGGTCTGTGAGTCGTCTTCAGCGGCCGCCGCGCCAAGGTGCAGGCCGAGATCCATCACCGGTACCACCTGGCCGCGCAGGTTCATGATGCCGAGCATGGCCGGTGCGGTGCCGCGCAACGGCAGCAGCGGCACCGGCAGCACCACTTCCTGCACCTTCAGCAGTTCCAGTGCATAGGCCTGGGTGCCGCAGCGCAGGCGCAGCCAGCGCGAGGTGCGCTCGCCGGCGCGTCGGTTCTGCGGATGCGGACTACTGGCGGGCCGATGTGCCTGTGCCTGCAGTTCCTGCCAGCTGTTCGGACGGTTGCCTGCTGGTGCGTCCACGGCCACGCGCGGTGGCGGCGCGGCATCGGTGCGTGCCGCTGGAGCGGGTGCTGCGACTACGGCCGGTGGCGGCGCAGGAACGTCCTCACCGCCTGCTGCGGCCTCGAATGCAGCCTGCAGGCCGGGGCTGTCGGTGTGGGCGAGGCGATGGCTGTCGGCCGTATCGGTCTCGTAGATCACTTCGTCCGGCAGGTCGTCCCAGGTGGGCTCCGGACCTGCCTTGGCGGCGGTCGGAGCAGGGGGCGTCTCGTGGATCACCTCGTCAGGCAGGTCATCCCAGGTTGGTTCGCGCTCGGGAGCGGCGACAGGCGTTGCGGCGGCCTCGAAAGCGGCTTCCAGTGCTGCGTTGTCCTCTGCCGGGGCAGCAGCAACAGTCTCCGTTTCGTAGATCACTTCGGCCGGCAGGTCGTCCCAGGTCGGCTCGCGCTCGGGCGCGCCAGCAGCGGCCTCGAATGCAGCTTCCAGCGCAGCGTCGTCCTCGATCAGTGTGTTGGCCGCGGTGTCGGTCTCGTAGATCACTTCGGCCGGAAGATCGTCCCAGGTCGGCTCGCGTTCGGCGTCCGCTGCAATCGCCGGGCACGCTTCGTCGCTGGCCGGCGGCGGTGCAGCCGGTGGCGCCACGGCGATCGCTTCGCCCAGCAGTTCGTCCAGATAGTCGTCCAGTACGCCGGTGCTGTTCATGCGGCCTGCTCCAGGGCACGGGCGTCCTCGCCGAGAATCCAGTTCAGGGCGCGGCGGTAGGCAGCCAGGCCGCGGCCCGGGTAGTCCTCGCCGACGCTCGGCAGGGTCAGGCCGGCGGCGTTGCTGATGCGGGTATCAATCGGAATCGCGTCTTCCCACACGCGGCTACCGTGACGATCCTGCATCGTGCGCAGCGACTCGTTGCCGGCGCGGGTGCGGCGGTCGAACAGGGTGGGCAGGATCGAGATCGGCAGCGGGCGGCGGCGTGAACGCTCGACCATCTCTCCGGTGCGGACCATCCCATCCAGGCCATGCAGAGCCAGCGGCTCGGCCTGGGTGGGAATGATCAGGCGGTCGGCCGCGGCCAGTGCGTTGATCATCAACAGACCGAGGGTGGGTGCGCAGTCCAGCAGGATGTAGTCGTGCTGTCCCTGATGGCGGGCAAGCGCGTTCTGCAGGGCCAGGCCGAGGCCGGGCTGGTTGGCGCTGCGGCGTTCCAATGTGGCCAGCGCGGATTGTGCACAGACATAGTCCAGGCCGTGGATGCTGCTGGCATGGCACAGGCTGGAAAGATCGGCCGGCGGTGCGCCGAACAGTTCCAGCACGCCGGCCGGCGGCGGATCCACCGGCACGCCGAAGGCGCGGCTGAGTGAGGCGTGCGGATCGAGGTCGATCAGCAGCACGCGATGGCCAAGCGCGGCCAGGCCACGGCCGAGGGCGAGGGTGGTGGTGGTCTTGCCGACTCCGCCCTTCTGGTTGGCGACTGCCCAGATGCGCATCGGTTTACTCCTTCATTGCCGGGGGAACGGCGGCGCCGACGCGGCTGCCAGCCGGCACCGGCGGCAACTTCACCGGTGCGATGGGAGAGGTGGGGGCGCTGGCCGGAGTTGCGGCGGCCTGTTCGGTAGCGGTGCTGTCGGTGGCGCCGGTGGCTGCGTTCAGGCGCTGGCCGAGCGGGTCCACCGAATGCGAGGTGTCGGCCAGGATGATGACCATCACCCGACGGTTGCGGTTGCGGCCCTGCGCGCTGTCGTTCTCTTCGCGCGGGCGGAACTGGCCGTAGCCGACCATCGCCAGCCGCGACGGCTGCACGCCCTGGTCGGCGAACAGGTGCACCACGCTGGCCGCGCGGCCGGCCGACAGTTCCCAGTTTGAAGGGAAGGTGGCGGTAGCAATCGGTACATTGTCGGTGTGCCCTTCCACGCGCACGCTGTTGGGCACGTCACGCAGCACCTCGGCCAGGCTGGCCAGGGTCTGCCGTGCATGCACGTCCAGCGCGGCCGAGCCGGTGGGGAACAGGATGTCGCTGTTGATTTCGACTTCGATCCACAGCTCGGTGCGGCGCACGCTGATCATGCCGCGGTCGATCAACGGCGCCAGTGCAGCGGTAAGGCGGTCGGCGATGCTGTTGAGCTGGCGCTCGGCGCGCGCGATCTGCTCCTGGTTGTGCACCGACACCGGCATGCGCATCTGCGAGGCCATCGATGGCAGCAGGGTCGGGTCGTGCGACGGTGCAGGCGCTGAGGGTCCGATCTTGGTGCCGGACTTGATCACCGAGGGGCTGTCCCAGCCGCCCCCCTGCACCTGTTTGTTACCCACCTGCACCGGATTGATGGTGCGCGGTGCGCCGCCGAAGGCATCGGTCAGCGCGTCGGCCATGATCCGATACTTGCCCTCGTTGACCGAGGAAATCGCGTACATGACCACGAAAAAGGCGAGCAGCAGCGTCATCAGGTCGGCATAGGGAATCGCCCATGCTTCGTGGTTGGCGTGCTCTTCGTGGTGCTTGCGGCGGGCCATGTCAGTGCAGGAAGCCGGAGAGGTTGGTTTCGATGTTGCGCGGGTTCTCGCCCTGGGCGATCGAGATCAGGCCTTCGATGACCATTTCGCGGTCGCGGGTGTTGTGCGAGATCACACTCTTGAGCTTGGCGGCCACCGGCAGGAACAGCAGGTTGGCCGAGGCGATGCCGTAGATGGTGGCGGTGAACGCTGCGGCGATGCCGTGGCCGAGCTTGCTCGGGTCGGCCAGGTTCTTCATCACCGCGATCAGGCCGAGCACGGCGCCGATGATGCCGAGGGTCGGTGCGTAGATGCCCATCGCTTCAAAGACCTTGGCGCCGGCCTGGTCCTGATGCTCCTGGCTGCCCAGTTCGATTTCCAGCATGTGCCGCATCGATTCGGGTTCAACGCCATCGACCAGCAGCTGCAGGCCCTTGCGCAGGAACGGGTCCTGCTGCGCTTCCACCTGCGACTCCAGGCCCAGCAGGCCCTGGCGGCGGGCGATGTTGCTCCACTCGACGATCTGCTGGATCAGTTCGCGGCGATCACTGTGCGGCGGGCGCACGACCCAGCGCACGATCTTGAACGCATGCTTGAACACCGCCGGCGAGGTATGCAGCAGGATCGCGGCGACGGTGCCGACGATGACGATCACGAACGCCGCAGGCGACCACAACGACGCCAGGCCGGCGCCCTTGAGGATGCTGCCACCGACCAGCGAGGCCAGGGCGAGAAAGAGTCCAATGAGGCTGAGTCTATCCATGGTTCCGGTATCGGCGTGTATGAATGGGACTTGAGACACCGGTAGATCGCGTACAGACGGTAGTCACAGTTTTCGGGTCGCCGGGCGACGCCCGGCGTGGGTCATCGCAGTCCGTCCACGTCCAGGATCAGGGCCATGCGACCATCGCCGATCAAGGTTGCACCTGCATAACCACGCAGGCCGCGCAGGGCTTTCGGCAGCGGCTTGATGACCACTTCCTCGCGCCCGCGCACCTGGTCCACGACCAGCCCGAAGCGCGCTTCGCCGGCCTGCAGCACCACGATGGTCAGCAGGGGCGAGGCGGCCGGCGTCACATCCAGCCACTGGCGCAGATCGACCAGCGGCAGGGTGTGCGAGCGGCGGTCGAGCACGGCACGGCCATCGAACCAGCCCAGCGACGTGCGCGGTGCGTGCAGCACTTCCATCACGCGCGCCAGCGGCAGCGCGTAGACGTCCTCGCCGGCCTGCACCAGCAGGGTTGGCAGGATCGCCAGGGTCAGCGGCACGCGGATCAGGAAGCGGCTGCCACGGCCCAGCTCCGACTGGATCTGGATCTGGCCGCTCAGTTCGCGGATGCGTGACTGCACCACGTCCATGCCGACGCCGCGGCCGGAGATGTCGGTGACCTGCTGCTTGGTCGAGAAGCCCGGCAGGAACACCAGGTGCAGGCATTCCTCGCTGCTCAGGCGCGCAGCCGCTTCCGGATCGATCAGGCCCTTCTCGCGTGCCTTGGCGCGCAGCTTTTCGGGGTCGATGCCGGCGCCATCGTCCTGCACCTCGATGCTGACGTAGTCACCTTCCTGCTGCGCCGAAAGCCGCACGTGGCCCATCCGCGGCTTGCCCTGCGCCTCGCGCAGGTCGGGCATTTCCACGCCATGGTCGATGGCGTTGCGGACCAGGTGCACCAGCGGGTCGGCCAGCGCTTCGACCAGGTTGCGGTCGAGCTCGGTCTCGGCGCCGATCAGTTCCAGGTCCACTTCCTTCTTCAGCGAGCGGGCGACGTCGCGGGCCACCTTGGGGAAGCGGGAGAACACCTTGCCCACCGGCTGCATGCGGGTACGCATCACCGCCGACTGCAGGCGGGCCGTGGCGATGTCCAGTGTGGACACGGCGCGGTCCAGCTCTTCATCGCGCAGGCGTGCACGCAGGGTCTTGAGCCGATTGCGTGACAGCACCAGTTCGCCGATCAGGTTGACGATCGCGTCCAGGCGCTTGGTGTCTACGCGTACGGTATGTTCGGCCTCGGCCAACGGTTTGGCGGCCGGCTTTGCCACCGGTGCCGGTGTGGCGACCGGGCGCGGGGCTGCAACCGGCGCCGGTGCCACGGCGGCAGCAGGCTTGGTGCCCGGTGCGGCGCCACCGTGCAGCTGGTCGAGCAGGGCTTCGAACTCGTCTTCGCTGATCAGTCCGTCGTCGGCCTTCTTCGCCGGTGCGACCGCGGTCGGAGCGTTGCCACCATGCAGCTGGTCGAGCAGGGCCTCGAATTCGTCGTCGGTGATCAGGTCGCTGCCACCCGCGGCGGGTGCTGCTGCGGCGGCGGGTGCCGCCACGGCACCGCCGTGCACGTCGAACTGGGCGATCAGGTCCGGCGGCGCATAGCCCGGCTCGGTGCCGGAGGAAACTGCATCCAGCATCGACTGCAGGTAGTCCAGCGATTGCTGGGCCGCGTCGAAGTGATGGGCCTGCAGCACTGCCTGGCCGGCACGCGCGGCGCCCAGCGCTTCTTCAGCGGCATGGCACAGCTCCACCATGGCGGTGACGCCGAGGAAGCCGGCGCCGCCCTTGAGCGTGTGATAGCCGCGGAACACCGCGTTGAGCTGATCGCTGTCCTGCGGTGCCTGCTCCAGCGACACCAGCTGTTCGCCGAGGCGATCCAGGATTTCCTGTGCCTCGATGATGAAATCGGCAGTGATGTCGTCGGATACCGCGCTCATGCTTACAGCCCCAGATCCGACAACAGGTCGTCGGCGTCGTTCTGCGAGACCGCGTGGCGGTCCAGTCCCTTCAGTGCCGGCCCGGCCAGTTCCGGGTCGGTGCGATGCTGTTCCGGCGGCAGGCCGAGCGCGCCGAAGCCTTCGTGCACGCGGCGGACGATGCCGACCACGCGACGGATGATCTGCCCGGTCAGGTCCTGGTAGCTCTGGGTCAGGGCGATCTCGGTCAGGTTGTGGCGGATGCGCTCGAGCTGCGCGTCCTGGCCCGGCTGCAGGCCTTCGGCGCGCAGCTGTTCGGTCAGGTTGCGGCATTCCTCGGCCAGGTCCAGGGTGCGGTGCGTGGCCTGTTCGGTCATCGCCACCACGTGGTCCAGGCGCGCGCAGGCATCGTCCAGCTCGCCGGCTTCGCTCGGCACGGTCGGCAGTTCACCCAGCGCCTGTCCCAGCTCGCGGGCCAGCCGCGAAAGACCGCTCATCATCGGCTGCGTGCGCAGCGCGACCAGTCCGTCGATGCGTTGCCGCCAGGCGGCTTCGTCACCGGACTCCAGCGCGTCCAGGGCTTCCTGCAGGCGCAGGGCGAGGGCGTTCTTGTCGACCGTGGTATCCATCAGGCGCTGGCCGCCAGGCGTTCGAAGATCTTGCCCAGCTTCTCTTCCAGCGTCTGCGCGGTGAACGGCTTGATGATGTAGCCGTTGACGCCGCTCTGGGCCGCTTCGATGATCTGCTCGCGCTTGGCTTCGGCGGTGACCATCAGCACCGGCAGCGTCTTCAGCTTGGCGTCGGCGCGGATCGCCTTCAGCAGCTCGATGCCGGTCATCACCGGCATGTTCCAGTCGGTCACCACGAAATCGAACGGCTGGCTCTGCAGAAGCGACAGCGCGGCATGCCCGTCCTCGGCTTCGGCGGTATTGGTGAAGCCCAGATCGCCCAGCAGGTTCTTGACGATTCGACGCATGGTCGAGAAGTCGTCGACGATCAGGATGCGCATGTTCTTGTTCAAAGCAGAATTCCTTTGTTGTTCATTCCGGACGGCCGGGGGCAGCCGCCTCGGGGATGTTCATTCTTCGAGGCCGGCGTCGGCGGCCTCGAACAGCTTCAGCCGGCCACGCAGGCGCAGTACCGCCTGGCCGTGGATCTGGCAGACCCGCGACTCGCTCACACCGAGCACCGCGCCGATCTCCTTCAGGTTCAGTTCCTGCTCGTAGTACAGCGAGAGCACCAGCTGTTCGCGCTCGGGCAGGTGGCCGATGGCCTTGCCCAGCTCGCGGCCGAACTCGCCGCGCTCCAGCACCTGCTGCGGGGTCGGGCCGCCCTGGGCCACGGTGTCCAGCTCGCCCTGGTCCTCGATGCGCGATTCAAGACTCAGCACCTGGCCACGGGCAGCGTCTTCCATCAGCCGCAGGTACTCGGGCAATGGCATCTCCATCGCGGCGGCCACTTCGGTGGCGCTGGCGGCACGGCCACTGCTCTGTTCCAGGCGGCGGATGGTGGCGGCGGCATCACGTGCACGGCGGTGCACCGAGCGCGGCACCCAGTCGCCACGGCGGATCTCATCGATCATCGAACCGCGGATGCGGATCGAGGCGTAGGTCTCGAACGAAGCCCCCTGGTCGGCGTCATAGCTGCGCGAGGCTTCGATCAGTCCCATCATGCCGGCCTGGATCAGGTCGTCGACCTCGACGCTCGCCGGCAGGCGTGCGGCCAGGTGGTGGGCGATGCGCCGCACCAGGTCCGAATGCTGGGCGATGACCTCGTTGGCCGCCGTGCGCTGGACTTCCCGGTACTGGGCTGCGCCTTTCATGCGGCCACCCCGCGCTGCTTGAGGATACGCTCGAGGAAGAACTCGACGCCGCCACGCGGTTCGGTCGGCGCCTGCCAGCGTGCGGTGCGGCGGGCAATCTCGGTGATCGCCAGCGCGGCCGGGCTGGACGGGTAGGCCTTTACCACTGGCTGCTGGCGCTGCACCGACAGGCGCAGCCAGTCATCCTGTGGCACACAGCCCAGATAGTTCAGCGAGACATCGGCGAGGAATTTCTCGCAGACCCGGGTCAGCTTTTCGTACAGCACGCGGCCCTCGTTGGGGTCGCGCACCATGTTGGCCACCACCTGGATGCGGTCCACGCCGCG
Organism: Stenotrophomonas sp. GD03877; assembly: GCF_029840555.1. Classification (NCBI taxonomy): domain Bacteria; kingdom Pseudomonadati; phylum Pseudomonadota; class Gammaproteobacteria; order Lysobacterales; family Lysobacteraceae; genus Stenotrophomonas; species Stenotrophomonas sp. GD03877. The sequence continues at coordinate 48,701 of NZ_JAOCCT010000010.1, read as the reverse complement.
CTCGCGCGAAAGCACCTTGATCAGCGCATAGGCGTCGGTGATCGAGGCCGGCTCGTCACAGACCACCACCACGGTGTCCTGTGCGGCTTGGCAGAAGGTCAGCACGCCATCGGTGATGCCGGCGGCGGTGTCCACCACCATGATGTCCAGTTCGCGTTCCAGTTCGGAGAACACGTTGACCAGGCCGACGTGCTCGGCCGGGGCCAGCTCGGCCATGTGGCGGCGACCGGACGCGGCCGGGACCACCAGCACGCCGTTCGGGCCTTCGACGATGACGTCATCCAGCGTGCAGCGGCCGGCGACCAGATCGGCCAGGGTAAAGGTGGGGTTCAGGCCCAGGATCACGTCGATGTTGGCAAGGCCAAGGTCGGCGTCCAGCAGCAGCGTGCGCTTGCCCATGCCGGCCAGCGCCACGGCCAGGTTGGCCGAAACGTTGGTCTTGCCCACGCCGCCCTTGCCGCCAGTGACGGCAATGGTGCGCACAGGGCCGAGCGGCTCGCTGCGGGTGGCCGACAGCGGGAAGGTCTTGGTCAGCTTGGCGTACTCACGCGACGGCATGGTTCAACTCCGGGTTGCAGGGCATATCGGCCGCACGGCGCAAATCTTCAAGGCGAAGTACGAGATTGGCCGCACTGGCCCGGTGCAGGTCCTCCGGAACGTCCTGGCCATCGGTCACCCAGGTGATCGGCAGGGCATGGTCCACGGCCACCGACAGGGCGTTGCCGAAGCGGCCGGTCTCGTCCAGCTTGCTCAGCACCAGACCCTGCAGGTTGGCGGCGCCGAAGCGGCGGACCACCTCGTCCATGTCGCCGAAGCTGGTATTGGCCGGCAGCACCAGCAGGGTGCGCACCTGGCGGGCGGCACGCAGCCATTGCAGCTGGGCGGCCAGTGCGCGGTCGCGCGGGCCCAGGCCGGCGGTGTCGATCAGCACCAGCTTGTAGTCCTTCAGGCGTTCCAGCAGCTGGTCCAGGTCGGTGCCACTGTTGGCCTCGTGCACCGCGATGCCGAGTTGGCGGCCGTAACCGTACAGCTGCTCGCGGGCACCGATGCGGGTGGTGTCGGTGGTGACCAGGGCGACATCACGCGGCGCGTGCTTCTCGGCGAAGCGCGAGGCCAGCTTGGCGATGGTGGTGGTCTTGCCGGCGCCGGTCGGGCCCACCAGGGCGATCACGCCGCCTTCTTCCAGCGGGTCGACCGGGGCGATCGGCAGCTTGCGCGAAATCAGCCCAAGCATCAGGCCGCGGCCACGGTGGGCTTCGGTCTCCAGCGGGATCTGCATGGCCACATCGCGGGCCAGGCCGGCGTCGAAACCGTACTCGTCCATCAGGTCCAGCGCGGTGGCGCGCACCGGGCAGCCACGCAGGCGCTCGTCGGTGAAGCGGTTCATCTCGCGCTCGATCACCTGGCGCATGCCGGCCACTTCCTGGCGCAGCTGGCGGATCTCGGCGTCGTCCTGGGCGACCACGGTCAGCACCGGGGCCGGGGCGAGGGTGGGCTCCGGCGAGGTTTCGATGACGGCGTCGGCCACTGCCGGTTCGCTGGCGGCGATCTCCGGCTGTGCTTCGGTCGGAGCCGCGCCCGGCAGCGGCGGCGGCTGCACGGCGGGGGCCGCGCTTTCGTGATGCATCTCGTGCGGCGGGTCGATCTGGAAGCGGGCACGGTTGGCTGGCGCGCTGGCGGCCGGTGCCGATGCCGGTGCAACGATGGCCTCGGCGAACGGGGCGAAGATCTGTTCCGGCAGCGCCGGTTCGTTGACGGCGGCGCGCGCCAGGGTGGCGGCAAAGCCGGTGCTGCCACGGGTCGGCACGATCTCGTCGGCGCTGTCCAGGGTGCGGCCAGTGGCGCCGACCGCGGCGCGGGCGAGGGCGGCCACAGCCGAGGTGGTGGCGGCGACCGGTTCCGGCGCCGGGGTGCTGCTGCGGCGGCGGGTGACGGCGGCGATCACCGCGTCGGCGGCGGTGCGCGGCTTGGGTGCCGGCGGCGGAGCGACGTCACGGCGCGAGGCTTCCAGTGCACGCTGCACGGCGCTCTCGTCATAGTTCGCGGCGGCGACGATCTCGATGCCTTCCTCGATCCGGCGGTTGGACAGGATCACGGCGTCAGGACCATGTTCCTTGCGCACCAGGTTCATGGCCGAGCGCATGTCGGCGGCGACGAATCGTTTGATTTTCATGCTGTGGTCACGGGACGAAGACGGCGGGGGGGCGGTCGGAGAACTCGGGTGGTCGGTGGTCTGCACGGTGCGGGTTCCCCTTGGTGTCTGTCTGTTGCGTTGGTTCGAAAGTGGTGTCTGTTTTCTGGCGCATCGGTGGGCGGCGTCAGCTGATCGTTCCGACCAGCTTCAGTCGCTTGTCCTCCGGTACCTCGCTGTAGGCCAGGACCGACAGCGACGGGACGCTGTGGCGGACCAGACGCGCCAGCGCGGCGCGCACCGGGCCCGGTACCAGCACGACCGCCGGCTCGTTTCGCGCTTCCTGCTTGCTGACACATTCGGCCAGGCTCTGGTGCAGTCGCTCTGCGAGTCCGGGTTCCAGCGCGGCGCCGTTGCCCTGCGTGGACTCCTGCAAGACACGTTCCAATTGCGGGTTGAGGGTGAACACTGGCAGTTCCGCCGACATTCCGGCGATCTCCTGCACGATGAAACGGCCCAGTGCGGTGCGCACGGCGGCGGTCAGCACGGCCGGGTCCTGGCTGTTCGGCGCGTGTTCGACCAGTGCTTCGGCGATCTTGCGCAGCTGGCGGATCGGAATGCGTTCGACCAGCAGGTTCTGCAGCACGCGCACAACCGCCGACAGCGGCAGCGCCTTCGGCGTCAGATCTTCGACGAGCTTGGGCGCGCTCTTGGCCAGGTTGGCCAGCAGGTGCTGCACTTCCTCGTGGCCGAGCAGTTCGGGTGCGTGTTCGCGGATCAGGTGCGACAGATGGGTGGCGACCACGGTGGCCGGGTCGACCACCGTGTAGCCCAGCGTTTCGGCCTGGGCGCGCTGGTGCGGCTGGATCCAGGTGGCATCCAGGCCGAACGCGGGGTCCTTGCCGGCGATGCCTTCCAGCGTGCCGAGCGCACTGCCCGGGTCCAGTGCCAGTTCGCGGTCCGGATGGATCTCGGCGGTGGCCACCGGCACGCCGTGCACCAGCACGCGGTAACCATTGGCCGGCAACTCCAGGTTGTCGCGGATGTGCACCGAGGGAATCAGGAAGCCCACGTCCTGGGTCAGCTTGCGGCGCACGCCCTTGATGCGCGCCATCAGCTCACCGCCCTGGTTGCTGTCCACCAGCGGAATCAGCCGGTAGCCGACCTCCAGGCCCAGCGGATCGACCGGGCGCAGCTCGTCCCAGCTCAGCTCGGCGGTCGGTGCCGGCGCGGCAGGGCGGCCCAGCGCATTGAGTGCGGCGGCGTCGTTGCCTGCGGCTGCCGGATCGGTGGCGGCGGTCTTGCCCTTGCGGTAGACCTTCCAGGCGATGAAGCCGAGGATCGCGGACAGCGTCAGGAAGGCGACGTTGGGCATGCCCGGCACCAGGCCGACCACGCCGATGATGCCGGCGGTGATCGCCAGTGCGCGGTACTGGCCGAACACCTGGCCGGTCATGGCCTGGGCCATGTCCTGCGAACGCGAGGCGCGGGTGACCAGCATTGCCACCGCGCTGGACACCAGCAGTGCCGGCAGCTGCGCCACCAGGCCGTCACCGATGGAGAGCAGGGTGTAGGTGGCGGCGGCGTCGCCGAACGGCATGCCATGCTGCAGCACGCCCACGGCCAGGCCGCCGAGCATGTTGATGAACAGGATCAGGATGCCGGCGATGGCGTCGCCGCGGATGAACTTGCTGGCGCCGTCCATTGCGCCGTAGAAGTCGGCTTCCTCGCGGACTTCTTCACGGCGCAGCTTGGCTTCTTCACGCGTCAGCAAACCGGCGTTGAGGTCGGCGTCGATCGCCATCTGCTTGCCCGGCATGGCGTCCAGGATGAAGCGCGCGGTCACTTCCGAGACGCGGCCGGCGCCCTTGGTGATGACCACGAAGTTGATGATGGTGAGGATCGCGAACACCACGATGCCGACCGCGTAGTTGCCGCCGATCACGAATTCGCCGAAGGCGGCGATGACCTTGCCCGCGGCGTCGTGGCCGTTCTGGCCGTTGAGCAGGATGACGCGGGTGGACGCCACGTTCAGTGCCAGCCGCAGCATGGTGGTGATCAGCAGCACGATCGGGAAGATGGTGAAGTCCAGCGGGCGCTTCACGTAGACCACCGCCAGCAGCACCATCAGCGAGATGGCGATGTTGAAGGTGAACAGCGCATCGAGCACCGGCGCGGCCAGCGGCACCACGACCATGGCCAGCAGGGCCAGCACGATCAGCGGTGCGCCAAGGCCCTGACGGATCATTTCCAGGGCGCGGCGGGTGTTGAAACCGGTGGAGGGCTGGGCGCTCACGGGCGGCCTCCCTTGCCGAATTCATCCACCTGGATGTGCGGGGCGTCCGGCATCGGGCCAGTGCGCCAGGCGCGCAGCTGGTAGACGTATGACAGGACCTGGGCGACGGCCGAATACAGTCTCACGGGGATTTCCTTTCCGAGTTGGCCTTCCCGATACAAGGCGCGTGCCAAAGGCGGGGCGGAGACGATCGCGACCTTGTTGCCGTCGGCCACTTCACGGATGCGCAGGGCGGTCTCGTCCACGCCCAGCGCAACCACGGTCGGGGCGTTCATGGCACCACCTTCGTACTTCAGGGCCACCGCGTAGTGGGTGGGGTTGACCACCACCACGTCGGCGGTGGGTACCGCTTCCATCATCCGGCGGTTGGCCATCTGCTGCTGCAGCTGGCGGATGCGGCCCTTGACCTCGGGGCTGCCCTCGCTTTCCTTCATTTCCCGGCGCAGCTCTTCACGCGTCATCTTCAGCTTGCGCATCCAGTTCCAGCGCTGGTACGGCGCGTCGATGGCGGCCAGCACCAGCATGGCGCCGGCGGTGGCCAGCAGCAGGCGCAGGGTGAAGCCGAGGCCGTCGGTGATGGCGGTCTCCAGCGGGTGGTGGATCAGCCCACGCAGGGTGTCGAAGCCGGTCCAGACCACCAGCCCCGCGGCGACGCCGACGAAGGCCACGCGCAGCAGCGATTTGGTGAATTCGGCGATGGCCTCCGGGCCATACAGGCGCTTGAGCCCGCTCATCGGGTTCATGCGGTTGATGTCGGGCAGCAACGCCTTCTGCGACCAGCGCAGGCCACCCATCACCAGCGGTGCGACGAAACTGGCCAGCAGGCAGACCAGCACCAGCGGCGCGATCACCAGCATGAACTGCAGCAGCAGGTCGCCGAAGTGGCCGAACAGTTCCTTCGGGTTCTGCCGCAGGCTCTGTTCGGGGCTGAGCGCCTGCTTCATCCAGGCCGTGGCGCCGCGGCCGATCGAGCCGCTCATGGCCATCACCGCCAGTACGCCGGCACCGAACACGGCGGCGGTGCCGAGTTCGCGCGAGCGCGGCAGGTTGCCCTGTTCACGGGCGTCGCGCAGGCGTTTTTCGGTCGGTTGTTCGGTCTTTTCGCCGGCGGATTCGTTCTCGGACATCACGGGCACTGCGGCAGGGGTTGCCGGGGTGCGTGCAAGAACCGTGCCGCTAGCCTTCAGTCGCGAACGGCAGCACTGTGTGTCTGCTCCTGCTCATTCTGGTGTTCGCAGTGCTGTATGCGCTGGCGCGCTTACGCATTCAGCGGGCGGGGAAGATCGTTCAACTGCTGCTGTACAGGGGGGCAGCTAGCAGCTACATGAGGCATGATGGCCAGACACGCAGAAGAGAAGGGCGATGCTGAATGGATTGCAGGATGGGATATCGCAGCAATGAGTTTTGACATTGTCGTTTTGAAGCTGGAAGGCCCCGGTGAAAAAGACCTGTCCAATGTTGAGGCTGTGCAGGATATTGGATGTCCCCAGGCCGTAATCGCATCATTGGAGTTGGTGTTCCCTGGATGCGTCCAAAGTGCATTCTCGGATGGTGAGCGCTACTCGCTCGAGTCCGCTCTGAATGGAGACCCGGTGAGCTCCATACACCTTACTCTCAGATTCGGCCGAGCATGGTCTGAGGCAGCCAATGCTGAGTTCATGGCCCTGCTTTCAACACTTTGCCAGCGGTTGCAGTCAGTCGCTTTTGCGGTCTCCGACAACTCGAGGCTCGCTCCTCCCTACCCGGTCACGCTGAAGTGATTTGCTCACTCCGGGCTGGTTCAGGTGCGCGGCCGTGGGGGTTCATCAACCCCCACCTTCTGGCGCTTTGAAGCCAGTAGCCAGCTCCACCCGCGGCCGCGGCAGGTCATGCAGCCGCACGGGCACTACGGCTGGGGTTGCCGGGTGCACAAGAACTGTTCTGTGATGGCGGGGCGGCGGTGTCACCCGGTCGGCGTTACCGCCTGCAGCGGGATCATCAGCACGCTGTCGCTGTGCCAGTCCACCTGCAGCGGGGCGCCCGCATCGGCGGCCGATTCATCGCTGACATCGCGGCCGGTGCCGTGGTTCACCTGATGCATGGCGTCCTTCAGCACGTCCACCTTCACCAGCAGGCGGCTGCCTGCAGCCAGGCGGCGGGCGACCATGCGCGTGCGGTCGAAGGGCAGGTGGGTCCATTGGCGGGGCTGCAACAACTGGCGCGTGCTCGGGTTACGCACGTGGCTGGCCCGGCCCATGTAGTAGGACAGCTGCATGCGGCGGCCATCGGCCATCAGCTCGTACAGGGTGACGGTGAAATCGAAATCCCGCTTGTTGATGCGCACCTTCAGGTCACCAGAGAAGCTTCCCACCAGATCCATCGGTGCAATGAACGGTTCGGAGACGAAGGCCAGCGCGGTGTCCGCTTCGTCCTGTGCCGCGACGATCGGGAACGGGTAGTAGCCGTGCCGCATTTCGTTGCGGTCGGCCAGGTCCACGGTCTGCCGTAGGTGGCCAGGGGCTGGCGACTGTTCCAGCAGGCGGTGGTAGCCATCGGATGATGCCTGATCGGCGGAGAGGTGGTAGCGGCGGCGATCGCCCGCAGCCGCCTCCAGCGTTGCCGCATGCCCCCACGTGTTGGCGCCCATCAGCTGGTAATTCACGCGGTCGGGCACCAGCGCCGGACGCGGGGCGCCGCGCAGCACATGGTCCAACCACTGGAAGGTGACTGCCGGGGTGTCGAACTGCGCGGCAGGGTCGACCGCGTAATCGCGCAGCTCCATGGGTTTGAGCGCCGACTGCGCACCGCGATGGTCATAGGGACCGATCAGCAGGGCGTGGTCGGCATCGGGGCGGTGCCTGAGGTGCTCCTTGAAGTACTGCAGTGCCGAGATCTGGCCGTCGTCGTAGTAACCGGTGATGGTCAGCACCGGGATGCGGATGTCGTCGAACTGGTCGCCATAGGGAACCATCGACTGCCAGTAAGCGTCGTACGCCGGGTGATCGAGCCAGCGCTGCAGCCAGGGGTTGGGCGTGCCGTCGACCTGGTCGATCTGCCGGTATGGGCGGCCGGAGGCATACCAGCGGCGCGGCAGCTCCGACCAGCGCTCGTCCTGGTCGTAGGTGTCGTTGTCCAGCATCGGACCATTGGCCACATAGAACGCCCAACCGTAGTTGGCACTCAGGAACACGTTGTTCTCCATCGGCAGGCCCTGGCCGGGGATGGCGGCAACGTAGGGCACGATGGTCTTCAATGCGGGATGGTGATGGCGCGCTGCTGCCCAGGCGGTAAAGCCTTCGTAGCTGCCGCCATACATGGCGACCCGGCCATCGTTCCATGGCTGGTGGCTGATCCAGTCGATGGCCGCGTTGGCGTCCTCGCCGTCATGTTCGTAGGGAGCGATGGTGCCCGTGCCCTGGCCTTTGCCGCGCGCATCGACCACGATGCCGGCGTAGCCATGCGCGGCGGCCAGCAGCATCTTCTGCCGGTTCTTCGGTGGATCGGTGTAGATGGTGAACAGCATGGCCGCAGGCAGCGGCGCAGTGGCAGCGCGTGGCCGTGCCAACTGGGCCGACAGCACCACGTCGCCGCCTGCGGGAATGCGCAGGGTGTCGTCGATGACGAAGCGACGCTGCTCTTCTGCGGCGACCAGTGCGGGGGCCATTGCGGCGGCCAGGGTCTGTGCACGCAGTACTGCCCGCAGACGCAGCAGTTCCAGGGCGACGGCCTCGGATACGGTCGCGGCACCTGCCTGCGCCGCGATGGCCTGCTCCAGCTGGGCGCGCGCCCGGGCCGGCTCAGCCGAGAGCGCGGCATCGGCCTGCACCGCGGCGACGTCGTCGAGGGCAGCGAAGGTGCTGTGGAAGGCACGCGCATAAGCGGCGTTGTCCCGCTCGCCGGCGGTGGCGAACAGCAGCATGGGCACCCAGCGCTGCACCGCCGCGGTATCACCGTCGCTTGCCAGCGATGCCCGCGCCTGCTGGATCGATTGCCGCGCTTCGGCCGTCTGACCCATCGCCAGCAGCGCGTGGCCGCGCTGTGCATCGGTCAGGCTGGGGGACTCCAGCACCCCCTTGCCCAGAGCCTGCAGGGCAGCGTCGACCTGGGCCGGGGAAGCATCGGCTGGCAATGACCACGGCAGATCAGCGGCGGCAGCGTGGCCAACAGCAAGGGCCAGCAACAAGCCTGCAAGGGTGGTGCGTAGGGCCACGGGCGCTTCCTTGGATGATGGTGGAGCGGCTCATCCACGCATGGCGTGGACCCACTGGGGATCGGCACCCCATGGTAGCGCCGGGCCACGCCTGCGGGAGCCGAGCGCAGGCTCGGCTCTACAGAGGAGCGTTGTCGCTGGGCGGTGGGCTCTGCGCCAGCTCCACCCGCGGTCGGGGCAGGTCGTGCAGTTGCATGAAGCGCGCCGCATCGACCGGGCGGCCGAGCAGGTAGCCCTGCAGGTAATCGCATCCCAGGCGCTCCAGGTAGGCGCGCTGGGCGGCGGTTTCCACGCCTTCGGCGACGATGTCCATGTCCAGCGCATGGCCCAGCGCCACGATGGCCGAGACAATCACCACATCCTCGGCGCTGTGCTCCAGATCGCGCACGAACGCGTGGTCGATCTTGATCTCGGTAGCCGGCAGCCGCTTCAGGTACAGCAGGCTGGAGTAGCCGGTGCCGAAGTCATCGATGGAGATGCCCACGCCCAGCGCCGAGAGCGCCTGCAGCAGGCGCAGGCTGGTATCGGTATCGCGCATCACCGTGCTTTCGGTGATCTCCAGCACCAGGTGGCGCGGGGCAATGTCGTAGCGTTCGATCACTTCACGCACATCCTGCAGCAGGTGCGGCGAACTGAACTGTATCGGCGACAGGTTCACCGACATCGACCAGCCTTCGTGACCGGCGTCATGCCAGCGGCGTAGCTGCAGGCAGGCCTGATCCAGCGCCCAGCGCCCGATGTCGTTGATCGCGCCGCTGCGCTCGGCCAGCCGGATGAAGCGGTCCGGCGGGATCAGGCCATGCTCCGGATGGCGCCAGCGGATCAACGCTTCGGCACCGGCCACCTTCTGCGTGGCTACCTGGATCTTCGGCTGGTAGTGCAGGAACAGCTGCTCGCTGCCAATGGCCCGGCGCAGGTCGGCCAGCAGCCGGAACTGTTGTTCGGCGCTGTCATTCATCCAGTCGGCGAACAACACGAAGGCGTTGCGTCCGGAATCCTTGGCCTGGTACATCGCTGCATCGGCAAAGGCCATCAGCTGCCGCTCGCTGGCAGCGTGGTCGGGACAGATCGCCACGCCGATGCTGGCGGTCACCTGCAGTTCGTTGTCCGGTAGCAGGGGCCCACTGCCGACCGCCTGCAGGATGCGCCGGGCCAGGGTCGGAAGGTCCTCGTCATGCTCGATGCGCACCACCAATACGAACTCGTCCCCGCCCAGACGGGCCAGCATGTCGTGGGGGCGCAGCAGCTGGCGCGTACGTTCGGCCACCGCCACCAGCAGTGCATCACCGGCCTGATGGCCATAGGCATCGTTGACCTGCTTGAAGCCATCCAGGTCCATGAACATCACTGCGAATCGGCTGCCGCCCTGTTCGGCCTCGGCCAGTGCCTGCACGATCCGACGCTGCAGCAGCAGGCGGTTGGGCAGGCGGGTGAGCGGGTCGTGCAGTGCAGCCTGGGTCAGTTCCTGCTGTGCGTCGGTCAGCGAGGTGCTCAACAGGGAATTGCGCAGGCGCAGCAGCTGCGCCTCCACCCGCTGGTCCAGCCAGGACACCACCAGCACCACGGCCAGGATTGCGACGGTCAGTACCACCACCAGCATCGCCAGCCATTCGCTCTGCAGGCCATCGCCGACCGCCGCGCCACAGATGCTGCCTTCCGGAAAACGTGCGGCGGCCATGCCGGTGTAGTGCATGCCGACGATCGCCAGCCCGAGCAGGCCGGCCGCTGCCAGGCGGTCGCCGACACGGGTGCGCTGCGCACGCAGGCGGAACGCCACATACAGGGCCGTCCACGACGCAGCGACTGCCACCATCAGTGAAAACAGCAGCCAGCCCGGGTCATAGTCGATGCCCGGCTGCATGCGCATTGCGGCCATGCCAACGTAATGCATGCCGGCGATGCCGGTACCCATCAACAGTGCGCCGCCAGCCAGGCGCGGATGCGGCAGGGTGCGCAGCGAGACCAGCCACAGTGCGAACACTGACGAGGCGATGGCCAGGGCCAGGGAGAGCAGGGTGATGGGCAGGTCGTAGCCGAGCGGAATGGGCAGGTCGAAGGCGAGCATGCCGATGAAATGCATCGACCAGATGCCCAGGCCCATGGCGAAGCCGCCGCCCAGCCGCCACCACCACGCCGCGCCCTTGCCGGGTGCGGTGACCGTGCGCCCGGCCATTGCCAGCGCAGTGTACGAAGCCATCACGGCAACCAGCAGCGAGATCGCCACCAGCCACGGGTTGTACGTGCCTACCAGCATTCGTCAGTCTCCCGGACCTGCCTGTCGACGGAAACCACGGTGGGGCATGCATGAGGCAGGCCGACGCCGGGCGGCGGCCACGTGCGGCATCCCCCCGGTTGCCGCGCATTCACTCTAACGCGCGGACCCGGGGGAAGGGCAAGCAGTAAAACGTGAAATTGCGCCCGTGTAGAGCCGAGCCCATGCTCGGCTGCCGCTCCCGCCGAAGACAGCCGAGCATGGGCTCGGCTCTGCAGAAACAAAGGCATGGCAAGCAGTAAAACGTGATGATCAGGTCAGTGTGTGACCGCGTCCGCAGCTTGGAAGGCGGCATCGAACAGGCGCTGTACCGGCGGGCCCATTTCCCCGGCCAGCAACGCCAGCAGGAACAGGCCCAGCAGCAGCGAGACCGGCAGGCCCAGCTGGATCGGGTTCAGCGCCGGGGCCGCACGGGCCAGCACGCCGAACGCCAGATTCACTGCCAGCATCGCCACGGTCAGCGGGATCGCCAGGGTCAGTGCGCCGCGCAGAACGGTCAGCAGGAAGGTCGGGGCGATGCTGAAGAAGGCGTGCGGGTCCGGCAGCGGTGCGCCGATCGGCAGCGCCCGGTAGCTGTCCACCACCAGTGAGATCAGCGCCAGATGGCCGTTGGCGGTGAAGAACAGCAGGCCGAACAGCAGATAGAACCACTGGCCGATCACGCCCGAGGTACCGCCACGCAGTGGATCACTCATCTGCGCGAAGGCCAGGCCGGTGCCCTGGGCGATCAGTTCGCCGGCCATCGCGCCGGCTTCGAACACCAGCCGTAGCAGGAAGCCGATGGATACGCCGATGGCCAGTTCGCGGGCGATGGTCAGGACCGTGGCGGCATCGAAACCGGTCCAGTCCGGAACCGGAGGCAGCAACGGCGCCAATGCGATGGCCAGGGTGCCGGCCAGGATCACACGGATCCGTGCCGGCACCGCGCGGGTGCCGACCATCGGCATGGCCATGGCCACGGCACCGATGCGCAGCATGGTCCACAGCACGGTGCCGATCATGCCGAAGGCCTGCAGGCCGTCGGCTGCCATCTGGGTGGCGGCGTCCATCGAAGCGCGTGTCCTAGCCGATCAGGTGTGGAATGCGCTGGAACAGCAGCGTGGTGAACTCCACCAGGTGGCCGATCAGCAGGCTGCCCAGCGCGAACAGCACCGCGGTCAGTGCCGCTGCCTTGGCGACGAAGGCGATGGTCGGTTCATTGAGCTGGGTCGCGGCCTGTACCACGCCCACCACCACGCCCACCACCAGCACGGTGAGCAGCAGCGGGCCGGCCACCCACAATACGGTGATCAGGCCGCCACGCAGTTCGGTCAAGGCAAGTTCGGGAGACATTCGGATTCCATCTGCTTATGTAGAGTCGAGCCATGCTCGACTGCCTCTAAATCACGCCGGATTGAAGCTCGCCGCCAACGTACCCACGGTCAGCACCCAGCCATCCACCAGCACGAACAGCAGGATCTTGAACGGTGCTGACACCAGCATCGGCGACAGCATCATCATGCCCATCGACATCAGCACGCTGGCCACGACCAGGTCGATGATCACGAACGGGATGAAGATCAGGAAGCCGATCTCGAAAGCGGTCTTCAGCTCGCTGGTGACGAACGAGGCGACCAGCACCGGGAACGGGATCGCATCGGGACTGGCGTAGGTGCCGTGCCCGGCGATGCCGGCGAAGGTCATCAGGTCGGTCTCGCGGATCTGCGCCAGCATGAAGGCGCGCAGCGGCGAGGTGGTCAGCGTCCAGGCGGTCTGGAAGTCGATCTCGCCATTGAGATAGGGCGCCATGCCGGTGCTCCAGGCCTTGTCCCAGGTTGGCAGCATGATCATTGCGGTAAGGAACAGCGCCAGGCCCAGCAGCACCTGGTTGGACGGCGTCTGCCCGGTGCCCAGTGCCTGGCGCAGCAAGCCCAGCACGATGATGATGCGGGTGAACGAGGTCAGCACCAGCAGCATCGACGGGATCAGGGTGATCGCCGTCATCAGCAGCAGGGTCTGCAGCGGCAGGCTGACCGGCGCACCGCCGATCTTGCCGACGTTGATGTCCGGCAGCGGCGTGGTCGGGGCGCCAGGGGCGGCGAACGCCAGTGCCGGCAACAGGCACAGGGCAAGCATCAGCAGCCACGGCATCAGGGTGGCAAGACGGGTACGGGTGACACGCATGTCAGGGGTCCTTGCGCAGCCGCTGCTGCAGCAGCTGGGCGAAATTCGGCAGGTTCTTGAAGTCCGGCACGCGTACCGGCGCCGGTGGCGGCAGCGGTTCGGGCAGGGTATGCAGGGTATTGATGCCACCGGCGGTGACGCCCAGCAGCAGTTGCTGGCCGTTGACCTCGACCACCACCACGCGTTCCTTGGCGCCGACACTGAGGCTGGCCACCAGCTTCATGCCTTCGGCCGGGCGGAAGCCGCTGCCGGGCATGCGCTTGAGCAGCCAGCCGAGGCCGATGACCAGGGCCAGCACGGCCAGCAGCGCCAGCACCGCACCGAACAGGCTCGGTGCGGCGGCCGCATGCTGGCCGACCTGCGGGCCAACCGGGGCGGCGGCCTTGCCGACCGCCAGCAGGGTGGAGGCCAGCAGGCTCAACGCAGTCTCCGGATCCGCTCACTCGGGCTGACCACATCGGTCAGGCGCACGCCGAAGCGGTCATTGATCACCACGACTTCGCCATGGGCGATCAGGGTGCCGTTGACGAACACATCCAGGGATTCGCCGGCACCACGTTCCAGTTCCACCACCGAGCCCTGGTTGAGCTGCAGCAGGTTGCGGATCGGCAGGCGGGCGCGACCGACTTCCAGCGACAGGGTCACCGGCACGTCCAGGATCACGTCCAGGTTCAGGTCCGGACCGTTCGCCTCATCGGCCTGCAGGCTGCTGAACTGGGCCGGGGTCGGTTCGAGGGCGTCGATATCGTTCATTGCGGGTCTTCCTGGATGACGGGTGCGCGCGGGCGGGTGCCCGGCGGATGGGTAGCGGTGATCTTCACGGCGTTCATGCCGTTGGCGATGCCGAACTCGCCGGTGAACACGGGAATGTTCTCCACGCACAGCGGCACCTGCGGGCTGAGTTCGATCGGCAGGATGTCGCCGACCTTCAGCTGGGTCAGGTCGCGCAGGGTCATGCGCTTGCTGGCCAGCACGCTGGACAGGGTGACTTCGGCGATGTTGAGCTGTTCGCGCAGTGTCTGGCCCCAGCTCTCGTCGCGATCATTGCGGTCGCTCTGGATGCCGGCGTCGAGCAGCTCGCGGATCGGCTCCAGCATCGAATACGGCAGGGTCACGTGGATGTCGCCGCCACCGCCGTCGAGCTCGACGTGCAGGCGGCACACCACCACGTACTCGCGCGGCGTCACGATGTTGGCGAAGTGCGGGTTGATCTCCGAGTTGATGTACTCGAAGTCGACATCCATCACCGGTGCCCACGCCTCGCGCAGGTCGGCGAAGGTCTGCTTCAGCAGCAGGTGGATCACCCGCATTTCGGTAGCGGTGAACTCGCGGCCTTCGATGCGGGTGGGGTAGCGCCCGTCACCACCGAAGAAGTTGTCGACGATGGCGAACACCAGGGTCGGTTCGAACACGATCAGGCCGGTGCCGCGCAGTGGCTTGAAGCGGATCAGGTTCAGGTTGGTCGGCACATACAGCGAGTGCATGTAATCGTTGAACTTGATCAGCTCGATGCCGCGCACGGACAGTTCGGCCGAACGCCGGATCAGGTTGAACAGGCCGATCCGCCACAGGCGCGCGAAACGCTCGTGGACCATTTCCAGGGTCGGCATGCGACCGCGGATGATGCGGTCCTGGCTGGCGAAATCGTACGAACGGGCCTCGCCGGAGGGCGGTTCCGGATCGGTCTCGACCGCACCACTGTCCACGCCGTGGAGCAGGGCATCAATCTCGTCCTGGGACAGCAGGTCATTCATCGGTGGGCCCTTACTGGGTCACGAAGCTGGTGAACAGCAGATCGTCGGCGCCGTTGCTGCCGGTCTCGGCCTTGAGCACCTTCTGCACTTCGGCCAGCGAGGCGGCCTGCAGCTTCTGCTTGCCGGCGACGTCGGCGATCTGATCGGGGCTGACCTGCGAGAACAGCATCAGCAGGCGTGCGCGGATGGCCGGCGCATGGGTCTTGATCGCTTCCAGCGCGGCCGGGTCACGGGTCATCAGCTGTACTTCCAGCTGCAGGTAGCGCGGACCGTCGACCGGGCCGTTGAGGTTGACCACGAACGCAGGGTCCAGCGCGAAGTACTGCGCCGGTGCCGGAGTGCTGGCCTTCTTCGGGGCCTGCGCGGTCTTCTCTTCGTGCTTGGACTGGGTGAAGAACCAGACGCCGCCACCAGCGGCAGCGGCGGCCAATACGGCCACCAGTGCGGTGATCAGGATCGGACTACGCGGCTTGGCGGCCTTGTCCTTCTCGGCGGTCTTCTTGGTTTTGTCAGCGGCTGCGGCCACGGGGTGAAGCTCCTGAGGGTTGCTTCACCGGGATATGCAAGGGGTGTGCCGGAGCCGGGGCAGAGGGGGGCGACGGAATTCCGTCAGGGTGCCGGTGGGGCCGTGCGGAGCAAGCTCCGCACCCACCAACTCGATACTGGCAGGTGCCGACCACACCGCTCTGGTGGGTGCCAACCACATCGCTCTGGTAGGCGCCAACCGCTTCGCTCTGGTGGGTTCCAACCATCCCACTCTGGTAGGTGCCAACCTTGGTTGGCACGCCTGTCAGGCGTATGCGTCCAGCAATCCGCGCTGGCGGATCAACTGCGCGGACGACACGCTGGCGTCGCCCGGCGACGGTTCTCCGTCACCTGCCATGCCGCCGCCAGCGGCCTGGCCCGACGCATTGCCGTCACCACCGGGCGCCTGGTGGCCGACATCGGCATGAGCCAGCTGGAAGCCCTGCTCGCCGAGAAGTTCGCGCAGGCGCGGCAGGCTGCTTTCCAGTGCCTGGCGTACATCCACGTGCGGGCTGCTGAAGCTGGCATGCACCTTGTCGCCGTTCAGCTGCAGGCGCACGTCGACCGGGCCCATGTCGTCCGGACTCAGGCGTATGTGGGCATGGCCGATCTTCTGGTCGGCCAGCCAGCCCAGGCGCGCACCAATTGCCTGGTCGAAACCATCGTCGCCGAGCACCGGCTTCGGTGTCGGTTCGCCATTGAAGATGGCATTGCCCGTGGCCAGCGCGGCCTTCAGATCCTGCACAGCCGCGTTGCCCGGTGCATGCAGCAGCGGCGCCGTGGCGCGGTCGCCGATGAGGGTTGCGTCGCTGCCTTCACCGCGCTCGCCGCGCTTACCGGGCAGCACCAGCTCAGGCAACGGCAGAGTGGTCGCCTGGTCGGCCCCATTGGGGGCGTCGCCTTCGGCGGTGGCCGTAGCGGTCGCCGCTGCTGTGGAGGGCAGGGCTGCTGCGACCGGCAGTGCAGCGGGCGAGGGCAGTGCGTTGCCGTCTGCATCGGTGGCCGTCGCCACTGCTGGCAGAGCGGCGGCAGGATCGGCAGGTGTCGGTACTGCCAGTACCAGTCCTGCCAGACCGAGCGGCGGCCATGGGGCATCCTCGGTCGTCGCCGAGGCGTCCTTTTCGGCAGCGGGCCTGGCTTGCACCGGGGGCACCGTCGCTGCGGTCTCTTCGGGTACGGCAGCGCTGTCCGGCCTGCGCTCGGCGCTGGACTGGCCATTGCTGTCGGATGCCGGCCCCTGTGCAGGCGACGTGGGCATGTTCGAGGGCCTGGAGGATCCATCGGCGCCCGGCGCACCACCCTGCAGCAGCTGGCTGAAATCCTTGCTGCCGTCACTGCGTGATGCGCGCGCTGGGCCGCTGCCAGCGTTCTGCGACTGTGCGTTGGCGCTGCTGGCGAGCGGGGCGGGCATCACGAGCGGCCTCCCTGCTCGGCGCCGTCCTGGTCTTCGATCTGTACCAGGCGGGCGCGGCGGGCACCGATGTCATCCATCTCGCGCTGGTCGCGGCGGTCCGTCACCACCTTCTCCTGTGCGCGGTAGCTGGCGGCCAGTTGTTCCAGCACGGCCTTGTCACGGCTGGCCAGGATCAGCCGGGCGCGCTCGGCTTCCACCTTCTCGCGGTTGCCATTGACCGTGGCCTGTTGCTGTTCGACCGCACTGTCGAGGCGGTCGAGAAACGCACGCCGGTTCAGCAGCTGTGCCGGGCTGGTCGCCGCCATCTGCGCATTCGCATACTCCTCGGCGTAGCGGCGCAGTTCGTCCAGTCGCGACAGATGGGTATCGAGCACGCGCTGGCGTTCGGCCAGATCGCGGGCCACCGCGTCCTCGTGTTCCTGGGCCCGCTTGAGCAGGGGATCGATGCGCTTGGACTGGTTCATGGCTTAACTCTCTTGTTCCACCAGGCGCTGCAGCGCCGCCTGGCTGTGCGGGAGATCTGCGGCCTTGGCAACGTCCTGGCCGAGGAACTCCATGATTTCCGGCCAGCGTTCCAGGGCTTCGTCGGTGGCCGCGTCGTTGCCGCGCTGGTAGGCACCGATGGCGATCAGGTCGCGGTTGGCCGAGTAGGCCGAGACCAGTCGCTTCAACTTGCGGATGCGCAGGCGCCACGGCTCGTCGGCGATTTCCGTGACCACGCGGCTGACCGACGATTCAACGTCGATGGCCGGATACAGGCCACTGTCGGCCACGCGCCGCGAGAGCAGGATGTGGCCGTCGAGGATCGCGCGCGCTGCATCGGCGATCGGATCCTGAGGATCATCGCCTTCGGTCAGCACCGTGTAGAACGCGGTGATCGAACCACGCCCCTTGGCGCCGTTGCCGGCGCGTTCGACCAGTGCCGGCAGCTTGGCGAACACCGACGGCGGATAGCCGCGGGTGGTCGGCGGTTCACCCACCGACAGGCCGATCTCGCGCTGCGCCTGGGCGAAGCGGGTCAGCGAGTCCATCAGCAGCAGCACGTTCAGTCCCTGGTCGCGGAACCATTCGGCGATGGCGGTGGCGCGGTAGGCACCGTGCAGGCGTGCCAGCGGCGGCCGGTCGGCGGGACTGGCCACCACCACGGCGCGGCGCAGGCCTTCCTCGCCCAGCGTGGTCTCGACGAAATCACGGACTTCGCGGCCACGTTCACCGATCAGGCCGACCACGATCACGTCGGCGGCGGTGTAGCGGGTCATCATGCCTAGCAGCGTCGACTTGCCGACGCCGGAACCGGCGAACAGGCCGACACGCTGGCCGCGGCCGATCGGCAGCAGCGCGTTGATCGCACGCACGCCCACGTCCAGCGGCTGGGTGATCGGTTCACGTGCCAGCGGATTGATCGACACGCCGGCCATGCCGACATGGCCCTCGGCGCGGATCGGGCCCTTGCCGTCCAGCGGCACGCCGTCGCTGTCGATGACGCGGCCGAGCAGGCCTTCGCCCACTTCAACGCCGCCACGGCGTGCGGACGGCACCACCCGTGCATTGGGCAGCAGGCCGTGCAGTTCCGCGCTCGGCATCAGGTAAGTGCGCTCGCCGGCGAAGCCGACCACTTCGGCATCGACCCAGCCACCATCGACCACTTCCACCTTGCAGCTGGCACCCAGCGGCGCTTCGCAGCCGACCGCTTCCAGGGTCAGTCCGACCGCGCGGCGCAGCACGCCTTCGCGGATCAGGCCACGGCCATGGGCGGTATCCACGCGCAGGCCATCGAGCCGACGCGCCAGGCGCAGGTTGCGGGCGATGGCCCAGTCGGCCGGTGGCAGCGTCGGCTGCGGATCGGGGGTCATGCATTGGCTCCGGTCTGGCGGATCACCGCGTCCAGCGCGCCGCGCAGGCGGGCTTCCAGGGTGCCGTCGATGCGCACGGCTTCGGCGTGCACGCGAAGATCGCCGCGGCTGAGGCTGGTGTCTGGCACCAGGCGTTGTTGTGGCGGCAGGCTCAACAGCGGGGCGAGGGCGGCGATGTCGTCCGGGTGCAGTCGCACTTCGACCTCGCGGGTGCTGCCGCCCACCGCGTCGATCGCCTCACCGACCAGCTGTGCCAGCAGTGCCGGGTCAGCTTCATAGGCGCGGCCGACCAGCGCGCCAGCGATGCGTACCGCCAGTTCGCCCAGTGCGCCGACGACTTCGTTCTCCAGCCGCACCAGCGGTCGGCTGAAGTTGTCGAGGATGCCTTCGATCTGCGCGGCGAGGCGACGCACTTCCGCCTGTCCCTGGCCGTAACCTTCGCTATGGCCGTGCTGGAAGCCTTCCTTCTCGGCGCTGTCCTGGATGGCCTGGATTTCCTCCAGGGTCGGCAGCTGCAGCGGTGGCTCGGGTTCGTGTTCCGGGTCCGGCTCGGTGAGTTCGAACGCATCCTCCTGATCCAGCACCGGGTCGGGCTGGGCCAGCAGGTCCGGGGCAAGCCAGCGCACGACGTTGCTCACAGCATGGCCTCCGCGCTGCCACCAATGGTGACGGTGCCTTCATCGGCCATGCGCTTGACGATGGCCAGGATCTCGCGCTGCGCGCCTTCCACGTCGGACAGGCGCACCGGGCCACGGGCTTCCATGTCTTCCAGCAGGATCTCGGCCGCGCGCTGCGACATGTTGCGGGTGATCTTGTCGCGCACCTTGATGTCGGCACCGCGCAGGGCCAGGCCCAGGCGCTCGCCGCTCACTTCGCGCAGCACCAGCTGCATCTCGCGGTCGTCCAGGTCCACCAGGTCGTCGAACACGAACATCAGGTCCTGGATGCGGTTGCTCAACGGCGCATCGATGCGGGCGATTTCGCCCAGGATCGCCTGGTCCTGGCCGCTGTCCATGAAGTTCAGGATGTTGGCCGCGCACTGCACGCCGCCGATGTTGGACGACTTCAGGTTCTGGTTGCCGGCGAACTGGCGCTCCATGATCTCGTTGAGTTCATTGAGTGCGTTCGGCGGAATGCCGTCGAGCGTGGCGATGCGCAGCAGCACGTCCACGCGGGTGCGGTCCGGCAGCAGCTTCAGCGCGTCGGCGGCCTGGTCGGTTTCCAGGTGCGCCATCACGATGGCGATGATCTGCGGGTGCTCGTTGCGCACCAGATCGGCCACCGCGCGCGGGTCCATCCACTTCAGCGCGTCCAGCCCGGTGGTGTTGCGGCCGAGCAGGATGCGGTCGATCAGGTTGCCGGCCTTCTCGCTGCCCAGCGCCTGCACCAGCATGTTGCGGATGTAGTCGTCCGAGCCCACGCCCAGCGAGGTCTTCGAGCCCAGTTCCTGGCCGAACTGGTCCATCACCCGTTCCACCTGTTCGCGGGTGATGTCGGTCATGGTGGCCATGGCGATGCCGATCTTCTGCACCTCCTTGGGTTCCATGTGGCGCAGCACTTCGGCTGCATCCAGCTCACCCAGGGACAGCAGCAGCACGGCCGCGCGCTGCACGCCGGTCAGTTGTGCCTCAGTCATTGGCCACCCAGCCCTTGACCACCTGGGCCACGCGCTTGGAGTCGGTCTTCACGGCTTCACGCGCCATCCGCAGTCGTTCCTCATATGAATCCACCGGCAGGGCCAGTGCATCCGGCCCGCCCAGGCTGGCCCGGTCGGCGCCCAGCGCCGGCAGCGGCATGCCATCGTCATCGACCAGCTGCACGTCCGCGGTGTGCGGTTCCAGTGCCTGTTCGTCGTTCTTCCTGTTCTGGCCGGTGATCGCACGCAATGCCGGGCGCAGCACGCCGAACAGCAATGCCAGCACCACCACGGCGCCCAGCAGCATGCGGCCGGCATCGTGCACCCACGGCAGCTCCCACCAGGCCGGGCCTTCGACCGGCGTGGTATCACGCACGAACGGGGCGTTCATCACCGACACGGTATCGCCACGCTCGGCATTGAAACCGACGGCCTGCTTGACCAGTGCCTCGACGCGGGTCAATTCGGCGGCCGACAGCGGCTGCGGGCTGACCTTGCCGTTGGCGCCGGCGCGCGGCACGTTGTCCACCAGGACCGCCACCGAGACGCGCTTGATGCGGCCCGCCGGCTGACGGGTGTGCTGCAGGGTGCGGTCCAGCTCGTAGTTGCGGGTCGCGTTCTTGCTGCTTTCGGTCGGCGCCTGCGCGGTGGCCGGCGCGGCCTGCTGGCCCGGCGGGCTGTTGCTGGTCGCGCCCGGCACGCCCTGCGGGCCCGGGGTGCTGGTGGTGTTCTCGCTCATCTGCTCGCTGCGCAGCTTCTGCGGTTCACCGTTGTAGAGCTCACGGGCTTCCTCGGTTACCGAGAAATCCATGTCCACGCTCACTTCCGGATTGACGCGGCCAGGACCGGTCATCGGCTCCAGCAGCTCGCGGATGCGCTGGTTGAACGAGGTTTCCTGGCGGCGCACCTGCTCGAACTGGGCAGCGTTGACCGCCGCCTCACTGTTCGGGTCGCTGACGCTGAGCATGCGCCCGCTCTGGTCGACCACGGTCACCCGTTCCGGGGCGAGATCCGGGATGCTGGCCGCGACCATGTGCACGATGGCGTCCACCTGGCTGCGTTCCAGCTGCTGGCCGCCACGCAGTTCCAGGGTCACCGAGGCGCTGGCCACGTCACGCTGGCGGGTGAAGGCGCTGGGCTTGGGAATGGCCAGGTGCACGCGCGAATCGCGCACCGGGCGCAGCGTGTTGATGGTGCGCGACAGCTCGGTTTCCAGCGCATGCTGGTAGCGCGCGCTTTCGACGAACTGGCTGACGCCGAAGCCCGGGTCGCGCTCCATCAGCTCGAAGCCGAGCTTGCCGCTGTCGGTCAGGCCGGAGCCGGCCAGCTTCAGGCGCGCGTCGTGCAGGTTCTTTTCCGGCACGGTGATGCCACCGGTGGCCGGGTCGAGCGCGAACGGAATCTGCGCGGCGCGCAGCAGGTCGGTCGCTTCAGCGGTCGCCTTCTGGTCCAGGCCGGTGTACAGCGGGACCATGCCCGGCTTCTGCGACCAGAAGAACACGGACAGGCCTGCCGCCACCGCCACCGCGATCATCGCCATCAGGCCCAGCCGACGGGTAATCTGCAGACTCTGCAGGCGGTCGAACCATTGCCCGGCCTTTTCGGCGTTCAGGCTGTCCTTGGAGAGCGTCAGTGCCATGCGTCTCTATTCCTTACAGCGGCATGTTCATCACGTCCTGGTAAGCCTGGACGAGACGGTTGCGGACTTCCACGGTGGCGCGGAAGGCGATCTGGGACTGCTGCGAGGCGACCATCACCTTGGCGAGGTCGGCGCTGGGGTCGCCCACTTCGAAGGCTTTGGCGAGGGCGCCGGATTTCTGTTGCGCATCGTTGACGCCGGCAATCGCACCACGCAGGGTTTCGGTGAAGCTGGCCGGCTGGGCCTGCGGTGCGTCCAGCACCGTGCCCGGCAGGGCGTTGCTGCGCGGCGTTTCGCCCAGCGGGTTGAGCGCCGGCTGTCCCATCTGGGTCTGATAGGAGCGGATCTGCGAAAGGATCGAAGTGACGGAGTGGGACATCTGCAACGGTTCCAGAAACAGGGATGGGGGTGTCTGGGGGAACAGGTGCAAGTGCCGTGCCGAAACCGGTTTTCGATTCAGTGAAGTGAGGGTGTGGGTGTGCTGGCAGGGCTGCGCCCTGCACCCGCCGACGCCACGTCAACGTCAACGGCGGGCTATCCGTGGGGTGGCGGGGTGGGTCCGGTTGCGGGGGCCGCTGCAAGTACGTCCATGTAAGCTCGGTCGCCGCATCCATGCGGCTCACGCCCCCGCAACCGGACCCACCCCGCCTTCGACAGACCTCCGCGATCTGTCAGGACGGCATCCTGCTCTGGTGGGTGTCGACCTTGGTCGACACGTTTTGGTCGGCACGGGATCTGACCCCATTGGTGGCGCCATTTAACCGGCGTCGGTTTTCTGGCCTACGGCTGCAGGGTCCAGTGGCCGGAATTCTGGCGCTGGGAAATGCCAAGGGGTCGGAACTCTTTCCGATGCCAAGGGATCTGTCCCCGGCTGTACCTGTCAGCTAACAGGTTTGGCCGGTGCGCGTTCGACGCCCCGACTTCGTTCCGGACTAAACAGCGCCACGGCTGTTCGGAAAGTCTTCCTTCACCTCTTGGAGCCATGCCTCGAAGAAATGGCTGGGTAGGAGATTTTCGGTATTGGAGAAATGAAGGTCATGGCTGAACTTGATGCTCAGCTTTCCGGTAACCACGTGCAAGTGTGCCTTCAGCTGGGTAGGAGGCTCCCGCTCATGACCTTCATGAAGCTCAACTAGGCGGCCAAAGTCGTCCAGAAGAAAGTTCAGCAAGGCGAAGCCACGGTCATCTGATACATCAAACTGCTGTCCATTCCGGGCGGCGGGAGAGTCGTTCAACTCGTGAATCCTGTAGACGCCACTACCTATTTCATAGAAGACGTCTGCAGAGGAAGTACCAGCTTCCGCAGCGCCGTACAGGTACACACCATCCACGCGATTCTCTCCGTACTCCAGACAAACGCTGAGCATGGATTCCAGTATTTCCTGCATGGAGCTTTCAAAGGTCTCGCTCATGACATTCCTCGGTGGCAATCGCAACCCTTGAGGCTATTGCGTCCCGGGGCGAAGCGCATTGGGAATAGTTGCAAATCCCAAAAACACCAACGCCCGGGCAAGCCCAGGCGTTCGTGCCCCCTTCATGCTGGTAGCACGCTTCAGCCGGCCAGTTCGGCCGGCTCGCGTTCGATGCCGTACTTGCGCAGCTTTTCCACCAGGGTGGTGCGGCGCAGGCCGAGCAGCTGGGCGGCGTGGGCGACCACGCCCTGGGTGCGCTCCAGTGCTTCGTTGATCAGGCCCAGTTCGATGTTGGCCATGTGGTTGCGCAGGTCCAGGCCGTCGTCCGGCAACGCGGCGGGCGCTGCGGCGCGGTTGACGGCGATGCCGTGCTCGAGCGACGGCTGGTTGCCGCTGCCCGGGGTGTGGAACGAGAAGCTGCGCAGGTCCAGGCGCTCTTCGCTGGCGACCACCGGCGGCGCTGTGGCAACAGCGACAGCGGCCAGCGCGGCGTCGCCGCGATAACGTGCCGGCAGATCCTGCACGCGCACCGAGCCACCCGGGTGCAACACCGCCAGGCGTTCGACCAGGTTGGTCAGCTCGCGCACGTTGCCCGGCCACTCATAAGTGGCCAGCGCCTGCAGTGCTTCCGGGGTGAAGCGCACTTCGCCACGGCCGGTGCGCGCCAGCTGGGTGGCGATGGTTTCCACCAGGGCCGGCAGGTCTTCGCGACGCTCGCGCAGCGCCGGCACGTCGATCGGGAACACGTTGAGGCGATAGAACAGATCCTCGCGGAACTTGCCTTCGGCGATGCGCGTTTCCAGATCGCGGTGGGTCGCGGCCACGACGCGCACGTTGCAGCGGATGGTCTGGTTGCCGCCGACGCGCTCGAAGCTGCGTTCCTGCAGCACGCGCAGCAGCTTTACCTGCATCGGCAGGCTCATGTCGCCGATTTCGTCGAGCAGCAGGGTGCCGCCCTCGGCCATTTCGAAACGCCCCTTGCGGGCGGTCAGTGCGCCGGTGAACGCACCCTTTTCGTGGCCGAACAGTTCGCTTTCCAGCAGGTCCGGCGGAATGGCGCCGCAGTTGATCGCCACGAACGGGCCATCACGGCGCGGCGAGCGCTGGTGGATCGCACGCGACACGACTTCCTTGCCGGTACCGGATTCGCCCAGCACCAGTACGGTGGTATCGAACGCGGCAACCTGCTCGATCATGGTGCGCAGCGCAGTCACCGCCGGGCCGTTGCCGGTCGGGCCTTGATCCTGCGCGGCACCGGCCTGGTGCTCGGCGTCCAGGCGCTTGAGGCTGGCGCGGCGCAGCAGGGCTTCCATCTGCGCATGGCGCAGCGGCGTTTCCAGCGGCCAGATGTTGGCTTCGTGCAGGCCGTGCTGGCGGGCAAACGTTACCCCGTCACCATCGGCCAGCAGCACCGGCGGCGGCAGGCTGCTGCCACCCAGCCAGTTGTAGAGTGCGGTGCTGGCGGCGTTGTCGTCCAGGCTGCCGACGATCACCGCCATCCAATCGTTCTGGCGCTGGCGACCCAGGTCGAAGTCGGCCGCGTCGGACACCCAGCGCGGGTTGAAGTCCATGAATTCCAGCAGGGCAACGGTGCGCTCTGCGCGCACGGCGTCGTTGTCCAGTACCAGGATGCGCGATTCGCTCACGATCGATCCTCCCTGAGGCCTTCCAGGATCGGCATGACTTCCTGGATGTAGGACAGCTTGCTGACGAAATTGTCGGCGCCGGCGCGCAGCGCGTGCTCGCGGTGCTCGGCGTCGTCAAAGTGGCTGGCGATCACGATGTACGGTGCATCGTCCTGCGACTTGATCAGGCGGGTGGCCTGCAGGCCACCCATCTCCGGCATGGCCAGATCCATCAATACGACCTGCGGGCGCAGCGTTTCCGAACGCTCGATCGCTTCCAGGCCATTGCCGGCACTGCCGACGATCTGCAGCCAGTCGATCTTGCGGAAATGGCGCATCGCCGCATTGATGAAGCCCTCGTGGTCATCGACCAACAGGACCGTGAGCTTGTTCATGTCCAACATCCTTTTCAGCCCACCCGGGCCAGCTGCGGTTGCCTGGCGCCAAGCCGGCGCCGTTCACGGGCCGGGGCGATGTCCAGTTGTTCTCGGTATTTTGCGACGGTTCGGCGGGCAATGTTCACCCCCTGGCGCGACAGCAGGCCGGCGATGGCCTCGTCGGCCAGCGGCCGGCCGGCCGGTTCGGCGTCGATCAGGCGGCGGACCATGGCCTTCACGGCCTGGCCGGAGACGCTGGCGCCTTCCAGGCGCACGGCGAAGAAGTGCTTCAGTTCGAAGGTGCCGCGCGGGGTCTGCAGGAACTTGCCGGTGGTGATGCGCGAGACGGTGGACTCGTGCATGCCGATTTCCTCGGCCACTTCCTTCAGGGTCAGCGGGGCCATCGCCTCTTCGCCACGCACCAGGAAGGCGGCCTGGCGCTCGACGATCACCCGCGCGGTGCGCAGCAGGGTGTCGTAGCGCATCGACAGGCCGCGGCTGAACCAGCGCGCCTCCTGCAGCATCTCGCGCAGTGCCGGCGCGGCTTCGCTGGTTTCGGCCAGCGCCTGTTCGTACTGGCTGTTGATCGAGACGCGGCGGCTGGTGGCCGGGTTCAGTGCCACCTTCCATTGCCCATCGGCGTGCCAGGCCACGACGTCCGGCACCACCACCGCGTTGCGTTCGGGCAGCAGGCTGTCGCCCGGGCGCGGCTGCAGCGAGAGGATCAGGCGCACCGCCTCGCGCACGTCGTCGATCTCGGCGTCGTGCTGGCGGGCGAGGGCAGGGTAGTCGTGGGCGGCCAGCGCATCGAGCGCGCCATCGAGGATGCGGGCGGCCAGATGGCGAGCGGGGACCACGCCGTGCAGGCTGCGCAGCTGTGCCTGCAGGCCTTCGCGCAGGTCCTGCGCGGCCATGCCAGCGGGTTCTCCGTGCAGCAGCTGCTGGCGGATGGCTTCCACGCCGTCGGCCGCGATATCGAACTGGGCGCTGGCCAGCAACTGCAGCTGGCCCAGCGGTGCCTGCAGGTAGCCGGCCTCGTCGCAGTGATCGAGCCAGAACGCGGCCACCGCCAGTTCGCGGTCGTCCATGTCCAGCGACAGGCGCTGAAGCACACGCAGCTGCGGGTCGGTCGATTCGCCGGCGGCAATGCGCGCCATGCGGTCGTCGTCGCCGTCCTGCCAGCTGGCGCCGGCCACGTCCCACATCGAAGACTCCGGCAGCTCGTCGAAGGCGGCGGTGTCCATCGTCGTGGCGCTGGCCTCGGTGGCATCGGCTGCGGGCGCGTCGGCCTCTTCGATCTCCAGCAACGGATTGGAGTCCAGCAGGCGCTGGATTTCCTGTTCCAGGTGCAGCCCATCGAGCTGCAGCAGCCGGATCGACTGCAGCAACTGCGGGGTAAGGTGAAGTTGTTGGCCCAGCTGGGTCGAGAGTGCAGCCTTCATCGTGGTTCCCCGGCACCGCTCCCCGGCGCCTTGTGGAACGCATCTTGCTTTTGATCCGGCGGGGGCGGAATCAGGGGGTTCCTGAGGGGCTTCGTGAATGTCCTGACAGGATGTAGGGGTATTCCCTACATCGGCGCGGAATGTTGACGATGATCGCGCCTAAGTTGCTGATTTTCGGTGTGGTTGCCGGGTTGACCGGGCTGCGCCGTGTACGGGTTCCTGTCGGAGCGTGTCAGGGTGACGGGAATTCGTCGCCGGTGCAGTGCCGGGCAGGGGTCAGATCCCTTTCCTGCGGAAAGGGATCTGACCCCATTCGCAGGCAATCACTCCAGCTCGTGCTGGTGGCGCGCGGCCAGCAGCAGCAGATCGTTGGCGCGGCGGCAGCCCAGCGATTCCATCATGCGTGCGCGGTGGGTCTCCACCGTCTTGACGCTGATGCCGAGGTCGGCGGCGATCTCCTTGTTGCTCTCACCCTTGCCGATGCGGCGCAGGATCTCGCGCTGGCGCGGCGACAGTGCGGCGATGCCGGTAGGTTTCTCGCGACCGAGCATCGGTGCCAGCATCTTGGCGGAGATCTGCGGGCTCAGGAACACCTGTCCGGCGTGCGCGGCACGCAGCGCCAGTTCCAGCTCCTGCGGCGCGGCATCCTTGACCAGGAACCCGACCGCGCCGCGATCGAGTGCATCGCGCACGTGCGCGGCGTCGTCGTGCATGGTCATCATCACCACCCGCGTGCCGGGAGCGCGCAGGCGGATGTCACTGAGGGCTTCCAGGCCGGTGCGGCCGGGCAGCGACAGATCCATCAGCACCACATCCGGTGCGTGCTGCAGGGCCAGCTGCAGTGCCTGTTCGGCGTTGCTGGCCTCGGCGACGAGCTGCACGTCGGCAAACCCCTGCAGCAGCCGCGCCAGGCCGGCGCGGACGAGGGTGTGATCGTCGACGATGAGAACTCGCACAGGCACGCAACAGATCCGTGTAGGGGAGTCCACCTTAACTTAGCTGAACGGGCGCGCCAAGGCTTGCCCATCCGCCGCCATGGTGGCAGGTTTCAGCGGGCGCGGCGTGCTTCGGCCACCTGGCGGCGATGCAGGCGGAACAGATGCCGCTCCATCGCCATTCCCAGGCCATCGCCGAGGCGCTGGAAACGCAGCCAGAGGTAGTGGCCACCGCCGCCGTCGGCCGCTTCGGCGATCACTTCCACGGGCAGGTCGATATGGTCGGGCAGCCAGTCGCTCGGCTGCAGGCGCACCACGCCGGCCTGGCCGGTGCTGGCACCGCTGCGCGGACCCAGCTGCAGGCGGATGCCGCGCCGTGACCAGCGCACCGGGCGCAGGGTCAGTTCCTGGCCCTGCTGGCGTACCAGCCGGCCCAGCAGCACCATCGCCAGGTCCAGCTTGGCTTCCAGTCGTTGCAGTTGCAGGCTGGCTTCGTTGCGGTCGTCATGCTCGTCTGCGCGGCTGTCCTCGACCAGGGCAAGGCTGCGCAGCAGGCCTTCGGCACTACTGGTGCGACCGGCGGCGCTGCCTGCCTGGAACTCTGCCGGCAGCGCCAGCTCGCAGCTGAGCGTTTCGTCGAACAGCTCGCTTTCGGCCGGGTGGTGCAGCGACGTGGTCGGCAGTTGGGTCATGCCAGCGATTCTGCCTGCAGGTAGGCATGCGCCGCGCGAAGGGAGCGGCCGGTGTGCTTCAGGTGCGCGGCGGCTTCGTCGCGCAGGGAGATCATGCGTGCCAGCACGCGTTGCTGGTGGTCGCGCAACGCGAGGATGGACGCATCACTGGGGCGCTCGACAACCAGCGACAGCGCGGCAACTGCTTCCAGGTGCGCGGCCATCAGGCGCTCGCTGGTTTCGTGGTCCTCGCCTGGCAGGCTTGCTTCCAGTGTATCGAGGGCGTCATGCATCGATTGCAGGTTCATGGCCCCACCGCCTTGGTCACCTGGCGCTGGTCTGCCGGAATTGCGTTCCATGCAGAGTCGATCTCCACCATCAAGCCCAGCGCTTCCTTCAGCGCGGTTGGATCGTTGTGCAGGTTGCCCTCGGTCAGGCGCATGATGACGAAGTCGTACAACGCCGACAGGTTGCCGGCAATCTCACCACCGGCTTCATGGTCGAGCGAGCCGTTGAGGTGGCCGACGATGGCGCAGGCTTCGCCGATGGCCTTGCCCTTGCGCGCCTGGTCATTGCGCTGCAGCGACGCTTCAGCCGTGCGGATGCGCTCGCAGGCACCGGCCAGCAGCAATGCCACCAGCTTGTGTGGATCGGCATCGACGACCGAGGTGGTCACGCCGACTTTTCGGTACTGCTCGGCGAACTGCCGATTGGAACCGTACATAGGGGAAGTCTCCTGGAATGCCTGCCCATCCGCGTGGGTGGTGGGATTCGGCACGGGTCTAACGGGTTATCGGCCCAGCCGGGGCTCTACTTGAGCGCCGACTGCGCCGGAAAAATGCCTGGAAATCAGTTGCCGAGCTGCTGGATCAGCGAGCCGCCGGCCGATTGCATCTGCGTGACCATCTTTTCCATCGCGGTGAACTGCTTGGTGTAGCGGTCGGCCACCTTTTCCATGTTCTTGTCCAGCTCGTCCAGCTGCTTTTCGAGCGCCTTGATCTGCTTGTTCAACGTCGCCGTGCGCTGGGTGATCGTGCCGGTGGTCGCGTCCAGGCTGCTCTTGAGCAGTTCGGTCATCGGTTTGCCCAGTGCGCCCTCTGCACCGAACAGTTTGGTGGCGGCCTCGGGGTCCTTGGCCAACGCCGTGTCGAGCTTGGCGCCATCAAGGCTCATGCTGCCATCGGCAGCAATGGTGATGCCCAGATCCTTGAGATCGTTGACGTTCGCACTCAGCTGGGCGCGCAGCTGCTGCTGCAGGCCGCGGACCATGGCATCTCCGGTCATGGTCGATGCAGTGCGCGTCTCGGCGTTGTAGGCGCTGGAGCTCTTCAGTGTCGCCTGAATGCCGTTGTAGGCGGTGATGAAGGCCGTGAGGTTGGTCTTCAGCGTGCTGTTGTCCGGAGTGACGGTCAGCGTCTGCGTCTCGCCTTCCTTCGCCTTGGTCAGGGTGAGGCTGATGCCGGGCACCAGATCGGTGATGGTGTTGGAGCTGCTGGTGCGGGTGAAGCCATCCACCACGACCACAGCGTCCTTGGCGGGCACCATCTCGGTCATCTTCGACGCCGATGTGCCGTCATAGGCCAGTTCGGAGAGTCCGCCATTGCCGCCACTGGCGCTGACCTTCAGCGCGCCCTTGGTGCCGGAATCAACGGCGGTCAACACCAGGTGCATGCCATCGTCGGCGGTAACCACGGCCGCGGTGACGCCCTTGCTCTCGGCGGCGGAGTTGATTTCGGCCGCGATCTTCTCGAGTGTTGCGCCGGGTTCGATGTTCACGCTTATGGACTTGTCGCCGTAGCCGATCGTCAGCGTACCGTCGCCAACCACGGCATCCTTCGTATAGGCCTTGGAGCTGAGCTTCTGGTTCTGCGCCAGGGATTTGACTTCCACCTGGTGACTGCCTGCGGCGGCCTTGCCTGCCGTGGTGCTGGTATCGAGGGTGGCAGTGAAGTTCGATTCGGTCGGCGTGCTGACCTTCAGGCCGGGGGTGGCCACACCCTTGACCAGGGTCTTCAGCGCGCTCTGCAGGCTGGTCATTCCGCTTTTGATGGTGCCAAGCGCCGACAGCTTGGCACTGGCGGCAACGCCTGCCGAGTTGATCTGCTTCTCCCGGGGCTCGCGTTCCTTGGCGGTCAGCTGTGCAACCAGGTTGGGAATGTCGAGGCCGGAACCAATCGTGCCGATGGCCATGAGGGGAATCCTTTTTCTTGGACGGGCCGTGCGGGTGTGCTGCACCTGCTATCGGCCTGGGAGGGGCGAGCTTGAGCGTGGAAACGCTCTCCAACCATGTGCAAGGCCCATGCCAATCCGCCTCCGGACACGAAGAAGGGGGCTTTCGCCCCCTTCCCGTTGTTGCCTCCTGCTACCGCTGGATCAGCGCAGCAGGCTCAGCACGTTCTGGCTGGACTGGTTGGCCTGGGCCAGCATGGCGGTACCGGCCTGCTGCAGGATCTGGTTGCGGGTCAGCTCGGCGGTTTCCGAGGCGTAGTCCACGTCGCGGATGCGGCTGCGGGCAGCCGACATGTTCTCCGACGAAGTGTTCAGGTTCGCAACCACCGAGGTGAAGCGGTTCTGGATCGCACCCAGGTCGGCGCGGGCGGAGTTGATCGAGTTCAGGGCGGCGTCCATTGCCAGGATGGCGTTGTCCGCACCGTCCTTCGAGGAGATGTCGAGATCGGCAAATCCTTCAGCGGCCTTGCCTGCCGTGAACTTGGCGGTGCCGGTGGCCAGGCCGGTAGCATCCTTCAGCTTGTCAGCGGTCAGGCTGCTCTTCACTTCGAAGTCGGCCTTTTCCGAGGTCAGCTGCAGCTTGCCTTCCACCAGCGAGGCGGTGACACCCGTCTCGTGGGTCTTCGCATTGATGGCGTTGACCAGTGCGGTGCTACGATCGCCTGCAGTCTTCGATGCGCCGACGGTGATGTCAACGAAGCCCGAACCGTCACTCTTGCTGATCTGAAGTTCACCAGCAGCAACACCGGTCGAGAAGTCTGCTGCCTTTGCTACCTGGGTGGCCACGGCAACATCAACGCCAGCTGCGACAAACGGAGCGCCAGTGATCTTGAATGCTTCGCCCGAGTTGGAGATGGTGATGGCGCCGGAGGCAACAGAGGTGGAGACGCCAGCCGCCGCGAGTTCGCTGGACTTCGCAGCCAGCGCGTTTCCGATGTTGGTGACCATCGACGCTCTGGCAGCAGCGACATCTGCGCCTCCAGTCACCCCTGCCACGTCGATCTTGACGCCGGACACATTGAACGAGAATGCATCGTACGTCCTCGCTCCGTCAGCGCCAGTTGCGTCTACGAGGCTGGCCCCATCGATCGTGCCGGCCGTCGCGTTCGCAACAGCGTCCTTGGCGCCACCCACCGGTACGGCGCCGGTGGCGGTGGCGGCCTTGGACGCGGTGGTCCAGTTGCCCAGCTTGCTGATGTTGGCGTTGGCGACCTGCGAGATGTTGATCGTCTGGCCCTGGTTGGCGCCGATCTGGAAGGCCTGGTTGGTGAAGGTGCCGTCCAGCAGGTTGGTGCCGTTGAAGTTGGTCTGTTCGGCGACGCGCTGGATTTCCTGCTTCAGCAGCTGCACTTCGGCGTTCAGGGCCTGGCGGTCGGAATCGGAGTTGGTGGCGCTGCGCGACTGCACGGCCAGCTCGCGGACGCGCTGCAGGTTGTTGCCGATCTCACCCAGCGCGCCTTCGGCGGTCTGGGCCAGCGAGATGCCATCGTTGGCGTTGCGGGCAGCCTGGTTGGCGCCGCGGATCTGGGTGCTGAAGCGCTCGGAGATCGCCAGGCCGGCGGCATCGTCCTTGGCGCTGTTGATGCGCATGCCCGAGGACAGGCGCTGAATGGTGGTGGCCAGGTTGGCGCCGCTGGTGCCCAGGTTGCGCTGGGCGTTCAGCGACATGGTGTTGGTGTTGATGACTTGTGCCATGGTGCGGTTTCCTTGTAGGCAGTGTGTCCGGCAGAGCAGCCTGACCGGTTTCGGGGGGCAGTGGCTGGCGTCCCCCCAAGGGGTGTGCTACCGCTGCTGAAATCAATAACGGCACTACCCCTCCGGCCTTTAGCGGAGTTTCGATCCTTTTTTCTCGGGTCAAACGAAAAGGCCCCGCCATCTGCATGGCGGGGCTTGGTTCCAGCTCGGTGGTGCGGGTATTACGACTGCAGCAGGCGCAGTACGTTCTGCGGCACCTGGTTGGCCTGGGCCAGCATGGCCGTGCCAGCCTGCTGCAGGATCTGCCCACGGGTCAGTTCGGCGGTTTCCTGTGCGTAGTCAACGTCGCGGATGCGGCTGCGCGCAGCCGACAGGTTTTCCGAATTGGTGTTCAGGTTGGCGATGGTCGAGGTGAAGCGGTTCTGGATCGCGCCGAGGTCGGCACGCGCCGAGTTGACGGACTGCAGCGCGGCATCCATCGCGAGGATGGCATTGTCGGCGTTGGCCTGGTTGGAGATGTCCAGTTCGGCAAAGCCGGTCTGCGCCGTGCCTGCAGCGAACGACGTGCCATTGGTGGCGCTGCTGCCTGCCGTCAGGCCAGTGGCATTGGCCAGCGCGGTGGCGCTCAGCGAGCCACCAATGGTGAAGTTGCCTTCCTTGTTTTCCAGCTGCACCTTCCCGTCGATCAGCGATGCGGTGACGCCGGTTTCGTGGGTCTTGGCGTTGATGGCGTTCACCAGCAGCGTGTTGCGCTCCGAGGCGTTCTTGGCAGCGCCCACGTTGATGTCGACCACGCCAGTGCCGTCGGCCTTGGTCAGCGTCAGCTGGCCGGCAGTGATGGCGGGGAAATCAGCAGCGACTGCAGGTTTGCCAGTGCTGTGATTACCAATGAATGGTGCATTTGCGAAGCCCTCGCCAGCACCCGCTCCCGTCATGATGATCTCAAGATCGTTTCCGTCGGCGCGCGAAAAGTACAACGGACCGCCGGTGCTTGAGACGCTACCTGTACGCGTAATTCCCGCTGCAGCGAGTGCATCTTGCTTCTGATCGAGCGCATTCGCGATGTTTGCAGCCGTGACTACTGCGCCAGCGGGTGCAGAGTAGATCTCGATTCCACCTACCGAGAAAGTGAACCCGGTTGATCCTGCAGTCACATCCGTGAAAGCACCCGACGGACCAACAGTCGTCGGAACCGCAGCCTCGGCGCCGCCGGTTGCTGTCTTTCCTGCCACGCTTGCCGGGGTCGAGGCGCTGGTCCAGTCGCCGAGCTTGTGCACATTCGCATTGGTGATCTGCGAGATGTTGATGGTCTGGCCCTGGTCCGCACCAATCTGGAAGGCCTGGTTGGTGAAGCTGCCGTCCAGGAGGCTGGTGCCGTTGAAGTTGGTCTGCTCGGCAACGCGCTGGATTTCCTGCTTCAGCAGCTGCACTTCGGCGTTCAGCGCCTGGCGGTCCGAAGCCGAGTTGGTGGCGCTGCGGGCCTGAACGGCCAGTTCGCGGATGCGCTGCAGGTTGTTGCCGACTTCGCCCAGTGCGCCTTCAGCGGTCTGTGCCAGCGAGATGCCATCATTGGCGTTGCGCGCGGCCTGGTTGATGCCACGGATCTGGGTGGTGAAACGCTCGGAGATCGCCAGGCCGGCGGCGTCGTCCTTGGCACTGTTGATGCGCATGCCCGAGGACAGGCGCTGGATCGAGGTGGCCAGCGAGCTGCTGCTGGTGGACAGGTTGCGCTGAGCATTCAGCGACATGGTGTTGGTGTTGATGATCTGTGCCATGGTGCTTCTCCGTGGTTGCTCGGTATGTTTCGTTGTGGAAGGCGCGGGGCGCGCCGTGCTGGAAGGCGGATGGAACGGGGAAAGGGACTAGCGGATCTTGTTGAACAGGGACATCGCCTGCATCTGGCTGAAGATCGTCTGGGCGGCTTGAAGTGCGGCGGTCTCCAGCTTGTATTGGCCGATGGCATCGGCGTAGTCGAGGTCCCGCATCGTCGAGAGCGTGCTCTTGACGGTGACGGCAGTGGCTTCGCGGGCGCTGGCTGCGGTATCGATGGCGGCCAGCTGGGCGCCGCCCTTGGCGCGGGCGTCGATCATCGTTTCCGAGGCCCGGTTGAGGTCGCGGATGCTGGACTGCAGGGTGTTCTGCAACGCCGTGCGCTGGCTTTCAGTGGACGGGTCGGATTCCAGTGCGGCGACCAGTTTGTCCAGGGTGGAGAAGATGTCGCGGCTACCCGCGTCGCTGACGTTGAATTGATCACCTGCGGCTGGCTTGCCTTCGATGCGCATGCGCACGCCGCCAACGACGATGTCTTCGCCGGGCTTGTGGGTGCCGCTGCCGACCACCGTGCCGCTGCCATCAACCACCTCATAGGCGCCTTCGGCCGTGCCGGTGAAGCGGACGTTGAGCGTGCCACCGGCCCAGCTGCCGCTGCCGTCACGGCTGACCGAGGTCAACAGGCCACTGCCGGTGTTGCCGGCAGCGGCGCTGGCATCCACACGGCCATCGCCGGTGGGGATGCGCATGAAGATCTCGCTGCCGGGCAGGGCGTCGGAGACCAGCTGGCCGGGCGCAACCTCCACCTGCCGCTGGTTCTGGTCGCCGCTGTAGGTGACGGTGCCGCCGCTCCGCTGGAACGGGGCGTCAGCATCGTTGCTGCCACCGAAGAGATAGCGGCCGCTGCCGTCCCGGGAGTTGGCCAGCGACAGCAGGCTTTCCTGGATGGTCTTCAGCTCGCTCACGATTGCCTTGAGGTCACTGGCCTTGGGCACCGGGCTGTTGGCCTGGATGCTCAGCTCCACGGCGCGCGACATCAGCTCATTGACCTGTGCCAGAGCGTTCTCCTGCAGGCCAAGTCGGTTCTGCACGCTGTTGGCGTTCTTGCCGAGCTGCTCGAGCCCTGCCACGACGCGGTCCAGGCCGACGGCCGTACCCGCAGCGACCGGGTCGTCCTTGGCGGAGGTGATCTTGCTGCCAGTCGCGATCTGCTGCTCCAGGTTGCTGATTTTCGACTGCTTGGCGAGCATCAGTGACACCGACTGGTTGAACATCATCCCGGTGGAAATTCGGCTGCTCATCGACGGACGGCTCCCAGGATGGTCTGGAACATGTTGTCGGCGGTGGAGATCAGCTGTGAGGCGGCCTGATAGGCCTGTTGCAGACGCAGCATGTCAGCCGCTTCCTCATCCAGATTGACGCCGGAGATCTCGTCGCGCGCGGCCTGGGCTTTGTCCGTGATGACCTGCTGTGCGTCCAGCGAGTACTCGGCCGAGCGTGCAGCGGCGCCCACCTGCGTTGTCAATCCACCAAGCGCTCCGTTGAGCGTGACGGTGCCCCCGTTGAATGCCTTGGCGTCCTCGACCTTGGCCAGCTTTGCCGCATTGCTGTTGTCCGACGAACCTGCAGGGGTAGGGCTGATGCTGAAGGTGTCGCCGACCTTCGGCGCACCGTCCAGCACGAAGCTCCAACCATTGGCGCTGATGGTCTGGCCTGGGGTATAGGTCTGCGGCGGCCCACCGTTGATGGTGTAGGTGGTCGCCGAGGTGAACACGATTGCGGCGGGGTCGCGCAGGTTCGGATTGGACGCGTCGTTGACGGCGACGCCCGTCAGCTTCCCGGTGCCCGTGTTGGCCAATGCAGCCGTGCCCTTGACCGCAGCGGCAGCGGCGATGCGGGAGGGATCGGTGATGGCGGTTTCGAGGCTCCCGGCCACGCCCGCCGTGGGCTGCAGCAGAAAACGATCATTGGTCGCCGGGGTGCCGCCGACCACCAGCATGACGCCATTGATCACCAGCGGATCGGCAGCGGTGCCAGTACCGGTCAGTGCAACGGTGGCACCCGTGTCGGCGCGGGTGGCCTGCCACTGGGTTCCATCGAACTTGAGGACGATGTTCTGTGCCTCGAGCTTGGACAGGTCGCCGTAGGTCGCGCTGAGGCTGCCGGTTCCGGTATTGCCCGCGTTGGGCGTAACGCGCGGGTTGCCGATGTTGAAGAAGTCGCCCCCCATCTTGCCGTACAGGTCGACGCCCTGGTGGTGGGCCTGGTTGAAGGATTCGGCCAGGCCGACGGCGAGCTTGCCGAGTTCGGCCTGGGCCGGGGTCAGCACGGTGTCGCGGAACTCCAGCATGCCGCCGATCTTTCCGCCCACAGCCTTGGGGTCGAGCGTGATGGTATTGCCTTGTGTCTCCAGCGCCAGCTGCAGGCGCTCGGGCTGGTACGGATCGGTCACCGTGGTGACCTTGGACGCCGTCGTGCCCACCACCAGCGCATTGCCACCAGCGGTGTAGACGTTCATCACGCCACCGTCCTGGACAACGGCGGTGCCTCCGGTGTAGCCGATCAGCTGCGAGATCAGCTGATCGCGGCGATCAAGCAGGTCCGGCGCAGCATTGGCGATGTTGGTGCCGATGGCTCCGTTGATCTGCGCAATCTCCTGCGCCAGGCGATTGACTTCCGTGGCACCGGCGATGAGTCCGTTGTTGACCTCGCTGCCGAGGTTGTTCATCTGCGTGTTGAGCTGCACGAAGCGGCTTGCCAAGGCCTTGCCACCATCGAGCAGGCTCTGCCGATCGGCCGTGCCGGCCGCGTTCGAGGAGAGGCCGCTGACGGCATCGAAGAAGTTGGACCAGGAGCCGGCGACATTCGTGGCCGGGTCCGAGAACAGGGCATTCACCCGGTCGGCCATGCCGGAGAGCTGCTTCAGGCGCGCCAGCTCACCGCTGCTGTCGAGCAGGCGCGAGATGGCCAGCTGGTCGGCAGCGCGGCGGATGTCGGTGATGCGGGTGCCGCTGCCAACGTCCCCAAAGCCGTAGTTCTGCGGATCAGACGTGGCGAAGTCGACCTTCTGCCGGCTGTAGCCGGGGGTGTTGATGTTGGCGACGTTGTGGCTGGTGGTCGCCAATGCACGCTGGAAGGCGAGCAGGGCACCGGTACCGGTGGAAAGTACGCTGGACATGGGGTTCCTCAACGACGAGTGATACCCAGCGCCGCAGTTGCGGTGCTGGCGAAGGTCTGGCCAAGGCGCGAGCCGGCATCGGCGACGGCGCTGACGGCGCGCTCGATGGTCGGTCCGCCGGCGATCGCGGCGATCTTGGCCGCATAGCGTGGATCGGTGGCATAGCCAGCGCGCTGCAGGCCGCGGGCGAAGCCCTGCACGTCGGTGCCGGCCTGCAGGGCCTGCTGGTAACGCGGGCTGGTCTTCAGCAGGCGCACGTAGTCGGCGAAGCTCTCGGCCGGCGAACTGTAGGCGCGGAAGCTGGCGGTCTCGTTGCGGCGCACGCCATCGACATATTCGTGGGTGCCGGCCGTGGCGCGCTGGCCGTTCCAGCCATTGGCCTTGATGCCGAACAGATTGTGCGAGGTGCTGCCGTCGGCATGCTTGATGTGGCGCTTGCCCCAGCCGGTTTCCAGCGCCGCCTGGGCGACCAGGGCGCGGGCATCCACGCCCAGCTCCTTGGCTGCGCTCTGTGCGTGCTGCCAGATGCTGGCAACGAAACCTTCCGGGGTGTGTTCGCCCAGCTGGGCGACGGCGGTGCGCGTGGCCATCGCATCGGCTGGGCTGATGGCCGTGCCGCGGTTGCTGGCGGTGGCCGCCCATTGGTCGCTGCTGGCGGCCCAGTCCTCGCCCTGCAGGCTGCCGATGTACGGATCTTCGGTGCCCAGCGAGCGGTGCATGCTGCTGCTTTCGCGCCCGGCGATCAGGTCCAGCGCCTGTTCCATCGGCGCAACCGCGGCGTGTGCGCCCGACTGGGCGCCGGCGGCCATCTGCTGCAGCAGGCGCACCGCTTGGCTGCCATCTTCCAATGGCAGCGACGGGGCCGGCTTGGCCGGTGCATTGAGCTGGTAAGCACGGCTGGCCTTGGCCGGGTCCACGCGGGTATCCAGCGCCGGACCCTCGGCGGCCTGCCCGGACAGCTGCCGGCTGATCATGCCCGACAGGCCCAGGCCCTTGCCGCGGGTCATCGCCTCGGCAATCTTCTGGTCGTACATGTCGCGGAACATCTTGTTCTCGCCGGGGAACAGCGAGTCGCCGAAGCTGGCGTCACGCATGCTCTTGACCAGCATCTGCGCGAACTGGCCTTCCAGTTGGCGCGCGACCTTGTCGATCTTGGCCGGATCGTTCTGTTGCGCCGGGTGCAGATCGAATGCGGGATTGATGCGCATATCAGATCACCTCGAGCTCGGCACTCAGGGCGCCGGCCTGCTTCAGGGCTTCCAGGATCGCGATGAGATCGCCTGGTGCTGCGCCCACGGCGTTCACCGCGTGCACGATCTCGTCCAGGGTGGTGCCGCCGCTGAACTTGAACATGCGGCTGCCGTCGTTGGTGGCGGTGATGGTCGACTGCGGGCTGGCCACGGTGCGGCCGCCGGACAGCGCATTGGGCTGGCTGACGTTGGTGTTTTCCTGGATGGTCACGGTCAGCGAACCATGCGAGATCGCAGCCGGTCCCACGCGCACCTGCTGGCCGATGACCACGGTGCCGGTGCGCGAATTGACCACCACCTTGGCCGGGGCGCTGCCCGGGGTAAGTTCCAGGTTCTCGATGCGCGCCAGCAGGCCGATGCGTGCGCCCGGATCGGTCGGCGCGGTGACCGCCACGGTCACGCCGTCGACCGCACGCGCGGCACCTTCGCCAAAGGCGTTGTTGAGCGCGGCGACCATGCGCGAGACCGTGGTGAAGTCGTTGTTGTGCAGGTTCAGGGTGATGTCGCCGCCATTGGCCAGCGGATCGGGCAGGGCACGTTCCACGGTTGCACCGTTGGGAATGCGGCCGACGCTGGGCACGTTCACCGAGACACGGGAACCATCCTTGCCCTGCGCACCAAAGCCGCCGACGATCAGGTTGCCCTGGGCGATCGCGTAGATCTGGCCGTCGGCACCGCGCAGCGGCGCCATCAGCAGCGAACCGCCGCGCAGCGACACCGCGTTGCCGATGGAAGACACGGTGATGTCGATCGGCTGGCCGGGCTTGGCGAACGGCGGCAGTTCAGCGTGGATCGCCACCGCCGCCACGTTCTTCAGCTGCGGGTTGACGTTCGGCGGTACGTTGACGCCCAGCTCGCCAAGCAGGTTTTTCAGGCTCTGCACGGTGAAGGGGGCCTGGCTGGTGCGGTCGCCGCTGCCATCCAGGCCGACCACCAGGCCATAGCCCACCAGCGCATTGCCGCGCACGCCGCCGACCTGGGCCAAGTCCTTGATGCGCTCGGCGCTGGCCGGGGCAACCACTGCGAAGACCATGAGCACGCCACAGTAGAGCGACGCCATGCGTCGCTGCCAGGAGGAAGAGGAGAAGAGTTTCATGCCCATACTCAGAACGGCGTCAGGCCGGAGTTGAAGAAGCGGCTCAGCCAGCCCATCGCGTTGGACTGCGCGACGGGGCCACGGCCGCCGTAGACGATGCGGGCCTCGGCCACGCGGCTGGACGGAATGGTGTTGTCCTGGCTGATGTCGCCTGGGCGGACGATGCCCTGCACCTGCACCAGTTCATCACCCTGGTTCAGCCGCAGGTTCTTCTGTCCCTGTACCACCAGGTTGCCGTTGGGCAGGCGTTGGACCACGGTGACCGTGACGCTGCCCTGCAGGCGGTTGCTCTGCGCGCTGTTGCCCTTGCCGGTGAAGTCACGCGCGCCCTTGGCCGTGGCACTCAGGATATCCTTGCCGCCGAGGGTGACCGGCGCGCCGAGAATGGACGGCGTGCCCAGGCTCAGGTTCGATTCCTTGTTGGTGGCGGTATTCGCACTGGTTTGCGCGGTGGTGTTTTCCAGCAGGGTGATGGTCAGCAGGTCGCCAACATCGCGTGCGCGGCGGTCCGAATACAGCTGCAGGGTCGGGCCGGCGGCATAGATGGCACCCGCGGTCGGCTGGGCCTGCGGCGGCATGATCGGCTGGATCGGTGCCATCGTCGGGTAGGGACGCACGTCGCCGGCGATCACGCAGCCACCGAGCAGGGCGGCCACGGCGCAGGCGAGGGCAGTGCGGGCGAAGTTGGAAATGGGCGACATGGCAGTTTCCCGGTTTGGCCGGTCAGAGCTTGTTGTTGAGGTAGCCGAGCATCGAATCGGTGGTGGAGATCGCCTTGGCGTTCATTTCGTAGGCGCGCTGGGTTTCGATCATCGACACCAGCTCTTCCACCACGTTGACGTTGCTGCCTTCCAGCGCGCCCTGCACCACAGTGCCGAGGCCGTTGAGTCCGGGGTTGCCGTTCTGTGCCGGACCAGAAGCGGTGGTCTCCAGGAACAGGTTCTCACCGCGAGCCTGCAGGCCAG
This sequence comes from Stenotrophomonas sp. GD03877, assembly GCF_029840555.1. Lineage (NCBI taxonomy): Bacteria > Pseudomonadati > Pseudomonadota > Gammaproteobacteria > Lysobacterales > Lysobacteraceae > Stenotrophomonas > Stenotrophomonas sp. GD03877. The sequence continues at coordinate 8,184 of NZ_JAOCCT010000010.1, read as the reverse complement.
CCGGATTGACGAAGTCGGTCAAGGTCAGCGCACCCACTTCCACCGACGCCGCACCGTCGGCCATCTTCACACTGATGGTGCCGTCGGTACCGATGGTCACCGACTGTGCGCCTTCGGGAATCTGGATGCCCGGCTGCACCGGGTAGCCGCTGTTGGTGACCAGCTCGCTGTCCTGGTTGATCTTGAACGAGCCATCACGGGTGTAGGCCGAGCTGCCATCAGGCATCTGAACTTCGAAGAAGCCGCGGCCGTTGACCATCACGTCCAGGGCGCGGCCGGTCTGCTGCTGGCCGCCCTGTTCAAAATTCTTGGCGGTGGCGACCACGCGCACGCCGGTGCCGAGCTGCAGGCCGGTCGGCAACTGGGTCTGCGCCGACGAAGAGCCGCCGGGCTGGCGCACCTGCTGGTACAGCAGGTCTTCAAAACTGGCACGGTCCTGCTTGAAGCCGGTGGTGTTGGTGTTGGCGAGGTTGTTGGAAACCACCGACATGCGCATCTGCTGCGCATCCAGTCCGGTTTTCGCGATCCACAATGCCTGGTTCATCTTCGGTGTCCTGTCTGGGTGAAGCCGGCCGCGTGGTGCGGCCCTTGAATGCGGGTGTGCAAGCGGTGTGCCAGCGCCGGCATCAGCCGGCGCCGGAATTCCGTCAGCTGCCCAGACGCAGCATGCTGTTGGCGCTGCGCGCGTTCTCGTCGCCGTGCTTGATCACCTGCACCTGCATTTCGTACTGGCGCTGCAGCTGGATCATCTGTACCAGCGCGCCAGCGGCGTCCACGTTGCTGCCTTCCAGCTGGCCGCTGTGCACAGCCGTGCCCTGTGCCGGTGCGAACGGCTGGCGTGGGTCGGTGTTGCGGAACAGGCCATCCAGGCCACGCTCCAGGCGTTCATCCGGTGCCTGCACCACTTTGATGCGGCCGATCTGCGCCATGGTCTGCGGACCTTCGCCCTGCGGGATGATCGAGAGCGTACCGTCGGCACCGATCTCCATCGCCTGGTAGGGCGGAATGGCGATCGGGTTGTTGTTGTCATCCAGTACCGGACGGCCGCTGGAGGTCACCAGCTGGCCGTTCGGCGTCACCGACAGCGCCGCGCCGCGCGTGTACGCCTCGCTGCCGTCACTGGACTGCACGGCCAGCCAGGTGCCGGTCTGCAGGGACAGATCCAGCGGCTTGCCGGTGATGTGCTGCGAGCCGGGCGTGCGGTTGAACCCGGCGTCGACATGCAGCGCATCCACCCGCGAGGCAAAGCCCGGGCCACGGATCGGGAAGGCTTCAGTGTTGGCCAGCGCTTCCTTGAAGCCGGGGGTGTCGGAGTTGGCGAGGTTGTGGCTGAGCGTGCCCTGCGCCTGCAGGGAGGCGCGGGCACCGGTCATCGCCACGTAAAGGGCTTTATCCATGCGGGGAGTTCCGTGACAAGGTCAGCGCGTCATCAACGGATGTTGATGACGGTCTGGGTGATCTGATCCTGGGTGGTGATCATCTGCGCGTTGGCCTGGAAGTTGCGCTGCGCGGTGATCATGTTGACCAGCTGCTCGGTGAGGTCGACGGTGGACGCTTCCAGCGAGCCGGCCTGGATCTTGCCGAGGTTGGAGGTATCCGGCATGCCGGTGCGCGGCGTGCCCGACTCGAACGTCTCCACCCACAGGTTGTTGCCCTTCTGCTCCAGGCCCTGCGTGTTGTTGAACGTGGTCAGTGCGACCTGGCCGAGGGGCTTGTCGTCACCGTTGGAATAGCGGGCATAGACCACGCCGGTTTCCGACACGGTGATCTCGTTGAGCTTGCCGGCGGCGTAGCCGTCCTGCTGGGTGTTGCGCAGAGCGAACTTCTCTCCGTACTGGGTCGAGCCGCTGATATCCAGCGTCATGTTGAGCTGACCGGCGCCGGTGGTCGGGGTGAACGTGCCGAGACTGACCTTGCCGTTGGCCGGAGTGGTCAGCTTGCCGCTGTTATCGAAGGCGACCGCGGTCGGGGTGCCGGCCGGTTGGCCGTCCACGTAGTTGTGCACGGTCCACTCGTTTGGATTGGCGCCCTTCACGAAGTACGAGACCTGGATATGGCTGACGCCCAGCGAGTCGTACACGGTGATGCCACCGCTGGAATGGTTGTAGCTGTTGGAGTCGGTCGGATCGAAATTTGCGACCGTCGGCTGCTTGGCGTTGGCCGGCAGGGTGAAGCCGACCTTCACTTCGCTGGTCTGCTTCGGCGGGCTGTCGGTGGTCAGCAGCTGCAGGTCGACCAGACGGCCTGCATCGAAGTTGGTGCCATCGGCATTCGGCGCGAACACCTGCAGGCGCGCGCCCTGCGGGTTGATCACGTAACCGGCGGAATCGGTCTGGAAATTGCCGGCACGCGAGTACACGCGCGAGCCGTTCATGTTCATGGTGAAGAAGCCCTCACCGGAGATCGCCATGTCCAGGCTGCGGCCGGTCTGTTCATTGTGGCCCTGGATGAACTGCTGGGCGACATTGGAAACACGGACGCCCGAGCCGGTCTGGTTCTTCGACAGGCCGTAGCTGGTGGAGGCGAACAGGTCGGCGAATTCGGCGCGCGATTGCTTGAAGCCGGCGGTGTTGACGTTGGCGACGTTGTTGGCGGTGACGCTCAGGTCGGTGTTGGCGGCATTGATGCCGGACAGCGAGACGTTGAAGCCCATGGGATGCTCCTGGTTGATGCGGAATGTGCGGCTCAGCTGACGCGGAGCACGTAGTCGATCGGGGCCGTGCCCAGGCCCTTGAGGTTCAGGTACAGGCCGTCGGAACCGACGGTCACGCTCTCCACCGGGGCCTGCACGAAGGTGGACAACTTGGTGCTCTTCCCTGTGGTGTCGACGTGGTTGGCGACGATGGAGTACTTGCCCGGTTCCATGCGCTTGCCGTTGGCGTCCTTGCCGTCCCACTGGAAGGCGGTTTCACCAGCGGCCTTGGCTTCTACGCTCAGCGAGGTGACCTTGGTGCCGTTGGCGTCGGTGATGTCGACGGTTACGATGCCGGCCGAGGGTGCGGCCACCGTGCCTTCGACGCTGCCTTCCTTTTCCAATACCAGCTTTTCCGACGGCACCAGCACCTGGTGACCGACCAGCGCGGCACCGCGCAGTACCTGGTCGCTGGCCATCGATTCCTGGAAGCCCTTCACCGTTTTGTTCAGATCGGTGATGCCCTGCACGGTGGACATCTGCGCCATCTGCGCGACCATCTGCGTGTTGTCCATCGGCTTCAGCGGATCCTGATGCTGCAGCTGCTCGGTCATCAGGCGCAGGAAGTCGGCCTGGTCCAGCGTGTTCTTCTTTTTCGTAGCGTTGCTGTTCGGGGCGTTCAGGCCGAGTGCGGCGTAGACGTCCTGGCTGGTCTGGTTGTTGACGGCGGTGGTCATGGCGGTATCCGGTACTGCGGGCCTCAGCGGCCCATGGTCAGGGTGGCCAGGGCCAGTTCCTTGGCGGTGGTCAGCATCTCCACGCCGGCCTGGTAGTTACGCGAGGTCGAGATCAGGTTGACCATCTGCGCCACCGGATCGACGTCGGGCTGGTAGATGTAGCCATCGCCATCGGCCAGCGGGTGGCCCGGCTCATAGCGCTTGATCGGCGCGGCCTCGCTCTGGGTGATCTCCTTGACCTTCACCGAGGTGATGTTCGGATCGTTCTTGCTGGTCACGGCCTGGAAGATCGGCTCCAGCGGCTTGTACACGGCGTCGGCGGAACCGGCGACGGTATCGGCGTTGGAGAGATTGGAGGCGATGGTGCTCATGCGCACCGACTGCGCCTGCAGCGCGGAGCCGGCGATATCGAAGATCGGCAGGTTGCTCATGGCTTATTGCCCCGTGATCGCGGTCAGCATGGAACGCACCTTGCTCTCGACGAAGCTGAGCGAAGCGCGGTATTCGAGTGCGGCGCGGCCATAGGCGGCACGCTCGGCATCGGGATCGACGGTGTTGCCGTCCAGGCTGGGCTGTACACCGTCGCGCGCGATCTGGAACGGATTCAGGCCACTACTGATCTCGTAGTGCTGCTCGTTGGTGGTGGTCATCAGGCCGTTGGCATCCTGCCCCTGGGCATGGCGCAGGGCGGCATCGAAGTCCAGGTCCTGGGCCTTGTAGCCGGGAGTGTCGGCATTGCCGAGGTTGCTGGCGATCAGCTTCATCCGCTGTTCGCGCAACGGCATGGCCTGGGCGTGGACGCCCAGGTAGTCGGTAATCAGGTTGCGCACGATGCACTCCCACGGGAACGTTGCCCGGGAAGCTGCAAGGGGTGTGCCAAAGCACGGTGCGTCTTGGTAGAGCCGAGCCATGCTCGGCTGCATTTCGTTCAGGCGCCGCACAAGCCGAGCATGGGCCCGGCTCTACAGGACAGGGCCTTACGCCGCCATCGCCACCTTGCGCAGGCGGTCCAGCACGAAGTCAGCCAGCTCGTGCGGCGAATACTTGGCGACGAACGCGTTGGCGCCCACGCGCTCGACCATCGCATTGTTGAATACGCCCGACAGCGAGGTGTGCAGCAGCACATACAGGCCCGCCAGGCCCGGATGGCGCCGGATTTCCGTCGTCAGCGTATAGCCGTCCATCGCCGGCATCTCGATGTCCGAGATGACCATGGCATAACGTTCGGCCGGGTTCTCGCCCGAGGCATGGATCTGCAGCAGGTGGTCCAGCGCCTGCTTGCCGTCGGAAAGCAGGGTGGCACCCACGCCCAGCTGGTCCAGCACGCTGCGGATCTGCTGGCGGGCCACGCGCGAGTCGTCCACCACCAGCACCTGCAACTGCGGGCCGTCGGCCGGCATTGCCATCGCCGGGTCCAGTACTGCTTCACCGCGTACCTGGGCGATGTCGGCCAGCACGCTTTCCACGTCGATCACCTGGATCAGCTCGCCCTGGAAGCGGGTCACCGCGGTCAGGTAGCTCGATTCGGCGCCCAGTTCCGGCGGCGGGTGGATGTCTTCCACCGCGATGTTGACGATGCGCTCCACGCCGCTGACCAGGAAGCCCTGGATCGAACGGTTGAATTCGGTGACGACCAGATAGCCGGGCGAGGTGTCCGCATCGGGCTCGCGCTCGGGATGGCCGATCGCCAGCCCGAGGTCCAGCACCGGCACCGAACGGCCGCGCACGTCGGCCACGCCGGAGAACTGGCTGGGCAGCCCGGGCACCTGGAACAGCTCCGGGCGCCGCAGGACTTCCTGCACCTTGAAGACATTGACGCCAAAAAGCTGACGTCCGCCGAGACGGAACAGCAGCAGCGCCAGGCGGTTGTGGCCGGCCAGACGGGTCCGCTGGTCGATCCGGTTGAGCAGGTCATGGGACATGGCTGCTGTATCGGCGCCGCAGTGGCCGAACTTGAGGGCGCTCTGCCGCCCGCGCGCTCCACGCGGCCTTTTGTGGGGGTGGAGTAGGGCTCGTCGCGGCAAAGCCAGTGCTCTGGCACACCGCTTGCACGCAGCAGGGCCAGATCCCCTCGACAGGAGGCGCCATGCGCCGGGTCACATCTCTATTCGCCATCGCGCTGGCGCTGGCCTCGCCGTGCGCGGTTGCCGCCGACTGGCAGCCGGTGGCCAGCATTCGCACCGCGGCGTTGTCGACGCTGCCGGCCGGCAGCGAGGGCGAGGCCCAGGTGGCCGATGCGCTGCGCCTGCCCAGGTGTGGCGGCGCGCTGCAGGTGCTGCCCACCGCCAACACCACGGTCGAAGTCAGCTGCCCGGATGCCGGTGGTTGGCGCTTGTTCGTGCCCGTAAAGGTGCGGCGCAACCAGACCGTGCTGGTGCTCAATCGCGGAATCGGTACTGGAGAAACCCTCACCGCTGCCGATATCACCACTGCCCAGCGTGACGCCGCCCGGATTGCCGGTGCGGTGCTGGCCGATCCCAACGCAGCAATCGGCCGCATCGCCCGCCGTCCGTTGCAGGCCGGAGCCCTGCTGTCGAACAACGATCTGGTGGTGCAGCGTCTCATCAAGCGGGGAGACAATGTGGCCCTGGTATCGCGTCGCGGCTCGGTCGAAGTCCGCATTGCCGGTCGCGCGATGGGCGATGCCGGTGAAAACGAACGGGTCTCGGTAGAGAACCTGTCCTCGCGACGGATCGTGCAGGGCACGGTCGATGCCGCCGGTGACGTAATCGTGGCGCGTTGATTTACCGCAAAATATCCCTAAAGATCACGGCCCTGCGGCCGTTATCCCTTGTGAACGGCAACTCCAGGACACCCCATGAGCCAGAAAATCGACGGCAATCTGCAGGTCCCCCAGGCACTGCGCAGCGTGACGACCCCGGCCAACAAGCCCGGCGTCAGCACCGATGCGGCAGCACGTCCGGTCGAAGCGGCCGACAGTCTGCGCCTGACCGGCGAGGCCACCAATCTGCAGGCCATCGAGCGTGAGCTGACCACCGCCCCGGCGATCGACGCCCAGCGCGTGGCCGCGGTGCGCGAGTCCCTGCAGAACGGCACCTACAAGATCAATCCGGACGCGATCGCATCGCGCATGCTCGAGCTGGACCAGCAGCTGCACGGATGATCGCGCCGATGAGCGAACAACTGCAGCGGCTGGCCCAGGCTCTTGACGTTGAGCGCCAAGCCCTGGTCGACCATGACGTGCACGCGCTGATCCGGGCGACCGGTGCCAAGCTGGAGGCGCTGCGTGCGCTGGAAGGCACGCCGCCGCTCGGAGAGGGGGACCACCTGCAGGAGCTGGCCGAACGCAATCGTGCGAACGGCGTGCTGTTGTCGCGCCGGCGCCGCGAGGTCGATTGGGCGCTGCGCCAGCTGGGGCGTACCGAGGCTTCCTCCTCCTATGATGCCAAGGGCCAGTCGCATACGGTCACTGCGCGGCGCCCACTCGCCATCGCCTGAGGCGACGGCGGTCGCACAACCCCTGCCTGCGGGCTGAAGCCCGCTGCGTGACCGCGTATATTGGGCGCCTGTTCCAATGCCCCGAGTCGCCGTGTCCGCTGCCAACGCCCTGGTTACCGCCCCCCTTCCGCCACAGCCGGTGCTGCAGGCCCTGCTTGAGCGCCTGCGCGAAGGGCTGCTGCTGTTCACTGAAGACGGGCAGGTGGCGCTGGCCAATCCGGCCGCGCAGAACCTGCTGGCCAGCGGCGAGGGTGGCGGTCTGCCACCACCGCAGCGCCTGCGTGAACTGCTGCCGCCTGATGCCCTGGAACAGGCGCGCCAGCATGGTCACTGGAATGGCAGCCTGCCGCTGGGCGAGGGCGTGGTCATCGCCCATCTGTATCACCACGGCCCGGTGGGCCAGGGGCACTTCCTGGCGTTGTTCCGCCATATCGAGGGGCAGGAAGACTACGAACGCGAACTGCAGCAGCGCCATGCCGAGCTGCGCCAGGCCTACCTGCGCCTGAACGGCACCCAGGAAAAGCTACTGCAGTCCGAGAAGATGGCCTCGATCGGCCAGCTCGCCGCCGGCGTCGCGCACGAGATCAACAACCCGATCGGCTACGTGCACTCCAACCTGGGCAGCCTGCAGGAATACCTGCGCAGCCTATTCACGGTGATCGAAGCCTACGAACGCGCCCTGCGCGCGCCGGACCCGAAGGCGTTGATTCCGGAAATCGACGATATCCGTGACCGTCTGGACATCGATTTCATCAGCCGTGACCTGCCGCAGCTGATGGCTGAATCGCGCGAAGGCATCGAGCGGGTCACCCGCATCGTGCGTGATCTGAAGGACTTCTCGTATTCCGGCCGCGACGAATCGTGGAAGCTGGTCGACCTGCACGCAGGCCTGGAATCGACCATCAACATCATCTGGAACGAGCTGAAGTACAAGGTCACCCTGGTGCGGGAGTTCGGCCAGCTACCGCTGGTGGAATGCCTGCCGTCGGAGTTGAACCAGGTCTACATGAACCTGCTGCTCAACGCCGGCCATGCCATCGCCGAGCGCGGCACGATCACGGTGCGCACCGGCGTTGATGGCGATCACGTGTGGGTCGAATTCGAGGACACCGGCGGCGGCATCTCGCCGGAACTGCGGCAGCGCATCTTCGATCCGTTCTTCACCACCAAGCCCGTTGGCAGCGGCACCGGCCTGGGCCTGTCGATCTCCTACAGCATCATCAACAAGCACCACGGCCGCATCGACCTGGACAGCACCCCGGGCGTCGGCTCGCGCTTCCGCGTGGTACTGCCGGTGAAGCAGCCGCGCTGACCGCTTCTGTAGAGTCGAGCCATGCTCGACTGCTTTTCGCCGTA